>JAJPZB010000114.1 GCA_021204635.1 Opitutia bacterium | reverse complement strand
CCGCTAACTTAGCGGGAGAATCGCGCACTGCGTGCGCGAGATTGTTGCCACCACCGACCCTCGCCACCAACCCAGATCCTACCACCAACCCCTTCACCACTAACCCAAACTCCCGCCACCAATCTGCCACCACAATCGTGAGGGACGTTAGTCCCGAACAAATCCGTGTGACATCCCTCTGTGGCAGTCTGCCGTCACCACCAACCCAAGTCTCGCCACCAACCCATTTCCACCACCGTCTCGCCACTGACCCAAACCTCACCACCAACCCCGCCGAAAAATCCGCGACCTTGCCTGCGTTTTTATATGGAAAAGCTTGCGGGCGGGAAATATTCTCCACGCAACTCTTTTATCTACTCGCTGTCATGAAATCCAAATTTGCGATTGGGTTCGTTGTTGCGGCAAGCGCACTTTTTTGCGTTCCGGCATTTGCCGAGGACGACGCCGGCGTTGACGCCACCACCGTTGCCGCAACCGGCGACAATGGCGACGGTGGTGACGACGCTGCCACCACCATCGCCACCACCACCGACAACAATCCCGCAGATTCCCCCGACAACAATTCCGGTGCCTCTTTCGCCGAGGCGGTTGGCGAGAAAGAGAGCGATGAAAGCCCGTTCGGGATTGATTTTTCTCTGCCAAAAAAGATCACGGAAAATTTCAGAAAAACGTGCAGCGAATTGTTTTGGGAGCAAATTTTCACGCCCGCGCGCTCGCTGCTTTTTTCGGGCACGACTTCCGTGACGCCGTTTTCGCTCATCGCCAGCGTGCGTTTCCCCGCCGCAATCAGCAAGGGCGGGCAGCTCATGTGTTCGACCTACGGCTTAGATGTGTCGTGGCAACACGTTTCCGAGGAGGAAAAATACATCGCGCTGATGTCCTTGGATTATCGCCGCAGCGACTACCATTTCTCGGGCACGCACAGAAATATTTCGCCCAACGGCAGGACGCCTTTTGCCCACATCGATTCGTTCAGTCTCTTCACCTGGCAAGAATATATTTTCGACAAAGACAATGGCAGGGCGGTCGCGGGATTTCTCTCCGGCCTGCTCGAAAGCGAGGATTCATGCGCGTTGCGCTACGGCTCGAGCCTCGCCATCGGCCTCGGTGCGAAGCAATATTTTTCGCGCGACACGGCGATTTGGGTCGGCGTCAACATGTCGTATTCGCGCACTCGCGAGCGCTGGCAATTTTTCCCGTTTGGCATTTTCAACTGCGCTCTCGGCCACGATTTGAGTCTGCGCCTCGGCAACGGCGCGCAAATTTCGTGGGACGTCGGCGGCGAGAACAAGTGGCTGCTCAGCCTCGCGGCGAATTACGGCTCGGAGACGTTCAGTGTCGGTCGCGGCAAAAATTGGCAGGTGCAATCAATTCCGCTCACGCTGACGGCGCAGTGGAATTTGACGAAGGAAATTTTCGTTTCGCTCTCGGTGGAATCGCTTTTGTGGTCGAAATACAGGCTTTGGGAAAACGGTAACCGCAGCAGCTATCATTTCAGCTCCGACCCGACAATCGGGCTCGCGCTTCAAGCCGGTTTGCATTTTTGAAAAATGTTCGCGGCGGAGGCAAAAAACGTCGTCGTGGAGTTTCCGGCGCGGAGCTCGGGGCTGCCGCTGCCGTGGAAAAAAACGGCGATGACGCGCGTGCTGAAATCCGTATCCATCGCGATTCCGCACGGGAAAACGCTCGGGCTCGTTGGCGAATCGGGAAGCGGAAAATCGACGCTCGCCCGCGCCATCATGCGCCTGCAAAAAATTGCCGCCGGCGAGATTTTTTACGACGGCGAAAACGTCACGAAATTTTCCGCGAGAATGCCGCTACGCCTGCGCGGAAAGGTGCAGATGATTTTTCAAAATCCCTACGCGTCGCTCGATCCGAGGCAAACGGTTTTTGATATTTTGTCGGAGCCGCTCGAAATACATTTTCCCGAAATGACGCCGCGACAACGCCGCGAGCGCGTCGCCGAGCTCTTGGAAATTGTCGGGCTCCCGAGCTCGCACGCGCAGCGCTTTCCGCACGAATTTTCCGGCGGGCAGCGGCAACGCATTGCGATTTCGCGCGCGCTCGCGACTGCGGCGAAGCTGATAATTTGCGACGAACCCGTTTCTGCGCTCGACGTTTCTGTGCAGGCGCAAATCTTGGAGCTTTTGAAAAAAATTCAGGAGAAGGAAAATCTCGCGCTGCTTTTTATCGGCCACGATCTCGCGGTCGTGAAGTCGTTGGCGGACACTGTCGCGGTGATGAGGCAGGGGGAAATTGTGGAGCGTGGGAGTCCGCGCGAGGTTTTCGAGAATCCGCAGACCGAGTACACGCGCGCATTGCTCGCGGCAATCCCGCGCCTGCCAAGCGCGTAGGTTGGTGGCGGAAATTGGGTTGGTGGTGGAAATTTGGGTTGGTGGCGGCAACAATCTCGCGCAGCGATGCGCGGGTAACTTTTTGCGGCACTTCGTTGCCACCACCAACCCCTCCGAAAAAATCCTCACCACCAACCCAATTCCCACCACCACCCCGTCACGAAATTCTTGCGCTCATTTCGGCGACGAGTTCGACGAGGAAGTCTGTGTTGCCGCCGATTTTTTTGAGGCGCGAGATTGCGCTTTGCGAAAGCTCTTTTGCGCGGGCGCGAGATTTTTCCATGCCGTGAAATCGCGTGTATGTCAGCTTGCCGTTTTCGGCGTCGGCGCCCACGGGCTTTCCCATCGTGGCGGCGTCGCTTGTTTCGTCGAGAATGTCGTCGATTATTTGAAACGCGATTCCGATTTCGCGGCCTGCTGCGCGGGCGGCGTCTATCGCGCTTTGTGGTGCGTTGCCGAGCCTGAATCCCATTACGATTGCGGCGGTGATGAGCGCTGCGGTTTTGTTTTCGTGGATGAAGTCGAGCCGCTCCGCCGTCGCCTCGCCGCGTTCCCCGATCGTGTCTTCGACTTGGCCGCCGATGAGTTTGCGCGACGATGCGGCGTTGCCGAGTTCGGACACGAGGTCGGTGGCGAGGGCAGGCGTCGCCGCGTATGCGTCGGCGAGGAGCGTGAGCGCGTGCGTGAGCAAGGCGTCGCCTGCGAGTAGCGCGATTGTTTCGCCGAATTTTTTGTGGCATGTCGCTTGCCCGCGGCGCAGGTCGGAATTGTCCATGCACGGCAGGTCGTCGTGGATTAGCGAATACGTGTGCAGGCACTCGATTGCGACGGCGGCGGGCAGCGGGTCGTTGCTCGACGGAAATGCTTCAAATGCGGCGAGGAGTAGGGCGGGGCGGAGGCGTTTTCCGCCGGCGCGCAGGCTGTAATTCATCGCTTCGTGGACGATTGCGGGTCGCGTGTTTGTTGCGGGCACAAATTTGTCAAATGCTGCCTCGGTTGCCGCTGCGCATTTTTTTATTTTTTCCGAAACGGGAATCTTGCTCATCTTGTGGCAATGGAAAACTTCGCCGGCGAGTGGAGGCGAGAAAATTTTGGCGGGTTGGTGGTGGCGGTTGGGTTGGTGGTGAGAGTTGGGTTGGTGGTGGGGAGCAAAGTCTGGCGTCGCACCACCAACACACTCCCTCACCGCTAACGCGGTTCCCTCCCGCTAACTTAGCGGGAGAATCGCGCACTGC
>JAJPZB010000008.1 GCA_021204635.1 Opitutia bacterium | reverse complement strand
TGCGCGATTTCGCCACCGTTGCCGCCTGGGTTGGTGGTGAAGATTGGGTTGGGGGTGGCGCCTGGGTTGGTGGTGGCAGATGGGTTGGTGGCGGACGAGTCGGTGGTGGCTGGATTTCTTTTCAAAATTCTGAGATCGCCACCGTCCCAGCAGACGTCGAAGTCCTTGTTTGCAGAGAATTTTATTGGGTTGGTGGTGGCGATAGATTCCACGAGCGCGTCGAGATTTTTTGCCGAGATGGTTGCGCCTCTGTCGTCGAGAATTTTTATGATTGCCCGCCGCAACAATGCGCGTGGGAGCGCCGCCGAGAGCCTTTTGCCCGAGCGTAAAAAGTCGTTGGTGGCGAGCTCCAAGAAATCGTCGGCTTCTTCGAGCAACATTCGCGAGCGCGCGATGTTCACGAATGGTGCGGCGGTTGCGAGCGCGGGCAACACGTTGTGGCGCACTCGGTTGCGGAAGTAGTCGCAGCCTGCGTTGGTGGCGTCTTGCCGCCACGGAATCGCGAGAGAACGCAGCGCGGCCTCGATGTCGGGCTTCGAAATTGAGAGAAGCGGGCGGACGAAAATCCTGCCGTCGCTTTGTGGTGAAACGGGGCGCGGGGCAGACAGACCACCAACGCCGGCGCCGCGCGAGAGCCGCATCAGCAAAAGCTCTTCGACGTCGTTGCGTTGGTGACCTTGGAGCAGGATTTTGCAGTTCCGCGCACGCATTTCCCGAGCGAAAAACTCCAAGCGCAACCCTCGCAAAAATTCTTCGCTCGCCACCAACCCGCGCCCATGGTTGTCGCGGGCAGAAATTTCCTGCCAATCGATTTTTCCCACCACCGAATCGACGCCGAGCTCGCGCGCAACGGTGGCGACGAACTCCGCGTCGCCGGCGCTTTCACTGCCACGCAGTGCGTGGTCGAGGTGCAGGACGCAGAGACGCTCGCGCAAGCCCGGGAAAAGCGCCACGGCGAGCAGGAGCAGGGCAATGGAATCGCTGCCGCCGGAGCATGCGAGCGCGATCTTGCCACCACCAACCCCATTGTTGTGGGAATCGGGTTGGTGGTCGCGACTATCGGCATTGTTGTCACCACCAACCCCATTGCCGGGTTGGTGGTGGGTGGCGGGTTGGTGGTGGGATTTTGCGCCGGCATTGTCGCCACCGAGCGCAGCGTCGATTGTTGCGACGGCGCGCGGCTCCAAGCGTTCTCGCGGGTAGATTGTGGCGAGCGCGGCGGCGCGTTGTTCCCAGGCGTTTTCCATTTTTCTCTGCAAAACCGGCGCCGGAGCACCGCGTTATTTTGCGGGAATGCAGCGCTGCGGAACCCCGTCCTTCTTGATTTCCAAGTGGATTGTCGCGTCCATTTTCAGCTCTGCCCTTATCGTCTTTTCCACTTTATCGACGATTTCGTGGGCATCTTTCATGCTCATGTTCCCGTCAAAGCGAGTGTGGAATGTCAATTCCTTGTGCTCACCATATTCATGAATATGCATGTGGTGGGCGCACAAATCCGTCCCCGAAATGCGGACGCAGATTTCTACGATTTTCTCTTCGAGCTCGGGGGAAACTGCGCTGCCGAGAATTTTCTTCGATGTCGCGCTCAAAATGGACCACGCGAGGCGCAGAAGCAGGGCGGAAATGAGGACGGAAAGCGCGCCGTCCATCCACCAGAACATGTCGCCACCGAGGCGCGCAACTATCATTCCGACCAAGATTAGCGCGGAGGAAATGGCGTCGCTGCGGTGGCTTTGCGCGTCTGCCCGCAACGAAATCATGCCCGTTTTGCGCTCAGCCCAAAGCGCGTATTGCGCGAGCGATTCTTTGACGACCACCGAGGCGATGCCGGCGGAAAATGTCCAGAAGCCGAACACGAGAGTTTCGTGGTTGACAATTTTCATTATTCCGCTTTTTGCGAACGAGAAGCCGAAAGTTGCGAGAATTGTGGAGATGATTATCGAGGCGACGAGTTCTGCGCGTCCGTGCCCGAACGGGTGCTCTTTGTCTGCGGGGACCTCGGAAACTTTCAGCCCGATCAGGAGCACGATTGATGAAATGCAGTCCGAGAGTGTTTCCCATCCGTCGGCAAAAACAGCGAGGGAGCCCGTGATTGTGCCGACCCAAAGCTTGAACGATCCGAGGCATGTATTTACCGCGACGGAGATGTAGCCCTCGCTTTTTGCGATTCTCGATTTTTTCGCGTCCGCCTCGTCGAGTGGTCTGTTGCCGGAGCGAAGTGTGTTTTGTAGCATGAAATTTTGTCGTGTCGGCGGGCTCAATTAATGTCGCCGAGATAATCCGTCGGAATTTCCAATTCGTTCTTTTCGTTGAGGAACGTTTTGAACAGCGACGGGAAAAAGCGCGTGTCTCGCAGATTTTCCAACGGTAGCCATTCGTATCCGACCTGGCGTGCGTCTTCGTCCGAGCCGTGGCCGATATTTCCCTCTTCCACCAAGTCGCACGCGAATACAATTTCCACTTGGTGAAAGTGCTTGTGGCGCGCCGCGAAATCGTGATTTTTCCCGATATATTCGCGGACGTAGAGCATTTTGTAGGGCTCCACGATAATGCCCAATTCCTCGGCGCACTCCCGCCGCACCGTGTTGTACAACTCCTCGCCGTGCTTTTGCCCGCCGCCCGGAAGAACGTAGAACGGACCGGATTGGTCGCTCAAAACCACTGCGAGCAGTTTGTTGTCTTTGACCACGACTGCGCGCGCGGCGACGCGGATCGGGTTCGTCTGGATAAATTTCTTGCGTGGTGCGTGCGAATTTTCGCCTTGACGTGGATTCATTTGTTTTTGTGTTTCTATTGGGTAGCAGGCGGAAACGAAGGGGCGGTGCCGCGCCCGCCGTGTTTCCGCTGCGGTCAAAATTTTTGGTTCTCTATGCGTCCAAAAGTGATTCGTCAAAATCGTCGTTCGAGTGAACGGCTTTGACGTCGTCGAGATCTTCGAGCGCGTCCAAGAGTTTTTGGACTTTTTTCGCCGTGTCGGCGTCTTTAATCGGCACTGTCACGTTTGGCAGGTACACGATTCCCGATTCGACGGGCTTGATTCCCTTGTCCGCGATCGCAGTTGCGACGGTGTCGTAGTCCGAAACAGCGGTGATGATTTCAAAATGGTCGCCGTTGTTTTTGATGTCCTCTGCGCCGGCTTCGAGGGCAATTTCCATGAGCGTGTCCTCGTCGTTTCCTTCGGCGGAGATCAGGATTTGGCCTTTTCGGCTGAAATTGAATGCAACGGCGCCCGCGCTGCCCATGTTGCCGCCGTTTTTCGTGAACGTGGAGCGGACTTCGCTGACAGCGCGGTTCTTGTTGTCTGTCGTGACTTCGACGATGACGCTGACGCCGGCAGGCGCGTAACCCTCGTAAACGCATTCTTCATAGACGACGCCCGGGATTTCGCCCGTCCCCTTCTTGATGGCGCGGTCAATATTGTCGCTGGGCATGTTTGCGGCTCGTGCCCGCAGGAGAATAGAGCGGAGGCGCATGTTGGACGAGGGATCCCCGCCGCCGGAGCGCGCTGCAAGTGTAATTTCTTTGGCGAGGTTGCTGAAAACTTTGCCGCGTTTTGCGTCGACCAGACCTTTGTGGCGCTTCGTCGTCGCCCATTTGCTGTGTCCTGACATAAGTAATGCTGTTGGAGGGTTGCTGAAATTTACGAAAAGTAAAGGTAATGTTATCGGCTTTGCAGCGTCGCGTAAAACAAAAAAGCCTCTTCACGACGGAAGAGGCTGAAAGTGGAGCGGGCGAGCAGGTTCGAACTGCCAACATCCACCTTGGCAAGGTGGTACTCTACCAATTGAGCTACGCCCGCGATCGATCAACGAAGAATCGAATCGTGGGGGCGAATGAACACCTATTCTCCCAATGCGTCAATACTTTTTTTGAGATTCTCGCGGATATTTTCGGGAACCGGCACGAGGTTTTGCGCTTGCAGCGTCGAAGCGAACTCGTTGGAGAAAATGGCGCGCAACACAGGGATGATTTTTGCGCGCTTTTCCACGGGATAAACTACGTAGAACGGGACGGAGAGCGGATAGTCGCGGTTGTAGATGTTCGCCGGCGTCGGAGAGTATGCGGTTTTCTTTTCGTCGGGCGATTGCGCTTCGGAGACGGAAAGAGTTTTGAGCGTCGGGAATTTCGAGGCGATTGGCGCTGACACGACGACAATTGCTTCGTGCGATGACGACGCCTCCTGCAACGCGCCCTCATCGTTTTCCGTGTTGCGGATTTGCGCGAGGAAAGGCGATTGCGGGAACACGATTGCTTGGAAAAACGAGTTCGCAGTGCTGTCGGCGCGCGAGCCGAGGATCGGATAAATTTTGACGCCGGTGTTTTCCCACTTCGTGATGTGATTTTCGGCGTAGCGCGCAAAAATTCCGCGCAACTCGTAGAACGAAACTTCGTTGACGCCGTTCGAGCGCGGGACTGCGACGTATGAGACCAAATACGCGATTGGGATTGCCCGCCATTTGCCTTCCGCGAGCTCGGAGAAGAGCGATTTGGGGTCGCCTTTTTCCATCACGAGAACGAAGTCGCACTCGCCGGTGCGCAGTTGCGTCACCGCGGATTTGCTCCCGATCATCTCGCCTTCGAGCGCGGGCGCGTTTGCCGCCTTTGCCACATTTTCTTTCAGCGCATTTTCTATGTCGCCTGAGAGAAAGTCCGAGCCGGCGTATTTTATTGTTGCGGTCGCAGCGGCATTGTTGCCGGCGGCAGTCTCTGCCGCGAGCGCCGTTTCTGCGCAAAGCGGCGTGGCGAAAATTGCGGCGAGCGCGATTAGTTTTTTCAATAGGGGTTTGTTCATTGTTGGTTTGTTTTAGATGTTTTCTTCAAATGACGGGCGCCCGCGCTTGGCCTCCAAGCCGGCGGAAATGGACGGATCTTCGAGCAATTTCCGGTGGAAAGTGCGGCGCGAGATACCGAGAAAATCTGCGGCGGCGGATCTGTTGCCATGCGCCTGAATCAAGGCGCGTCGCAGAAGCCGCTTCTCGTTTTCCTTTTTCGAGAGAGCCTTTTTGCGAGCTTTGTTTATCGTGCCGAGGTTCTGCTTGTGCTCTTCGAGCGCGTTTGCGAATTTCTCGGAGACATCGTCATTGTCGCCGAAATCTGCGGGCAAGTCGCCGGTGTCAACTGCGGCATTGTTGTCGCCGTCGGAAACGGCTTCGTGGTCGCGTTCCGGCGGGTTTGTTGCGGCAGGGACAATCTCCGAGGGCTTTCGCGGCGCGGGCGGGAGCGACAATGTGAAGCGCGGGTCGAGGTCGTAGAGCGAAACTTGCGCCGCGCCCTCGTGCATGACCACGAGATTCTCGCAGAAATTCCGGAGCTCGCGGACGTTCCCCGGCCACTTGTACGCGGAAAGCGCCGCCATCGCCTCCGCCGAGACGCGTACCTGCGGCAACGCATTCTCGCGGGCAAAAAATTGCAGATAGTGGTTGATCAAAATCGGGATGTCCGTCGGGCGCTCTCGCAACGATGGCAGCATCAGCGCGACGACGGAGAGCCGGTAGTAAAGATCTTCGCGGAACGTTCCTTCTTTGACCATTTCCGCGAGATTGCGATTTGTCGCGCAGACGAGGCGCACGTCCAACTTGATTTGCTTTTGCGCGCCGAGCCGCTCTATGCAGTGCGTTTCCAAAAATCTCAGCAGCTTCACCTGCGTCGCGAGATCGATTTCGCCGATTTCGTCAAGAAAAAGCGTGCCGCCGTCCGCAGATTCAAAGCGCCCGATTCGCCGCTCCGTCGCGCCCGTGAACGCGCCTTTCTCGTGGCCGAAAATCTCGCTTTCCAAGAGCGTCGGCGCTATCGCCGCGCAGTGCACGGGGACAAACGGCTTTTTTGCCCGCGGCGAACTTTGGTGAATGAGTTGCGCAAAAAGCTCCTTGCCGGTGCCCGTTTCGCCGAGAAGCAAAACCGTGGTTTTCGCTTGAGCCACGCGCTTTGCCTTCGCGATTGCATTTTGCAGGGCAGGGCTTTCGCCGACGAGCCGCGAAAAGCTGAACTTTTGCTCCAAGCGCGACGACATCGCCTTGTTTTCCTGCACAGTTTCGCGGGATTTCAGCGCGCGCCGGATCACGAGCTCGAGCTTGTCTATGTTCAGAGGCTTTGTCAGAAAATCATATGCGCCGCGCTTCATCGCTTCCACCGCAGTTTCGACGTTTCCATACGCCGTCATCATTATGCAAACAGGCTTTTGCGGCAGCGAAAGAGCGCGATCGACAACGGACAACCCCGATTTTCCCGCCATGCGCAAGTCCGTCAAAACAACGTCAAAATTTTCCGCATCCATTAGGCGAATCGCTTCATCTGCGTTGCTCGCCGTGTAAATTTCGTAGTTGTCTTCGAGTGTTGCTGCGAGCCCCTCACGGGTGTTCTTCTCGTCATCAACGATAAGAATTAGTTGTCTCATTTATGCGACAAATTTACCCTTTTCTTTCCCACATTGCAACACAAACTTTGCGCAAATGCGCCGCCACCGAGACGCATTGTTGCCGCGCAATTTTTTTGCAAAATTTCTTGCGGAAATCTGTTTGCGACGCCGCCGCGAAATATTATTATCGCGAGACTCTATTTCTCACGGCAATGGACAACGAATCCGAACTCATCGAGAAGGCGAAGGTTTTGCTCGAAGCTCTTCCTTACATACAGCGCTTTCATGACTCCGTTTTCGTCGTGAAATACGGCGGAAGTTTTATGGACTCGGAAGATCCTGTCGTGCGAGAACGTGTTGCCGCAGATATCGTGTTTTTGAACTCCGTCGGGATCAAAGTTGTCGTCGTCCACGGCGGCGGAAAGGCGATAACGCGCGCGATGGCGAAGACGAACATCACGCCGCAGTGGAAAAACGGAATCCGAGTGACGGACGCCGAGACGATAAAAATCGTCGAAAAGACCCTGAATAACGTGATTAACAAAGAGATTTGCGACATGATAGCGCGCCGCAGAGGCGTGCCGCTCGGCATGCCCGGGAACCATGTCAACGTTTGCGAAAAACTCAAAGTCGAGGACGCGAACGGCAACCCGATTGACCTCGGCTTTGTCGGCGACATCAAATCCGTCAAGACAAAGCTCATAAAAAAGGCGCTCGCGGAAGGGAAAATTCCGGTCATTTCGCCAATTGCGCTCGACGCCGAAGACCGTCCCTACAACACAAACGCCGACGCCGCGGCCTCTGCCGTCGCTTCCGCGCTCAAGGCGCGCAGGCTCGTTTTCATGTCCGACGTCCCGGGATTGTTGCAAGATCCGAGCGACCCGACGACGCTGATTTCAACGCTCCGCGTCAGCGAAATCGATAAACTCAAAAAAGAAGGCGTGATCGCCGCCGGAATGATTCCCAAGGTCGATTCCGCAGTGAAGGCATTGCAAAGCGGAGTGCGCAGAGTCCACTTCATCGACGGCAGGACGCCTCACTCGCTCCTGCTCGAGATTTTCACGGACAAGGGCGTGGGCACCGAAATTGTCCACCCCGACGTGAAGCTGTAGTCGCCGCCACAGTCGTGCCGCAGGCGTGACGCAGGCGAGAGTTTGTGGCAGGCGTTTGTCGTGGCGGGTTAGTGGTGGCGACTTGGGTTGGTGGTGGGAATCCTGGTTAGTGGTGAGAATTTGGGTTGGTGGCGAGGATTCGGATTGGTGGTGGGATTTGGGTTGGTGGTGGCGGCAAAGTGCCACGGAAGTTTCCCGCGCGTTTCTCGCGCGAAAAAATAGCTCCACACTCCCTCACCACTATCGTGGTCCCCTCCCGCTAACTTAGCGGGAGAATCGCTCACTGCGTGCGCGAATTGTTGCCACCACCGACCCGGTCTACCACAACGCAGCGAGGGACGTTAGTCCCGAACAAATCCGTGTGGCATCCCCTGTGGCACTTTGCCGTCACCACTAACCCAATTCCCACCACCAACCCAGGTCACAAAAAAAAGCGCCCGCGCAAAATTGTGCGTAGGCGCTTTCGAAGCTTTGTTGCGGGAAAGCGTTATTTTTTCTTTTTCCCTGTTGACTTGAAGATTTTCTTCACAGTGGCGACGGCGTAGTCGCGGTTCATCTTGGCGATGAAGTCGAGCGTCTGGCCTTTCGGGCAAACGGCTTGGCATTCGCCGAGATTGGAGCAGTTCCCGAATCCGGCGTCGTCCATTGCCTTGACCATTGCGAGCACGCGGCGGTCTTTCTCGGGTTTGCCCTGCGGGAGCGAGTTGAGTTGCGTGACCTTGGACGCGACGAAGAGCATTGCGGAGGCGTTTTTGCACGCGGCAACGCAGGCGCCGCAACCAATGCACTCCGCAGCGTCCATCGCTGTGTCGGCGACTTCCTTCGGGATTGGCATGATGTTGGCGTCAATCGCAGAACCTGTGCGCACGGAGACGAATCCGCCCGCCTGAATAATTTTGTCAAACGCGGAGCGATCGACGATGAGGTCGCGGATTACGGGGAAGGGCTTTGCGCGCCAAGGTTCGATCGTGATTGTCTCGCCATCGCGGAAGTGGCGCATGTGGAGTTGGCAGGTCGTTACGCCCGGTAGCGGTCCGTGGGGCATGCCGTTGATCGTCATCGAGCACATTCCGCAGATTCCCTCGCGGCAATCGTGGTCAAACGCGATTGGCTCTTTGCCCTGTGCCACGAGATCCTCGTTGAGAATGTCGAGCATTTCGAGGAACGACGAGCCCGTGGAGACGTTGGAGACCTTGTGCGTCTCGAAATATCCGCGGGCGTCTTTTCCCTTCTGCCGCCAAACTTTGATCGTGAGTGAAATTGTTTTTTCTTCGGACATTTTTGAAAAAATAGGATTGTTGAAGGTTTACGTTCCTGCGCGCCCTTATTTGTAGGAGCGCGTCGCGAAGTGGACGTTCTCGTAAACGAGAGGTTCTTTGTTGAGTTCGGGCTCGACGTCGTCGCCCTTGTATTCCCAAACGGCGACGTGCGCGAAGTCCTTGTCGTTGCGAACCGCCTCGCCCTTGTCCTGGTGCTCGGTTCTGAGGTGGCAGCCGCAAGATTCGTCGCGCTCAATTGCGTCGCGCAGCATGAGTTCGGCAAATTCGAGGAAATCGGCGACGCGGGAGGCGCGTTCGAGTTCGACGTTCAATTCGTCTTTCGTGCCGACGACGCGGAGGTCTTTCCAAAATTCTTTGCGAATTTCGCGGACGAGCTTCACACCCTCGATGAGGTCCTCTTTCGTGCGCCCCATCCCGCATTTTTCCCACACGACGTGGCCGAGTTTTTGGTGGAAATAGCGCGGCGAGTGCGTTCCCTTTATCGACATGAGTTTGTCAATTCTCTCGCGCACGGCGGCTTCTGCGGCGGCGTATTCCGGATGCTCTTCCTTCTTCGGCATTCCACCCAATCCGCACTTCGCGAGGTAGTCGGGAACTGTGGCGGGCAAGACGAAATATCCGTCGGAAAGGCCCTGCATGAGGGCGGAGGCTCCGAGGCGATTTGCGCCGTGGTCGGAGAAATTTGCCTCGCCGCCGACGAAGAGACCCGGAATGTTTGACATCAAATTGTAATCGACCCAGAGCCCGCCCATCGTGTAGTGCGACGCGGGGTAAATCTGCATCGGGTTTTTGTAGGGATTCACGCCCGTGATGTTTTCATACATGTCGAACAGATTCCCGTAGCGCTCGCGGATTGTTTGCTCGCCGAGGCGCTCAATCGCGTCGCGGAAATCGAGGAAAACGCCGCGCCCCGTGGAGGCAACGCCGCGCCCGTCATCGCAGGCTTCTTTTGCCGCGCGCGAAGAAATGTCGCGCGGGGCGAGATTCCCGAAACTCGGGTATTTGCGCTCCAAATAGTAGTCGCGATCTTCTTCCTTGATGTCGTTCGGCGATTTTTTGCCTTCGCGAATGAGCTTTGCGTCTTCGCGGGATTTCGGCACCCAAATGCGCCCGTCGTTGCGGAGCGATTCGGACATAAGCGTCAGCTTCGACTGCTGCTCGCCGTGGACCGGAATGCATGTCGGGTGAATCTGCGTGAAGCAGGGGTTCGCGAATCCGGCGCCGTGTTTGTATGCGCGGTAGGCAGCCGTGACGTTGCAGCCCTGCGCGTTGGTGGAAAGGTAGAACACGTTGCCGTAGCCGCCCGTGCAGAGCACCACGCAATCCGCGTTCCACGACTTGATTTCGCCCGTGACCAAATTGCGCGTGACAATTCCCTTTGCCGCGCCGTTGACGAGGACGAGATCCATCATCTCGTGGCGGTTGTACATTTTCACGGTGCCGAGCCCGATTTGCTTGGAAAGGGCGGAGTAGGCGCCGAGGAGAAGTTGCTGGCCGGTCTGCCCGCGCGCGTAGAATGTGCGCGAAACTTGCGCGCCGCCGAAGGAGCGGTTCGCGAGAGTTCCGCCGTATTCGCGGGCGAACGGCACGCCTTGCGCGACGCACTGGTCGATGATCGCGTTGGAAACTTCGGCGAGGCGATAGACGTTTGCCTCGCGCGCGCGGAAGTCTCCGCCTTTGACCGTATCGTAGAAAAGCCGGTAAACGGAATCGCCGTCGTTTTGGTAATTCTTGGCGGCGTTGATTCCGCCTTGCGCCGCGATGGAGTGTGCGCGCCGCGGGCTGTCCTGATAGCAGAAGCAGCTCACGTTGAAGCCCATTTCCCCGAGCGAAGCGGCTGCCGCGCCGCCTGCGAGACCGGAGCCCACCACGATGATGTGGTATTTGCGGCGGTTTGCGGGATTGACGAGCTTTAATTCAGATTTGCGCTTGCTCCACTTCTGGGCGAGGGGACCTTCCGGAATGTTGGAATTGAGAGTAATCATTGATGAAATTCTCCTTTTCGGTTGAAATTATTTCTCGTCGGTAGCTGCGGCAGCTTGCTCTGCGGGAGCAGCCTCGGATGCCGGTTCTGCGCAAGGCGCGGCGCACTTGGTGAACGGGCAGGCAGCTTGCGCGATCGGCGCCTTCGTGTCCGGATTCGGCTTGATTACGCCGGTGAGAACGGCGACGGGGACGGAGATGAGCCCAAAGCTCACGAAAATCGCGTAAATCGCGGCGATGACGCGGAAAATCGGGCGGAGCTTTTCGTTGCGCAAGCCGAAGGACTGGAACATCGAGTGCGCGCCGTGGGAAAGGTGCGAGAGCAAAAGCAACATCGCGACGATGTAGCCGAGCGAAATCCACGGATTCGAGAACGCGTTGTAAACCATTTGATAGACGTCGAAGACCTCGTATTTCATCACGGCGGCGTCATTCCCGTGCTGGCCGAGGTAGCCGAAAAATCCGCTTCCGCCGACAGCCGTTATCGAAGTCGCGTTCTCATATTGGGCGAGCATTCCCGCCTCCTTGAAAACCGTGAATTGCAACAAGTGGAGCACGATGAAGACGATCAGCAGGAGACCGCTCACGATCATGAAGCGCGCGGAAAACGCGGCATAGCGCGTCGCCTTGGCGTCATAGTCCTCAGTCCCGCGCGCGGCGAGATTTTCGAGCTTCAGCTTTATCGCGAGGCAGAGGTGCACGATGATGCACGCCGCAATTACTATGCGGAAGCCCCACAGCAGAGCCGGAGGCAATGCATGCAGAAGATGCGCGTAGGTGTTTATCTTGTCCGGCGCTCCGAACATTTGCAAATTGCCCACGACGTGGGCAAGCATGAACAGGACGAGCACCGCGCCGGTCAGAGCCATCAGGTATTTCTTTACCAGAGAGGGTATTCGGCAAGAACACGAACAGGTTTTTGAACTCATGGTGTGGTAGATTTTGCTTCGATTGTTGGAAATATGTTTGCCTCCGCCACAACGGCGCAAGCACACAAAATTTGAATTTTGCACCGCCGATTTTCAAGAAAAATCCCCGTGCGAAAATCGCGCAACCTTTCCGCCACCCCAACAAAATGTTCTTTCCTTTCGCGCAGGCTTGGAATAAACTTGACCCTCCAAATTATTCTCAGACAACAAAGTTCTCAAAACAAAGCGCTAACAATGGCAAAAGAACAAAAAACCAAAGGAAAACTCGCCGAAAAAACCGTAATCACGGTCGGGATGTCGCCGGATGTGGAATCTGTTAAGCAATGGATTCTCTACCACCTGCGCTGCTCGCTCGCGTGCAACGTCGGCAACGCGACGGCGCATGAGTGGCTCTTCGCTACGAGTTTTGCCGTCAAAGACCTTATCAACAATCGCTTCATCAACACTCAGGCTGCGCACGTGCAGGCGAAAACGCGCCGCGCGTATTATCTTTCATTGGAGTATTTGATGGGTCGTTTGTTGCGCAACAATCTGACAAACGCCGGCCTCCTCGGCGTCGCCGAAAAGGCGCTGCGCGAACTCGGCTTGGATCCGGAAGAAATTTTTGAGGAAGAGCGCGACATGGGTCTCGGAAACGGCGGCCTCGGGCGGCTCGCGGCGTGCTTCCTTGATTCGCTCGCGACACTCGACTATCCCGCCATCGGCTACGGCATTCACTACGAATTTGGGCTTTTCCGCCAAACTTTCTCCAATGGTTGCCAAGTGGAAAATGCCGACAACTGGCTCATCACCGGCAACCCCTGGCACATTCGCCGCGCAAATCGCCGCGTCGAAGTCCCGCTCTACGGCCGCGTCGAACTTTCCTACGACGAAAAGGGCAACTTCCGCCCGCGCTGGGTCGATACCTCGCCGATTATCGGCGTGCCGTGGGATATCCCGATCGTCGGCTACAAGGCGAACACGATAAATTTCCTCCGCCTCTGGGAAGCAAAGGCAACCCGCGAGTTTGACCTCCACAAGTTCAACGAAGGCGGCTACATCGAGGCAATCCGCAACAAAGCGCAGAGCGAAACCGTCTCCAAAGTGCTTTACCCCAACGATAAAACCGCCGTCGGCCGCGAACTCCGCCTCGTCCAGCAAATTTTCTTCGTGTCCTGCTCGCTGCAAGACATCATTCGCCGCCACCTGAAAGAAAACGGCACGCTCGACACGCTCGCCGACAAGGCCGCAATTCAGCTCAACGACACGCACCCGACAATCGCGATCCCCGAGCTCATGCGCCTGCTCATCGACGTCGAAGGCTTTTCGTGGGACAAGGCATGGGGGCTCGTCACGAAAATTTTCGCCTACACAAACCACACGCTTCTCCCCGAGGCTCTCGAAAAATGGAGCGTGCCGCTGTTTGAAAAAGTCCTCCCGCGCCACCTGCAAATTATCTACGAAATCAATCGCCGCTTCCTGCTCGAAGTGGAAAAGAAATGGCCGGGCGACGAGGCGAAAAAGCGCTCGCTCTCGATCATCGAAGAAGGCAACGTGAAGCAGGTCAGAATGGCGTACCTCGCCGTCATCGCGTCGCACACGACAAACGGCGTCGCCGCGCTCCACACGAGGCTGCTCAAGCAAACGCTCTTCGCCGACCTCTACGAGCTCTACCCGAAGCGCTTCCAAAACAAGACAAACGGCATCACGCCGCGCCGCTGGCTCCTCGCATGCAACCGCCGGCTCTCCGCGCTCATCGACGAAAAAATCAAAGGCGATTGGGCGAAAAACCTCGACTTGCTTCGCGGGCTCGGAAAATTCGCCGACGACCCCGACTTCCAGAAGCGCTACATGGAAGTCAAGCACGAAAACAAGGTCGATCTCGTCCGCATTATCAAAAATCTCTGCGGAATCGACGTTTCGCCGGACGCGCTCTTCGACGTGCAGATTAAGCGCCTGCACGAATACAAGCGCCAGCACCTCAATTTGCTGCACATCCTCACGCTCTATCACCGCATTCTCAACAATCCGGAGATGGAGATTACGCCGCGCGTCTTCGTGTTCGGCGCGAAAGCGGCTCCGGGCTACGATCTCGCCAAGACGATTATCCGCGCGATAAACGCCGTGGGGAAAAGGATCAACGAAGATCCGCGCGTGGGCGGCAAGCTCAAGGTCGCGTTTCTCCCCGACTATCGCGTTTCCCTCGCGGAAAAAATCATTCCCGCCGCCGACCTTTCCGAGCAGATTTCGACCGCCGGCAAAGAGGCCGCAGGCACGGGTAACATGAAGCTCGCGCTCAACGGCGCGCTGACAATCGGGACGCTCGACGGCGCGAACGTGGAAATCAAAGAAGAGGTCGGCGACGACAACATCTTCATCTTCGGCCTCACCGTCGAAGAGGTGAAGGAACTGCGCAGCCGAGGCTACAACCCTTGGGATTTCTACAACAGCGACGACGAACTGAAAGCAATCCTCGGCTGGTTGGAAAGCGATTACTTCACGCCGGAGCAGCCGGGCGCCCTCGCGCCTGTCGTGCGCAGTCTGCTCGATGGTGGCGACCCCTTCCTCGTTCTCGCGGACTACCGCGCGTATGTGAAATGCCAGGAGCGCATTTCCAAGGAGTTTAACGACAAAAAATCGTGGGCGAGAAAGGCAATTCTCAACACCGCAAACGTCGGGAAATTCTCCTCAGACCGCACGATCTCGGAATACGCAAACGAGATTTGGCACATCGACCCAATCCACGTCAGCCAAGACGCGGCAACTTGGGAGGTTGTCAAGAAATAAAGGCGTAGTCGCCACCACCAACTCCCAATAAACACCGCCCCGCGGCAACAAACGCATTGTTGTCGCGGGGCGTTTGTTGTGGCGGGACGGTGGCGGGCGGGTTGGTGGTGAAGGATGGGTTAGTGGTGAAGGGTTGGTGGTGGGCGGGTTGG
>JAJPZB010000091.1 GCA_021204635.1 Opitutia bacterium | reverse complement strand
AAACAGCCCCCCCCCCCCCAACCCCCCACTCCACCACTAACCCGCCACCAACCCGGCTCCCACCACTAACCCGCCACCAACCCGGCTCCCACCACTAACCCGCCTCCACGAACAAAAAGCCCTGCGGCTTTGTTGCCGCAGAGCTTTTTCCATGCGCATGCGCGAGCGCCTTGGTGGTGGCGTTATTTTGTGGGCTTGGGGAGAACGAAGAAGAGCACGCCACAGATGAACATGAGCGTGCCTGCGACGGCGAGTGTTGTCGTGAGCGGGACGCCCTGGTCTTTAAACCAGCCACCGAAGAACGAAATCAGCGCGCCGACGCCGGCGGAGGTGAGGTTGAGCAAGCCGTAGCCTGTTGCGGAATAGCGTTCGTCGATGTGCGAGCGCATAACCGGCATGAGCGTCGCGTCGAGCGAGCCCTGCGCCACGCCCTGCATTGCCACGAGCGCGAGCATCGCGTAGAGGAGCCAGCTCACGCCACCGAGCGTGCCAGCGAGAGCGACCGCAATGACGACGCAAGGTCCCGCAACCGCAAACGAAATCCCAGGCACGAGCGCGCGGGCGCGGAGATTTTTTTGCACCCAACGATCCGCGATAATCGCCGCAACAATGACGGCAACATACTTCGCGATCGAGCTCCACAGCGTCGCCTGCGGGCCCGCCTCGCCGGGCGTGAGGTTGAAGGTGTCTTGCAACAATGTCGGATACCACGTGAGCAAAAACCAGTTGCCTGCGCCTGCGAACGCGACAACAAAGAGCAAAATCCACATTGGTCGCGAGCTGAGCAGGCGCGCGAAAACCTGCGCACCGGAGAGTTTTTCAAAATCGGCGGAAGCGGGCGCGGGCTTCTCGCCCTCTGCCGAAGCGGGTTGCGCGTCTGTCGCGGCGGCAGCGGCTTCCTCGGCGCGGCGCAGTTGTTCGCGCGCGTTGTCGGCGGGAGTGTGCCCGGGGTCTTTCAAGAAAACGATGAGGACAAACGCGTAGAGCACGCCGACGAGGCCGAAGAGCGCGAAGGTCATTCGCCAGCCGATGTGGTCGGACATTGTTGCGCCAAAACCGGCGAGCGCCATGCCGGCGTAGATGCCGCTCATGTGAATCCCAGTCGCGAGCGAGCGCGTGTTGCCGCGGTGAAAATCCGTGATTAGAGCGAGCGCGGCGGGAATGTAAAACGCCTCGGAGATGCCCATTGCCGCGCGCGCAACGAAGAGTGTTTTGTAGTCCTGCGCGTGCCCCGTCCACCATGTCACCGTGGACCACACGATCAGCGAGCCGAAGATGACGAGGCGTCGCGAATAGCGGTCTGCGATAAAGCCGCCGATCGGGCTGAGAACCGCATAAATCAAAAGAAACGCCGACGTTATCGCGCCAAATTGCGCGTCGGACATCGGTATGTCGTGGACGATTGGCGCGCGCACGACGGAAAGCAATTGCCGGTCGAAGTAATTCAGCATTACGACAACCCACAACAACACGACCGCGACCCACGCCCAGAGACCCGCGCGCGTGGAAGGATCGGCGAGATTCGAGACGTTTTTCACGCCTTTGCGAATTGCCTGAATGACGATTATCACGATGACGACGAGCATCAACCCGATGACGAGTTTGTCAAAGGCCGGCGCCGTCCCCGCCTCGTTTTTGAGACTATTCAGGAAGTTTACGATGGTTTCCATAAATTAAAAATCAGGGGTTGGTGGTGAAAAATTTTGCGCGCGCGTCATTTCTCGATTTTCACTCGGACGCACTTTGTCGAGCGAAATCCTGGCTTCAATTCGCCACAGACATAGACAAATTCTCCGTCGCCAATGGGCACGAGCGAGGCGCCGGCGCGCGCCAATTCCGGAGCGCTTCCGAGCTTTTGCCACACAGCTTTGCCATTGTTGTCGAAGGAAAGAAAGAGCACGTCGGCGTTGAATTTGTACCATTCCGCTTCGTGGCGCAGGTAGTCCGGCGCAGGATTTTCGAGCGCATTTTTGAAAATTTTTGCATTGACGCCACCGACGATGAGCAAGCCACCGTCGTATTCCATTGCCGCGGCGCCGACGAGCCCTGCGCCCGAGACCTCTGCCGGCAGCGCGGGAATGCGCTCCCACTTTTTTTCTTCGGGGAAATAAACCACGCCCGCGCAATCGACAACTGCGGCGTTTTTCTCTTTGTAAAAAGCAAAGCCTCCAACCAAGGCAAACGCCTTGCCACGCGGAGTCTTGACAAAGCCACAAACCGGTTGCGCGCGCGGATTGCCCGCGAAATCCGGAAGTTCGCACCAGGTGGAACTTTCTTTGTCAAGCGAAAACGCCTTTGTGGCGGGGGCACCATCTGCGTTGCCGCCCGCGATAGTGGTGGCAGAGCCCGCCGCATTGTCCAACGTCACGGGCAGCGACAATGCTGGGCAGAGCTCGGGAGGCGGCAACAATGCCGTGTCAAGTTTTTTTTCGGCATTCTCACCACCGAGCCAATAACTCGCACTCACGCCATATGCGGCGGGCGCGGGGAGTTTGTGGTCGGAAATCCGCCACCCTGCCTCGGGCACGCCGAGATCGAGTTCCCAAATCGTGTCGTAGTACACTTTTTTTCCGCCGTCCGCCGGACTTTTCTCAGGAAAGTTGCAGCCGCCCGCGACAACAATCTTGCCCGCCACCAAGGCGGAAAAAGCGCCCGCGACGCCTTGTTGCGGGTTCGTTCCCGCGACAACAAGGTCGGGCAAACTCTCGACGGAAATCTTCGGCGCGCCCGCCAACGCGAGACAATTCGCGACAACGACGAGAAACGCAGACACGAGGCAACGTAATTTTTTCATTCGGGGGTAGATAAAAGTACAAACGAGATGGCGGAAGTTTATTCGCTCTGTTGCGATCCTGCAAAAGAAAAAACGCCCAAAATTTGCCGCAACAATGGGGAAACCGTTGCCGCGCCACCACCATGGGGTTCACTCGCGCGAGAACTCGATTATCTCTGCGGTGCGGGCGCGACCACAGAGCGTTATTATCGCGACGGTGGTGGGGAAGTGAAAGCGCCGAGGCCCCGCGCTGCCAGGGTTCACGTGCAAAATTCCGTCGATGATTTCGATTCGTGGTCGGTGTGAGTGGCCGACGACAACGATGTCTGTGGTGGCGCTCATTGTGGCGAGATCGTCCACGTGTCCGTGGTGGAGAAAGATTTCCGCACCACCAAGCCTAACGGTGGTGGAGAGCGGGAGCGCGGCGCACTCGGGCGTGGTGTCGATGTTCCCGCGAACTGCGGAAAGTAGCGCGATATCGGCGAGCTCGGCGAGAATCTCGTCCGCACCAACGTCGCCCGCGTGCAGGATGTGATCTACGCTGCGAAAAGCCTCGTAGATTTCAGGGCGCACGAGCCCATGCGTGTCAGAAATTACACCAATGCGTAGCGGCATGCCAAAATTCTCCATGGTTTGTTGTGAGTTCGCATTGTCGTCATTGTTGCGGAGCGTCATTGTTGTCGCAACTTAGTTAGTTGCCACCACCAACCCAACTCGGTTGTGGCAAGATCACCATGGTTGCCACCACCAACCCAACTCGGTTGCCACGCGGGTCAATTTTCATCGGCATCGGTTTGGGTGGTGTCGGGCGAAGCCTCAATATCGCCGGAGTTGTCGTCGTCGCCACCGTTGCCATTGTCTCCGGCGGCGGCTTTGTTTTCCTTCTCGTCGTGCGGCGAGAACATCTTTGCGTCGCTACGATAGACGTAAAATTCCGCGCCGAAAATGTCGCGCACTGCGTTACGGATTCCCTCGGGAATTGCCGCGAGAACTTCCTCCGCAGAAATTTTTGCCACGGGCGCGGCGTCGTCGAAACGCTCTTCCGGCTGCGGCTCGGCGTCATAGCCCACCTCCTCGGGCGGCAAACTTTCCTCCGAAATCGGCGGGCGATTTTCCGGCGAATTTTCCGCCGCAACCGACTCTCGTTTTTTCGCCGGGCGCGGGCTCGCGAACGTTGGCGCGGATTTCGCGAATTGTTCTGCCTCGGCTTGCCGCGCCCTTTTTGCCTCGACGTTGGCGTCGTGGAATTTTTGCGTCAGGGCGCTGCCGTTATTTTTTTTTTTGAATTGCCTTCGGACGTTCCCGCGGCAAGTCCCGCAATATCTTTTATCAGCGAATCAATCGCGCGGGTTCTACTCTGCTCTGTCGCTTTTAAAAGACAGACCTCGAAATTTGCCCGCTCCGATAGCCCCATTTTTACGCTGTTCTCGCCGGACTGCAAAGTGTCGAGCATGCGCAAAATCTGCTCTGTGCGCATTGGCGTCCCGAGCATTTTTCCGACGCCATTTTCGCGAATGGATTCCAAAAGCGCCTCGCGTACGCGAGCCTGAGCATCTTTCAAAACGCGCAACAAATCCCGCCCGTCGGCGACAAATTCGTCCGCGAACTTCACGACGCCCGCGTAATCCGCCGCCGCCATCGCCGCTGTCAAGCCTTCAATTTGCTCTTTCGAGGCAAGGCCGTAGATGTCCGAAACGTCTTTCTCGGAAATTTTTTTCCCGCAAAACGAAATCACTTGGTCGAGAATCGATTGCGAATCCCGCATGCCGCCGTTTGCGAGCCGCGCGATTGCGAGCAACGCATCGTCCGAGACATCGATGCCGTCCTGCTCCGTGATTTGCCGCAGGCGCTTTGCAATTTTATCTTCGGGAATTGGCTGAAATTCAAAGCGCTGGCAACGTGAGGTTATTGTCTCGAGCACCTTGTCCGCCTCTGTCGTCGCGAAAATAAACTTGACATGCGCCGGAGGCTCTTCGATCACCTTCAAAAGCGCGTTGAATGCGTCCTTCGAGAGCTGGTGCACCTCGTCTATGATGTAGATTTTGAAGCGGCATTGCGCGGGCATGAAGCCGCATTCGGCGCGGATTTTTTTCGCATCCTCGACGGAGCGGTTTGTCGCCGCGTCAATCTCGATCACGTCCATGCACGAGCCATCGACGATGGCTTTGCAAATCGGGTCGTCCGGCGCGGGACACACGCTGGGACCGTTGGTGCAATTGAGCGCCTTGGCGAAAATTCGCGCGGTACTCGTTTTCCCCGTGCCGCGGGGGCCCACGAACAAATACGCATGCCCGATTCGCCCCGTTTCTATCGCGTTTTTCAAGGTTCTGACGATGTGCTCCTGACCCACGATCTCGTCGAACTGCTGTGGCCGCCAACGGCGGGCGATAACTTGAAAAGCGCCTGACATTTGAGCCGCGTATTGAACCCGTTCCGCAAAATTTTGGCAAGCAGTAAGGCGGCGAGTCGCAGCAATAAGCGGTGTTGCAAGATTCGCGCGAACCGAGATAATCCAACGCACAAAATTATGCCGAACAGCGCAACAAAATCCTCCGCCGCCGAGCAGGAAACGCCCGGCGTGATTTCCACGCAGGGGCTCGTCAAAATCTACGGAAAACGCGAAGTCGTACACAACGTGAGCCTCGAGTTGCACTCCGGCGAAATTGTCGGGCTCCTCGGTCCGAATGGCGCGGGGAAGACGACGACGTTTTACATGGTCGTGGGTCTCGTGCCGGCGACGCGCGGAAAAGTTTTGCTTGACGGAAACGACATCACGGGGATGCCGATGTGGCAACGGGCGCGTTGCGGGCTCGGATATTTGCCGCAAGACGCGTCAATTTTCCGAAAACTTTCCGTGTGGGACAACGTGATGGGCGTCATCGAGACGATGAAAATTCCCGCGCGCGAGCGGAAGGCATATTGCGAGGCGCAACTGACCGACCTCGGATTGATGAGGCTCGCGAAACAGCCGGCATACACGCTTTCCGGCGGCGAGCGCAGGCGCTTGGAAATCGCGAGATCGCTGGCGACAAAGCCGCGATTCATGCTACTCGACGAGCCGTTCAGCGGCGTCGATCCGATTTCTGTCGCGGAAGTGCAAAAAATCGTCATCGAGCTGAAACACAAGGGAATCGGCGTTTTGATAACCGACCACAACGTGCGCGAAACGCTCTCAATCGTCGATCGCGCCTACCTGATCCACCAAGGAACGGTGCTCGTGGAAGGTCCCTCCGAAGTGATTTTGAACGACGAAAAAGCGCGCGAATTTTACTTGGGCAAAGGCTTTAAAATGTAAAAAACGCTTGCAGCCGCAGGCAAAAAATTTCATCATCGCGCCTCAATTTTTCAAATCGAAACCTTTAAGGGAAACAAAAGACAATGCCACGCGAAACCGTTATCATCGAATGCACCGAAGCCCGCAAAGAAGGCAAAAGGCCGTCGCGCTATATGACCACGCGCAACAAAAAGACCATGCAGGAAAAGGTGGAAAAAATGAAGTACAACCCGAGCCTCCGCCGCCGCACCCTCCACAGGGAAATCAAAGCCTGAGCGCAACGGATTCCCGCAAATTTTCTAAAAAATAAAAAACTCCGCGATTGGTTTGCGGAGTTTTTTTGTGGGTAGCGCGAGTGGGGAGCGCGAGTGGGGAGCGTCAGATGGCGCGAAATCCGGCGAAGAAAAATTCGCAGATTTGCTCGCCGGCGGCGCGATAAATCAGGGCGCCCGCGATAAGCCATGGCCCGAGCGGAAACGGCTCGGAGGCATTTTTCTCAAATTCCTCGACATCTTCCCCGCCTTCCAACGAGAGCATGGACGCCTCTTGCTCGCGCTGTCGCCGCGTGAATTTCTTTCCGAAAATTTTGAAAATCTGCGCCGCAAAAAGCCCGATAAATGCCGACGCAAAAAACGCGAAAATTGCACCTTGCCAGCCGAAAAACGCGCCTATTCCGCCGAGCAAAATCACATCACCTTCTCCGAGCGCTTCGCGCCGCATTATCACGCTCGCGAAATACCTGAACCAATATGAGAGGCTTCCTCCAACGCACATTCCGACGACGGCGGGAATGAGCCCGTCGCGCAGGCAAAACAAGATGCGCGGGCAATTTTCGTCAGCGACGACGCCGGAATGAATCTCCGGCAACAACGCGGAGACGACCAATCCGGCGAGCACGAATGGTGCGTTGACGCTGTCGGGCAACATCATCGTGTCCCAATCGATCAGCGCGAGAACGATTCCGAACGCACAAAACACCATCATAGCAAGAGCGTCTTGCCAGGGCAAAAATTCCCAAGCGGCGGCGAAAAGCGCGGCGCTCAAAAATTCCACTGCGGGGTAGCGAAATCCGAATCTCCTGCCGCAACACGCGGCGCGCCCGCGAAGCAAAAACCACGACAATATCGGGATGTTGTGGCGAAACGGAATCGGCTTGCCGCAGGCGCAATGCGAGCCCGGATAAACAATGCTTTCGCCGCGCGGAATTCTGAAAATGCACACGTTCAGAAAACTCCCGACAATCGCGCCAAACACGAAGAACACCGCGGTGAAAAACTGCGGGCAATGGGCGTTGAGGCAATAGAAGTTTTCGAGCACGGTGCAAGGCTAAATTTTGGAGAGAGGCAACCGCAACGCGATTTTTGAATTGCGCCCCCTGCCCTTTGAAAATTCCATTCTGCGAGATATTCATGGGTTGATGTCTGACAGCAAAATCTGCCTGTCAACACCAAACAAATCCCTCAATTTCTTATGGGAATAGGGAGTTTTTACGTGTGTCTCAATCATGGCGATAAGATTTGAAACCGTTATACAGGAGCCATGAACACCCGACTCTTTTACTTCTTTCAGTATTTGGCTGTCTATGTGTTCTGTAAACCCACCACTTATATATGCGAAATAGCCGATAGGGAAACTGCATTTACTGTAATTGCCAATTCCCTCAATGTAGTTGTGAACCATTCTGTTGTGGTGATCTCCACTGATACTGTACTTGCTGTACGCTTTGTTGTCTATAATAGCCTGATATCCCTCCAAATCAGAAATGACGAGTACATCAGGAGCTGACTTGGCTCCCGTTTGCCCCAAGTGTATGGTTTTGTACCCGAATACATCTTGGAACAAATTAGCCGTCGCTTTTTCAAAATCCACCGCCTCATCCCTACCTTTAAATGCCATACTCCTATAATTGCTCAAATACCCACCTAATGCACCATTCGGGTACGTTCTTTGTAGCACGTCTTCTGTGAATTTGACATCGACTCCCGATTCTTGCGAGACATAGTTGACGACACCCGCGTCTATTATGCGCACCGGTTTCAGTGAGGAATAATTGAAAAAGACGCGCAAAATTCGGTTTCGCTCAATAGTTTTGACGGAAACTGCACCTGTCTGCAGAATATTCCGCGTATCTTTCTGATGCCAAGGATCAACACCGTATTTCCGCTGAAATATGTCATCGCCGTCAGGATATTTAATAAAAGACATACCCCCGTCTACAATTTGTTTTACATCAGAAATCTTATCGGGCGAAACGCATATCACACTCCCTTCCCTGTAAACAAGTTGCGTGTAGTCAAGCCAATTCATAATGGTGTTCGACACTGCCATTAGATTTACCTCAGACGCATGGTGCTGCGACAAATAATCTTTCCCAAAAACTCGCCATTGGGCAGAAAAATTTCGATAACGCATAAGTTTCCCTACAACATCTTCAAAACACCGTTCTGTTTCATTTTCTGCATTTATTGTAACAACGTATGCAATTTCATCTTGCGTCAAACTCCCAACTCGCGGATCGAGTAACAGCCTCAACAAAAATATGAATGGTCGAACACGAAACCGTGGAGAAATCTTCACTTTCTCTGAATAGGGCGATGGATATTGAAACCTTAGTACCTGTTTAGTTAAAACAGATACCGCAGATTTCCCGGATATTATTGATTCTCCCGCAAGAGTAAGGAACACCTTGTCATTTTTCTCAAACCATAATCCAAGACTGTACAACATGATTGCATGGGTACGCCCTCCAGATCCAGAAGCATCGCGTCTCTCGCCGATCCGCTTGGTTCCTGTGCGTTCCAATTCTTCCTCAAGAGCTATGTGGAGACTTCTGTTCCCAAACCATTTTTTCTCAAGTGCGACACTACAAAAAGCGGCCAACTCCTCAGGTACAGAGTTTAATTTCCTTTTTGGTCGCGTTACCCACCAATAATCTTGTCCCATGTGATTTGCTTATCCTCCTCCAAATTTGCACGTACGCTATCATATGGAATCATAGCAAACGTTCTCAATATTGCTTCAAAAATTAATTTCGCGCCTTGAGCTGGAACTGCCATACCAATCTGCTTGCGAACCTCTTCTTTTGACCCCACAAACACATATTCATCAGGAAAAGTTTGAAGCCTTGCTCTCTCCCGATTTGTCAAGGCCCGCGGTTCTGACCAATGGTATATGTGCGTACCACCACCACCAGAACCTGTCACTGTATATGCGGGCTTATCCGGATCCAAGCGCTTGTATATCTGGCTTATTCTTGCACCTCTAACATTCAGTTGTAAATTTTCTGGCAATTTAGCCGTAAACGCATTCTCTCCCGGTTTTATGTGAGAAAGGCGCTCAACAACTTGTGTCGACTGCTTAGTTTTTTCATTGTTTGGAGCATCGCATGCAATCGAAGGAATCTCCAATGCCTCGCGACACGTCTTAATCTTCTTCGTCGGAGCTGGAATTTTAAACACATATGGCAAATCATCCCTGATCCCGACAATTATAACTCTATGCCGAGATTGTGGAATTCCGTATTCCTCAAATTTGTACAGATTAGGATAGAGCCTATATCCGGCTTTGCGCATGTCGGACATTATCGATCGAAACGCACCGCCCCCATTTGCACTTTGTAATCCACCAACATTCTCCGCCAAAAACCACTGAGGGTGGTAAAGCCTTAGAACTTTTATTCCGTATGAATAGAGAGGACCGTATTTCCCGTTAAACCCAAGTTGTTCCCCAACGACCGAGAAATCATTGCACGGAAACCCAAATGCCAATGCATCGATCGCTCCCAGTTTAGAAATGTCCAGATCGTGAACGTCTTTGCATATAACGCTCTCTGGTCTATCAGGGCAAATATTCCTAATATAGGTCTTGCACGTCGATAGGTCGTAATCATTCGCCCATTGATGAACTATTCTATAGTTAAGATTCTCAATGCGCGCGTTCATTGCTCCATACGCGAGCCCACCTGGTCCGCAAAACAACTCGCCTAATCTGAAAATCATCGTTCAATCTGCTATGTTTTTCTTGTCCAGTTTGCAAAACAAAATTGCTACTCCCTCATCTTCGAGCACGGGGCAAGGCTAAATTTTGGAGAGAGGCAACCGCAACGCGATTTTTGAATTGCGCCCCCTGCCCTTTGAAAATTCCATTTTCGGAACGCCGCGTTCGCCCGCGCCCTCTCTGCCGCCCCGACACTCGCGAATTTTTCCCCTCACAAAACAAAATTCAAAATGCTCTCCTGCACTCAGCTCTCCGTCGAAACTGCCGACGGGAAAAGAATCCTCTGCAATGCCGACGCGATTTTTTCAAGCGGCAAAATGCACGCCGTCATCGGGCCGTCGGGCTGCGGAAAAACGACGCTGATGAAGGCAATTCTCGGCATGATAAAGCGCACGGGGATTGCGGAGTTTGACGGCGAGCAAATTCACAGCTGCGACGAGATCGCCGGCGCAATCGGCTTTGCCCCACAATTCACACTCGCGCAGCCGAATCTTACGGTCGAGGAAACGTTCCGCTACGCGCTCGCGCTGAATGTTGCCGACAGGCATGAGCGCGAGCGCCGCCTGCAATCCGTACTTGAAACGACAAAGCTCGCGCCGCACGCCGACAAACTCGTCGGCTCGCTCTCCGGCGGGCAAACTCGCCGCGTCGGCCTTGGCTTGGAACTCACACTCGCACCGCGATATCTCGTGTGCGACGAAGTCACGAGCGGCCTCGACCCGAACTCGGAGGACGAACTTCTCGGGCTCATGCGCGAGCTCATCGAGAGCGATGGCAAGACAATAATTTGCATAATTCACAATCTCGCCAAACTCCCGCTCTTCAACACGATAACCGTCGTCAGTGCCGGCAACGTCATTTTCCAAGGGAGTTTTCCCGAGCTTTGCAAATATTTTGAAATCGAAAATCCGCTCCAGCTCTACAACAGCATGGAGAGCCACCCAACCGATTTCTGGGTGCAAAAATGGCAGGAATCCCGCGATGAAATTTACGGCGCAGACCCCGAAAATTTCTGCGACGACAATGCCGACGTTGACGCCGCTGACGATAATGCCACAGACGACAAACCCAAAGCCGCATTGTCGCAAACGGAGCACGCCGGTTTTTTGTCGCAGCTATTCACCCTGCTCGCGCGCCGCTTCCGCCTGCTGTTTCGCGACGCCGGCTATCTCGCGCTGACGCTCGCGATAACGTTTGGCTTCCCGTGCATTGTCGTGCTGTTTGCGCTCGACGGCTTACCGCAGGTGCAAGTACTTCCGATAGACGAAATGCAGATGATTTCGCTCTCGGTTTTTGAGCAGGCAATTCAGGTTCAGCTGAAAAATTCGGCGGTCGCAACACTCGCGACGGGTCTCGTTTTGTTTCAGGTGATTTTGCTCGCGCTCATGGGCGCAAACAACGGTGGGCGCGAGATTGCCGCCGAGCGAAATCTCTACGAAAAAGAGCGCATGACGGGGCTTCGTCCCGCCGCCTACGCGCTTTCCAAAATTTTGTTCACCGCGCTAATCGCGATTTTCCAAGGCGCGTGGATGTGCGTTTTCGTGAAAGTGATTTGCAAATTCCCCGGCGAGTGGCTCCCGCAAATCGCGACAATGTCGGGCGTATGCGTCGCGATGACGCTAATCTGCCTCGGGTTTTCCGCGCTGATGAAATCGCCGGAAAAGGCCTCACTGCTATCGATTTACCTCGTCGGTTTCCAGCTCCCCCTTTCCGGAATCGTGCTCGAATTGCCGAAGGCGCTCGTCTGGGTTTTCCGCCCGTTCATCAATGTGTTCTGGGGCTGGTCGGGATTTTTTGACGCAATGAGTACGAGCGCAATTTACGACGCATACACGAAAATGAACGCGAACGCGGAAATTTTCAGCGTCAACGTCAGCCTCTGCGTCCTCGTCTTGCACGCCATCGGCGGCGCAATTCTCGTGTTCATCGGCTGCATGCAACGCCGCCCGCTCTGAACTGCGGCAACGGGAGCGCAACTTACCGCCTGCGCCGCTTCCCGCCCTTCCGCCGCAATTTCGCGAGTTCCTGAACCGGCAAGCGACGCGCGCCCGCGACAACGGGTACGCGATACTTCGCCTCCGCCGGCGAAACCGGCGCAATGCAAAAATCCATAAGCCGGCGAACGCGATCGACGCTCAAAACCTGCACGGGAATGATTTGCCCGAGTTTGTACAACTTGCGCGAACGGCGCCCGACGAGCGACGTCTCGTCCGCAGAAACATAATACAAATCGTCCGTCATCGCCGACATCGGAACCATGCCGAACGCCTGCGAAACCGTGAGCTCGACAAACATTCCGCTGTTGCGAATGTCCGTTATCACCGCGTCAAAATTGGTCTTGTGGCGTTTCCCAGCCTCGCGCTCGAAATATTCGAGCTGCTTGATTTTCGTGGATTCGCGCTCTGCCTCCATCGACGTCCTTTCCGTCTCGGAAATGTGCTCCGCCGTCGCCGCCAATTCGGCGAGTGTGCTCGGGGCGACTTTCTTTGCCGGTGCTGTCGCCAAGCGATTTTTTTGTAAGTAAAAATCAAATACACGGTGCACAGTGAGGTCGGCATACCTGCGAATCGGCGAGGTGAAATGCGCATAATACGTCTTCGCCAAACCGTAGTGACCATCAGCCTTCGGGCGATAACACGCCTGCTTCATGCTCCGCAAAAACTGCAGCCGCAAGAAATATCCGTCTTCCCGCGTCTTCAAAATGTTCAGCAGTTTCACGACTTCGGAACGCTTCGTCAGGTCGCCAATCTTGATTCCGGCGGCAAGCAATTCTTCGCGCAACTCCGATAATTTCCCCGGCTCAGGTGCATCGTGCACACGCGAGATAAACGGGAAATGCGCCTGAAAAAACGTTCGCGCGACAATCTCGTTTGCGGCGAGCATGAATTCTTCAACGAGTTGGTGCGATTCGTCGTGCTCGACGCGCGCGATGTGATCCGCATAACCATCGGCATCCACGTAGATTTTCACCTCCGGCATATCGAGGTCGAGAGCACCGTGCGCCATTCGCCGTTCGCGCAAAATTTTTGCAATTCCCCACAACGCGCGAATGCCGGCGCGGATTTCGTCGAGCTCGGCGTCATTCAGGTCCGCGAGTGCGCGCCCGGGATGGCCCGATTGGTGCGCGGGAATTCGCGGAAACGCGCGCACGCGGGCATTGTCGTCCTCTTTCATGAACGCGAGCGTCTGCCCATACGTCAGCCTTTTTCGCGAAGAAATAACAGTGTTCGCGAACTCCGTTCCCAAAATTTCGCCCTTCTCCGAAAATGTCATGAAAACGGATTTCGTGAGCCGATTTTCGTTCTCGATGAGCGAGCACAAGCCGCTCGAAAGCGCATGCGGAAGCATGGGAATCACGGTGCCGACGAGATACGTCGAATTGCCGCGCGAACGCGCCTCCGCGTCGAGAGCCGTTCCCGCGCGCACGTAATGCGCGACATCGGCGATGTGGACGCCGATTCGTTTTTTACCGCCCGGCAGAAATTCCACCGACAACGCGTCGTCAAAGTCCTTCGCGTCATCGGGGTCAATCGTTATCGTGAAAATCGAGCGAATGTCTTTGCGCCCTTTCATCTCGCGGATATCAACTTCCTCGGGAAATGCGGCGACCTCGCGGCAAACCGCCTCGGGGAATTCCGACGACAAATTGTAGCGATACAAAATCGCGCGATACTCGGCGAGAGGCGTGTGTGAAACGCCGAAAACCTTTTCAATCTCGCCCGTAATCACCTCGTTGCGGCGGCGCCATTCGTTGAGGCGCACGACAACTTTCTCCCCGTCCTTCGGCTGCGGGAACAACAGCGAGCGACTCGGGTCGGGCACGATAATTTCGCGACCAATTCGCGGATCATCCGGCGTCACCAACCACGCATATCTGTCCTTGTGGAGCGTCCCCGTCGTCGTAGAAAATGCGCGTTCGAGCACCTCGACAACAGAGCCAAACTCGAAATTGTCGTCCTGCGCATAGCGCTCGCGAAAGCCGCCCCGCCGCTTTTTCTTCTCGATTCGCACGACAACACGGTCGCCATGGAGCGCAACGCCTGTGTCCTCCGCGCGAATGTGGACGGGCTCGTGCGGCTCGGCGCCATCGTCGCTCGCGTCAGGCAAAAGCTTGGCGGAACCGCTCTGACGAAAATAAATTTTTCCGGTGACGAGATCGGCGTCGCGCGGCAAGCAAAATTTGTCGCGTTTTATCTGTGCGATTTTCCCGTCGCGCACGAGGCGCTGCAGATTTTTCTTGAGTCTCGCAAACGCAATCCCGCCACCAATCGCCTTGTAAAGCTCGTCGGCGCGTAGCGGCGTGTAGTCCTTGCGCCGCATAAATTCCAACAATTTTTCTTCAATATCCATTATCGTTTTTTTCCTTGTCGTTTTATTCTCAGGCGTTCTCGCCGCCACGAACAGTCTCAAATTTCACACAACAAATCGCAGTAAAATTATTCGCCACGAACCCAAGTCCCACCACGAACCCAAGTCCCACCACGAACCCCTCCGAAAAAATCCTCACCACAAACTCCTCCCGCAGCACTCTGCCGCCACCACCAACCCGGCTTCCCACCTGCGATGCCGAATCCCACACGTAATTCTCCCGCTAAGTTAGCGGGAGGG
>JAJPZB010000101.1 GCA_021204635.1 Opitutia bacterium | reverse complement strand
CACTCCCTCACCGCTATCGCGGTCCCCTCCCGCTAACTTAGCGGGAGAATCGCGTTATTTCTAAGCTTTCGCAACAACCTCATCCCGCCACAAACCTACCAAGTTTCACCACCAAGCCATCTCACCACCAACCCGCCACCACCATCTCGCTACCACCAATAGTGAGGGACGTTAGTCCCGAACAAATCCGTGTGACATCCTACTGCGGAACGTTTGTTGCCACCACCAACCCAAACCCGCCACCACCAAGCCACAAACAAACTTTGCCTTTGCCGCAAGCACAACAACTCAATAGCTTTCCACTCCGAACAAAAAATATGCAGAAGAACTTATTGGAGATCAGGAATCTTTGCGTCTCGATTGGCGAAAAAGAAATTCTCAAAAATTTCTCGCTCAGCGTCCCGAAAGGCGAAGTTCACGCGCTCATGGGGCCCAACGGCACCGGCAAATCTACATTGGCAAAGGCGCTCGCGGGGCATCCCGACTACACCGTCACCGCAGGCGAGGCGTTTCTCGACGGCGTGCAAATCATCGGGAAAAAGCCCGACGAAATCGCGCGCCTCGGTCTTTTCATCGCGTTCCAATATCCTGTCGAAATCCCCGGCGTGACCATCGCAAATTTTATTCGCGCAATGAAAAAAGCCCGCCTCGCGCCGGGTGAAACCCTGAATGCAAAAGAATTTTACGCCGAACTTTACGCGAAGATGGACGAGCTGAAAATCGACCGCAGTTTCACTTCCCGCGCGGTCAACGACGGTTTTTCCGGCGGCGAAAAAAAGCGTTGCGACATCTTGCAACTGATGATGGCGAAGCCGAGTTATGCGATTTTGGACGAGACGGATTCAGGGCTTGACATCGACGCGCTGCGCATTGTTTCCGCCGGCGTGAATCACATGCGCTCGCCAGATTTTGGCGCGATCGTGATAACGCACTATCAGCGGCTTTTGGATTATATTGTTCCCGACAAAGTCCACATCATGGCTGAGGGCAGGATTGTGCTTAGTGGCGACAAATCGCTCGCGCTCAAACTCGAGGAACGCGGTTATGACTGGGTGCGCCAGAATATGGTGCAAGGCGCGTGAGGGGTTGGTGGTGGGAGAGTTTGTGGTGAGGTTTTTTCGGAGGGTTGGTGGTGGAGAGCGGAGTCAGGCAACGTTCAACGAACACACTCCCTCACCGCTAACGCGGTCCCCTCCCGCTAACTTAGCGGGAGAATTACGTTATTTCTAAGCTTTCGCAACAAACCCATCCCGCCACAAACCCACCAAGTTTCACCACCAACCCAATTCTCGCCACCAACCCTCTCTACCACAAAGCCGTGAGGGACGTTAGTCCCGAACAAATCCGTGTGACATCCCTCTGTGGCAGTTTGCCGCCACCACCAACCCAATTTCCACCACCAAGCCAAATCTCGCCACCAACCCGCCGCCACCATCCTGCGCGCGTTTTTCCTTCGCCCGACGCATACCGCGCATGCTATAACGCGGGCATGTGCTTTTTCGGGAAAGTGGTCGCGGCGTTGTCGCTCGTTCTGAGCTGGTTTTGTGTTTTAAACGCCGAGGTGCTTTTCCCTGCCGAGAAGCAGCCGAGTGCTGCGGCGGCGCGCGAGGGCGCCATTCTCGCGAACGACGTGATTTCCGCGAAATTCGGCAAAAAGGGCTTCGCGGTGCGCGCGGGAGGCAAGCTCATTGCCAAGGGCGACGCGCTTTTTTCGATAACGCTTGCGAGCGGCGAAACGATTTCGTCGGCGCAGATGTCGGGCTCGATAAAAAAGCTTGCATTGAAGGGCGATCCGCGCGCGTTCCGGCTTTCCGAGCGGCTCGGCGGCTACGCGCTCGCGGGGAAATTTTCGCGCGACGACATCGTGGTGGAATGGCGCGCGGTGTTGCGCGACGGCTCGCATTACATCAGGCAGGAGCTGAAAATTTCGGCGAAGCGCGACGTCGCGATGGCGGAAATTGTGCCGCTTTCGGCTTCGTTGCCCAAGGGCGCGCGGGTGCTTGGGAACACGCGCGGCTCGCCGGTCGTCGGATCCGGATTTTTTGCCGCGCTCGAAACTCCGATGGGCATCAACGCGATTTCGGGCGAGAAAATGACGGGGACTTGGCACCGCAAAACTACGCTGAAAAAGGGCGAGGTGTGGGAAGTTTCGTCGGTCGTCGGGCTGTTCGTCGCGGGGCAGGAGCGGCGTTCTTTTCTCGCCTACATCGAGCGCGAGCGCGCCGTGCCGTGGCGCCCGTTTGTCCACTACAATTCGTGGTATGAGCTGAACATCAACCGCAACGATTTCCCCGACCCCAAAAAGCGAATGAGCGAAAAACAGTGCTTGGACGTCATCGAGGCGTGGCACAAAAACCTTTTCCAAAAATACAAGGTCGGGGTTGACGCATTCGTCTGGGACGACGGTTGGGACGAGTTCAACTCGCTCTGGGACTTCCACGCGGGCTTTCCCAACGGCTTCAAAAAAGTCGATGCGGCGGCGCGGCGATTGGGCGCAGGCATAGGCGCGTGGCTCGGGCCCGTGGGCGGCTATGGCGCGTCAAAAAAATTGCGAATCGCCAACTGGAACGCCAAACACCCGAGCAACCAAATCACAAATTTCAAATTGTCAAACAAAGAATATTTCGACGCGTTTGTCGCCCGCTGCTCGCAAATGATTGCCGACTACGACATGCGATATTTCAAGTTTGACGGCATCAGCACGCTCTCACACGCGACGGGGCCCGGCGACGAAGAAGACGCCGAGGGAATCATCACCGTCGAAAAAACGCTGCGGCAAAAGCGCGGCGACATCTTTTTCAACACCACCGTCGGCACTTGGGCGTCGCCGTTTTGGTTTCGCATCGCAGATTCAATTTGGCGGCAGGAAAGCGACCACGGAATGATCGGCGAGGGCGACAAACGCGAGCAGTGGATCTCGTATCGCGACAGGCTCGTCCACGAAGTCTTCGTCGAGGGCTCGCCGCTTTGCCCGATAAACTCGATCATGACGCACGGGCTCATCGTGTCAAAATTCGGGCCGCCCGCGCAAATGCCGCAAGACCGCGACGGGATTGTGCGCGAAATGCGCTGCGCATTCGCCGGCGGAAGCGCACTGCAAGAACTTTATCTTGACAACGACGTCATGACGCGCCTCGGGCTTTGGAAAGAGCTCGCGGAGTGCATAAAATGGTTTCGCGGCAACGCCGACGTGCTCGACGACGTCCACTGGGTGGGCGGAAATCCGTGGAACGAGGAGACGCAAAGCGGCGAGATCTATGGTTGGGCGGCGTGGAATGCGAAGAAATCGACGCTCGCGCTGCGCAACCCGACGCCGCAGGAGAAGACGTTCACCGCGACGCTGCGCAAAGTCTTGGACGTGCCGGCGTTTGTCAAGGGCTCGGTCATGCTGCGAAATGCGTTCGGGGACCAGCGCTCTGTTGCGGGCATTTCGGGCAAGACGATTTCGCTTGACAAGGAGATCGCAGTCAAACTCAAGCCCTTCGAGGTCGTCGTCTTCGACGGCAAACCCGTCGCCAATTAGGGCAGGGGTTGGTGGTGGCGAGCCGGGTTGGTGGTGGGAGGAGAGTTGGTGGTGGATTTTTTCGGAGGGGTTGGTGGTGGTTGGGTTGGTGGTGG
>JAJPZB010000083.1:5688-14758 GCA_021204635.1 Opitutia bacterium | reverse complement strand
GCGATTCTCCCGCTAAGTTAGCGGGAGGGGACCGCGATAGCGGTGAGGGAGTGTGAAGCTATTTTTTTCGCGCGAGAAACGCGCGGGTAATTTTCGTGGCATCTTGTCTTCACCACAGACCCAAATTCCCACCACCAACCCAAATCTCACCACTAACCCGCCACCACCAACCCAATTCCTGCCACCACAATCTCGCCTGTTGTTGTGGCGTGTGGCGTCTACGAAATTTCGTTTTGGATAATTTGGTCGAGCGTTTGCCGGCGGCGAATGAGGCGGAATGCCGAGTCGGTGGTCAGCATGACTTCTGCCGCCTCGGGGAAGCTGTTGTAGTTCTTTGCCGACATCGCAGAGCAATACGCGCCGGCGCCACCGATGACGCACAAATCACCAATTTCAACCTGCGGAAACGCGCGCGTGGCAAGCGTCTCGGGCGCACCCGGCGCGCACGAGACGAGGTCACCGCTCTCGCAACAATGCCCCACAATGACGTAGTCAACAACTTTGCGCGGCGGCGTGTTGGAGCGGATTAAACTCGGTTCGATGAAAATCGGGTGCTGCGCGCCGTAGAGCGACGGGCGGAGGATCTCCGTCATGCCCGTGTCAAGCTTTATAAAATTCCTGCCACCGACGCCCGTGTCCACAACGTCTTGCACGCGCGTCAATATCGCGCCTGCGTTTGCGACGAGATACGTCCCGGGCTCGATCTCGAATTTGAGTTTTCGTCCCGTTTCCTGCGCGAGCGCAACAATGGCGTCGCGAATCGGCGCCCCGCATTTTTGCAAATCCGTGGTCTTCTCGCCTGCGACGCGCGCGACCTTGTAGCCGCCGCCGAAATCGAGCGTATCGACATCTGGGAAAACCCGCACCATTGCGAGAGAAGAAATTGCCGCGCGCTGCCACACGGCGGGGTCGCTCCCCGAGCCGATGTGTGTGTGAATGCGCTCGAGCGTGAGCCCGTAGCGGCGGAGAAGTTCGCGCACTGCGCCGGCGTGCTCGTGCCATATGCCGAACGAAGAATCCGGCCCGCCGACGTTCGTTTTGCCGTTGGCACCCGAGCCGATTCCCGGGTTGAAGCGCACGCCGAGCCGCGCGCCCGGGAACTCTTTTCCAAAGCGCTCGATTTGGTCGAGAGAGCACGCGTTGAATTTTATTCCGGCGGAAATTTCGTCGGCAAATTCGCGCGGCAGTTCCTGCGTCGAGAGCGAGATTTTTTCCGGCGCGATTCCGGCGTGCATCGCGCGGCGGACTTCGTGGATTGACGACGCGTCGAAGTGCAGCCCGAGCGAATCGAAGAGTTTGAGCACGGCGGCGGTCGGGCACGCCTTTATCGCAAATCGCACCGTGAGCCCGAACGCACTCGGGAACGCGAGGCATTCTGCGGCGTTGTTGCGGAGCGTTTTTTCGTCATAGACGTAGATTGGCGTTCCGAATTTTTTCGCGAGATTCCGAGCCGTTTCCGCAGGGATAAATGGATGGCTGTCCGGTGTCGTCATGCGAGATTGGGGAAAATGGTAGTCGCGGCTGGGCTCGAACCAGTGACCCCCACAATGTGAATGTGATGCTCTAACCAACTGAGCTACGCGACCAAGAGAATAAGCCGCAAAGCTGGCATTTAGCGGCTCGGCTTGCAAGTTTTCTTTTGAAAATTTGACGACAAACCGCCGCCGGCACCCCGCCAATTTCCACAAAAAAAATTGCGAGAATCCGGCGCGATCGAAAGAATCGCGCGACTTGTAAAGCAAAAAAATCATGGAAAATTTCGATTATTGGAACAGGACTTTTTGGGCATTTGGGCGCGGGACGCTCGGGCGCGTCGGCGAGCTCACCGAGCGTTTTGCGGGGAAAGACGCGAACGTGCTCCTGCACTTTGGCGGCGGAAGCATAAAGCGCAACGGGGTTTACGACGTCGTCGTTCGCGCGTTGCGCGGGCGCGGGATTCGCTTTGTCGAACTCGGCGGCGTCGTGCCAAATCCGAGGCTGTCGCTCGTGCGCGAGGGCATTCGCCTTTGTCGCAAGGAAAAAATTTCGTTCATTCTCGCGGTCGGTGGCGGGAGCGTCATCGATTCTGCCAAAGCGATTGCCGCCGGAGTGCCCGAGGAAAATGGCGATGTTTGGAAAATTTTCGTGGAGCGGCCGAGGCTGAAAAGCGCGATCGACGTCGCGACCGTGCTGACGATTCCCGCAACGGGCTCGGAGATGAGCCCAAACACCGTGATTACCGACGAGGAAAGCAGGCTGAAACTCGGCTACGGCGACGAAAAACTGCGCCCGATTTTCAGCATCGTCGATCCCGAGCTGTTTTTCACTATTCCGCAAAACCAAATCGCAAACGGAGTGAGCGACATGATGAGCCATATCTTCGAGCGATATTTCTCAAACACTCCGAATTGCAGGCTGACCGACGGGCTGTGCGAAAGCGTTTTGCGGACGATTATCGCAAGCGCTCTCGCACTGCGGCGAGACGCCCACGACTATGACGCGTGGGCGGAAATCGGCTTCGCGGGGACGATGGCGCACAACAATCTGCTCGGCTTGGGGCGCGAGCAGGATTGGGCGTGCCACGGAATGGAGCACGAGATTAGCGCGATTTACGACGTGGCGCACGGCGCGGGGCTCTCTGTCGTGACGCCTGCGTGGATGAAATATGTCCTCGCGGAAAAGGCCGCGAAGCTCGCGCAATTTGCCCGAAACGTTTTTGGGCTTGACAGTGGCGGGAACGACATCGAGACCGCGCGGCTCGGCATTGGCGAACTCGTGAAATTTTACAAGGAAATGGGGCTGCCGGTGACGATGGTAGAGCTCGGCATTCGCGACGATTCCAAGTTCGAGGAAATGGCGAAAAAGGCCGTGCTGTCGCGCTCGCGAGACGGAAAGGAAATTCCGCAGGGGCACTTCCGCAAATTGTTCTCCGACGACATCGTGAAAATCTACCGCCTCGCCCAAAACGCCTGACCCCCGCCGCGCATGGCAGGGGTTGGTGGTGGCGCGGGTCAGTGGCGGGATTTGGGTTGGTGGTGAAATTTGGGTTAGTGGCGGGTACAAACTTGCCACGATTGTTGTCACACGGATTTGTTCGGGACTAACGTCCCTCACGGTTGTGGGTTGGTGGTGAGGTTTGTTGCGAGGGGGGTTAGTGGTGGCAACAATTCGCGCACGTAGTGCGCAAAACTCTCCCGCTAAGTTCGCGGGAGGGGACCACGTTAGTGGTGAGGGTGTGTGTTATACGGCGTCTGACTTTGCTTTTCACCACTGACCCAACCGCCACCACCAACCCCACCGAAAAAAAATCTCACCACCAACCCCCGTGGCACTTGGGTTAGTGGCGAAGCATGGGTTTGTTGTGGGAATCGGGTTTGTGGTGAGATTTGGGTCGGTGGAGACGGCGTTTGCTGTCGGTGGATTCTAACGACAACAATTTTGCACGTGCTAAATTCTCAACTTCTTGGCGTATGTTCTCGCTCTCGAGAAAATCGTTGAGCGTAGAGCCTATGTGTTTGTTGTGAGCCATTTGTCGTGTCGTTCGGTCGCGCGAAATTGCATAAAAAGGGTTGGTGGTCAAGCGGAAACGGTGACTTGCGTTTATTGGTTGCCGTGTGTGGTGGCGTGGCCTGTTGCAAACGGGTATTTTGTGTGGAACAGGGTTGAAAATAAAGTTATTGACGGGTTGGTGAGCGACCTTTCCAAAAAGCACATGGAAAATTTCGCGAAGCGGTAGATTTTCTTCGTACCAAAATCGCGTTGTCGCAAGTTCTGGACTCGTGGCATCACGAGCGCAGTTCGCTACAATCCCGCGCATTGTTGCGGGCAAACAGCTTAGTTTTGGCAACAAACACAAAAATATGCTTGCCCACAAGTTCAAAAAATCTCTATCCTTCAAAAAGTGTCAAAAAAATATGACATAAAACGAGAGCTGCCGCTGCCGGGGCTCGAGCCTTGGGAGCTCGCCATCGTGGAAGTGTTTTGCAGAGCGGCATCCATGTTGGGGCTACGCAAAAGTGTGGGCATGGTTTACGGCGCGTTGTATTGCTCGCGCGAGCCGCTCGCGATCACGGAATTGCAGGAAAAGCTGCAACTGTCGCGAGGCGCGTGCGTCGAGGCCACGCAACTGTTGTCGCGCTTTGGCGCAGTGCGACTCGTCGTGAAAATTGGCGAGCGGAAGGACTTTTTTGCCGCCGAGACCGATTTGAAAAAATTCGCAGCCGGCGCGCTCCACGAGATTTTTTTGCCGGGCATAGAAAAGGTTTCACAGCGCCTCGCACACGCCGAAAAACTCGCCCGAGGAAACGCCGCAAAAGCCAAAATCGCAGAACTCCAACGAGCAAAAGACGCAATGAGCGCCCTCGTGCCCGCAATCGAAAGCTTTTTGTGTGGTTTCAACCAAAATCAGTAATTTCCAAAAAAATAAACAATTAACAATCCAAACAAATGAATATCGCGCTTATCATTGCAGGAGGGACAGGTCACCGCATGGGGCAAGACCTTCCAAAGCAGTTTATAAATGTGTACGATAAACCGGTTTTGATCTACACCTTGGAAGGCTTCCAAAAGCATCCGCAGGTGGATGCAATTGAAGTGGTATGCCTTGAAGGTTGGCACGAAGTGCTGCTCGCCTATGCAAGGCAATTTGGGATAACGAAGCTCAAATGGGTTGTTTCCGGCGGGGCGACTGGACAGGAATCCATCAGAAACGGTGTATTTAATTTGGAAGGCAAATGCACGCCCGATGACATAGTTATAGTTCACGATGGAATAAGGCCATTAATCGATTCGGATGTGCTTTCCGACGTCATAGAAAAATGCAAAAAATATGGCAATGCCGTCACCTCGTTGCCATACAATGAACAAATTTTTGTCATAGATGACGAAATTTCCACAACGAAATATATTCCGAGAGAAACGCTGAGGCGGGTATCGACGCCGCAAGCCTACAAGTTTGATTTAATTGACAAGGGATACCACAAGGCATTCGAGGAAGGGATTGGCATATATGGGAGTTCTTATGTCAATACCATGATGGCAGACTTGGGCGTGCGCTTGTACTTCGCTGCCGGATCTGAAAAAAATATAAAACTCACGAATAAAGATGATTTGGAAATGTTCAAAGCATATCTGCATCGCGAGCAGAGTTCGTGGTTGAAATAAGCGGAGTCACAAAAATGAATGTAAATCCGTTATATCGGGAATCTATCGAGAAAATTGCAGACGCAGATTTTCTCGATTTTGAAAAATTCAGAGGCAAGACTTTTTTCATCACAGGTGCTACAGGATTGATAGGGCGGGTGATAATCGACGTTTTGCGATTTTTAAATTCAAAGAATGATCTGAATGCAAAAATTTTCGCACTTACGCGAAGCATAGAAAAAGCCCGAGAAAAATTTACCAATTGGGGCGGGAAACAGGGCGAAATAGAATTTATCGAGCAAGACGCCCGAGACCCGATTCCTGAAAGTGTTTCTGCGGATTTCATTATTTGTGGAGCAAGCACTTCGCACCCTGTGGCATATTCCAATGATCCCGAGGGGACGATAGACATCAATTTTTTCGGCGCGAAAAATATCATTTCGCTCGCAAATAAATGCCCGGGTTCCCGCACGATTTTCCTGTCTTCCAATGAGATATACGGGAATAACTCAAATGGGCTTGAAAGTTTCTCCGAAAAAGATTGCGGGTACATCGATTGCAACACTGTCCGCGCCTGCTACAACGAAGCAAAGCGCCTTTGCGAATGCCTTTTTCAGATCGCCAAAGCAAAAAACAACGTGGATTTTGTCACGGTGAGATTGTCGCGCGTTTTTGGCGCGACAATGACGGCAGAGGATTCCAAGGCGTCGGCTCAATTTATTCGCGATGCCGTGAACGGGCGCGACATAGTCCTCAAAAGCCCCGGGTTGCAAAGATTTTCGTATGTTTATGTCGCAGACGCGGTGACAGGGATTTTTCTTGCATTGATTAAGGGAATTTCGGGCGAGGTATATAACATTGGCGGAGACGTAATTCGCCTGCGCGACTTTGCTCGGATATGCGGCGAATATGCGAAAACGCAAGTTACTTTTGGACAGGCAACCGCCGTTGAGAAATCCGGATTTTCCGCGTCTCAAGATTCCGCTATGAACGATAAAAAAATTCGGGATCTCGGGTGGAAGCAATTCTACAACATTGAATCTGCGTTAAATGAGACATTGAAAATTTTAAGTTCTATGTAGAACTAAAATTACTGTCAAAAATTTTCGAGGATAAGCACAATGCGAATTAAGCCAATTATCAAGAAAATTTTCCCCGAATTTGCGATAAAATTCTATTATATTTTTGTGAAGTGGAAAGCTGTTTTCACCTGGAAATTTAGGTGTGACAGGATAATTTCCAAGATAAAAGACAAGAAGACACTAAATGTGCTTTTCTTGCCGGCAAATCTCGCGATGTGGAAGTTTGATGTTTTATTCAAAAAAATGATGAAACATCCGCGATTTCGCCCGCAGATTCTTTTAAGTCCTTCGATGGGTTTGGATCCTACGGAGTTGGCTGCAGAGCGAGGGAAAATGGTAAAATATTTTTCGGAGAAAGGTTTTCACGTGGTCGATGAGAGCGATGCCAAGAAGATAAAACCGGATATCGTTTTCATAACGCAAGGTTACGGAGGTTTTGCGCACGGTCTCACAGATTTTCCGAAAGCCTTAGGTTGTTATGCGCCATATTATTCGTTTCCGTCGAGCTACGACAGTCATTTCGTGGATCTCTTGCAACTCAACATGGCGTGGAGAATTTTCACCCAGAACAAGGCGTCGTATGCGGGGACTGTGGCGGGTATGTCTAACAAAGGGAAAAATGTTCGCATCTCAGGGTATGTCAACGCCGACAATTTCTTTCGAAAAGACGTTCCATTTTCGTTTCCGTGGAAATTGAAGAATCCTGCGTTGAAAAAAGTAATATACGCACCGCATTGGACGGTTCGTCCGGATCTAATGTTGCCTTATTCGACATTTCTTTCCATGGGGGAAATAATGTTGGAAATTGCGGAAAAATACGCAGATAAAGTACAATGGTGCTTTAAGCCGCACCCGTGGTTGCTCCGAGAGTTGGAAAAATTGCCGGAATGGGGCGAGAAAAGGGCGCGAGAGTATTTTAAAAGGTGGGAAAATCTCGAGAACGGGACTTGCCACAATGGAGAATACATTTCGCTTTTCATGACATCGGACGCGATGATTCACGACAGTTCCTCGTTCCGCTACGAATATTTTTATACGAAAAAACCGGTCATGTATTTGATGAAAGAGGGGCAAAACGTGTGCGACAACGATGTGGCTCTCCAAGCCATTGAGGCTCACTACCATGGGCGTTGTCGGAGGGATGTGGAAAAATTTATCGAGGAGGTTGTTCTCGGCGGCAACGATCCCAAGGCCGTCGAGCGGGAACATTTTTGCAAAGAGTACCTCTTGCCACCAAACAACAAATCTGTCGCGCAGAACATAATCGACGAGATTGAGCGCGGTTTGGGCTGGCAGAAATGACCGCGCCGACGCCATATGGTTTCCCCGAAAAACATGAGGCTCGCGGGCGATAGCGACTTTGCAAAATTTCTCCGCGAGGCGGCGAAGAAAGGGGTGGCGGCGTGGCGGAATCGCTGAGAGAAAAATCTGTGCGCGGCGTGGTGTGGAGCGCGATAGAGCGTTTCTCGCTGTTGGGCGTGCAGTTTGTGATTCAGGTCGTTCTCGCGCGCCTGCTGAGCCCGAGCGACTACGGTTTGGTCGGCATGCTCGCCGTGTTCCTCGCGGTATCACAGGCGTTTATCGATTGCGGCTTCACGAACGCGCTAATCCAAAATCAGCAGCGCACGGAGCGCGATTTTGCCACCGCGTTCTTTTTCAACGCCGCCGTCTCTGTCCTGTTCTACGTGCTGCTTTTTGCGGGCGCGCCGCTGATTGCCGATTTCTACGACATGCCCGCGCTCGTTTCTGTGACGCGCGTCATCGGCTTTTCCTTGGTCCTTGCCGCGCTCTCCGCCGTCCACCGGACGAAGCTTACGATTCGCGTCGATTTCAAAAAGCAGGCGCAGGCGTCTCTGAGCGCGGTTGTGCTCTCGGGCGTCGTCGGAATCGCGATGGCATACAACGGCTTCGGCGTTTGGGCGCTTGTCGCGCAAACGCTTGTCAACAGGGGCGCGAACTCGCTGTTTTTGTGGCTTTTGATCCGCTGGCATCCGCAGCATTTCTTCTCCGTCGCCTCGTTCAAGCCGATGTTTTCCTACGGCTCAAAATTGGTCGTGGCGCATTTGCTGCACACGATTTACACGAATCTATATTCTTTGGTCATCGGGAAAGTTTTCTCGGCGGCGGCGCTCGGATTTTACTCGCGCGCAGACCAAATGGCGGGCTTGCCGGCGACGAGCGGCTCGGCGATTTTGACCCGCGTCACGTTCCCGCTTCTCGCGACCGTGCAAAACGATGACGCGCGCCTGAGCGACGTCTATCGCAGATACATGCGCGTCGCGACGGGCGCCATTGTCCCCGTCATGCTCGGGCTTTGCGCGCTGTCTGAGCCGATTGTCGTCGTGCTTCTCGGGGAAAAATGGTTGCCCGCCGTGCCTCTGATGCGCGTTCTATGCCTCGCGTGGATGCTCGATCCGATGACACTCGTGAACTTGAATTTGCTCAATGTCAAGGGCAGAAGCGACTTGGTTTTGCGCTTGGAAATCATCAAAAAAACCACGGCGACGTTGATCCTCTTCGCAGGTCTCCCCTTTGGTTTGATGGGGCTTTGCGTCGGTCGGGCGATATATTCGCAAATCGCTCTCGCGATGAACTCCTATTACACGGGGAAGTTTTTGAAAATGACTTATTGGCGACAAATGCGCGAAGTTGTGCCCATCTACTCGCTCGCCGCGGTCATGGGCGTTGTGGCGTTTGTTGTGACGATTCCGTTTGACAACCCGTGGGTGCAGATTGTTGTGGGCGTCGCGGTTGGCGCAGTTATCTACATTGCCGGTGCGAAAATTTTCAAATTTGAAATCTTGGACGAGGCTCTCGCCATGCTTGTCAAGGCAAAAAATCTGGTCTTCAAGAGCAAGTAATTTCGC
>JAJPZB010000083.1:4041-5588 GCA_021204635.1 Opitutia bacterium | reverse complement strand
AATGCCGCGCGCCACCACAATGCCTTGCCTCGCTTAGAATGCGACCTGGACTTGCAGGCGCACGGAGTTTGAATACTCTGCCGGTGCGCTGCCGCCACTGAGCTTCGCATACTCGTAGCCAGCCGAGAGTTTCACGTATTTATTCGCGTAGTAGTTGACGCCGATGTAGGCGGCAACCGCGTTTTCGTGGTTTGCGTAGCCACCATCCGGAACGTTTTTCAGCAGCCCCGCGTTGACGTTGGCATTGTCGCCGGCGTTGAGATACGAGACGCGCACGACGGGCTCGAAGTTGTTTTCCATGCGATATGCCGCCGTGGCGTTTATCCCGAAAACGAAGTGGGAAAGGACGTCGTTGTCGCCGTCGGCGCAGAGCGCGTCGAGTATTCCCGTGAAGCCGCCGGAAGTTATTTTCGCGAAAGGCTCAAAGCCGTAAACGTTTCCGGCGGGCGCGGAGCTGCTTCTGTCGTCCTCGCCGGAGTTGTATGTGGCGTTGAGCCCCAATTCCACGGAGACATTGTCGGCGCGCAGTTTGTATCCGATGTTGCCGTAGAATGCGTAGCCGCAACTGTCTTCGTCGAAGTCGTTCGTGTTCGAGTTTGTGAACGCGACGCCGTAGGTGAAATCGCCGACGCTGCCGTCCCACCACACACCTCCGTGGCGTCCGCTCAGCCCCGCGATCGAGTTGAAATATTGCGACGCAATTGATTCCTCGATGCAGAGCGCTTTTTTCGACGACGAATATTCTTCCATCACGAACGAGGGCTTTTGATATCCCGCCGTGAGCGTCCCCACGCTGCCCGCATTGTAGGCGATTACGGCTTTGTCAACAAAAATCCCGTTCATCTTGCCGCCACTCTTGCCCGAATCAATCTCGAAGCCGATTTCCGCGCTCCAATTTTCGTCGAGTTCGCCTTTGACGGAAATCTCGGCGCGCCGGATGTTGAAGCCGGAATTTTGCGACGACGAGCCCTTCGTGTCCGAATAGACGTATTGAGCCTGCGCATAGCCGGAGACCGTGATTTTTGCCACTCTGTCGGGGTTTTCGGAGCCGGAGAGCGAGATCGGGATTTCCAAAGTTGGAGAATCTGTTGCGTCCGCCGCCTGCGTTGCCGCCGAATCCTGGGCTTGGACAGCGATTGCGGAAATTGCCGCAGCCGCCGTGATTAACGATGTTATTTTGAGTTTGCTTTTCATGGTTTTGAAACGATGACGCAACTCTGCGCCTCGCAGGTTTTCCCCGTGTTTGCCTGCGATTAGAAATGGGTTAAATCTGCGCGCGGAGATGATCGGGGGTTGGTGGCGGGATTCGGGTCAGTGGTGGCGGCTTGGGTTGGTGGTGGCAACAAACTGCCACGATTGTTGTCGCACGGATTTGTTCGGAACTAACGTTCCTCACGATTGTGGTGGGCGGGTCTGTGGTGGAAGTTCGTTGCGGCGGGGTTTGTGGCGAGATTTTGGGTTGGTGGCGGGAATGATTGGAGGTGTGGGCTTGGAATTACTCGCGCATGCAATGCGCGGGAAACTCCCCGTGGCACTCTGCCGCCACC
>JAJPZB010000083.1:0-3941 GCA_021204635.1 Opitutia bacterium | reverse complement strand
GCCCGCCACAATGAATTTTCTGCTTGCGCTTTGCGCCGGAAAGTTGTGCCCGCGCTTGCGTTCTCGCGCTTGGAAACGTATCTTCTCACGAGTTTTTTTTCGTCAACGCGAATACGAATTTTCAAAGAAAAATGAGCAAGCCGTTCTATTTGACCACAGCAATAGACTACGCAAACGGGGCACCGCACCTCGGGCACGCATACGAAAAGGTTCTCGCCGACACCATCGTGCGTTTTCACCGCATGAACGGCGAGAAAACGTATTTCCTGACAGGGCTCGACGAGCACGGGCAAAAGGTCCAGCAAAACGCGCAGAAAATGGGAATCTCGCCGCAGGAATGTTGCGACCGCGTCGCGGAACTCTTTCAGGGAATTTGCCGCGAACTCGAAATTTCAAACGACGCCTACATTCGCACGACGCAGCCGCACCACATCAAGGTCGTGCAGGAAATTTTGCAAAAGCTCTACGAAGCGGGCGAAATTTACAAAGCCGATTACAAAGGGTTTTACAGCATCCGGCAGGAGCAATTTGTCTTGGAAAAAGACAGGGGGCCCGACGGAAAATGGCCCGAGCTTTTCGGCGAAGTCATCGAAATTACGGAGTCAAATTACTTTTTCCGCCTCGCGAAATATCAGGCTTGGTTGCGGAAATATCTTGACGAGCACCCGGGCTTCATCTTCCCCGATTTTCGCCAAAAAAATGTCGTTGAGTTTTTGAAAGAGCCGATTTCCGACCTCTGCATTTCGCGCCCGAAAGAGCGTTTGTCGTGGGGAATCGAGCTGCCGTTTGACAAAAATTTTGTCACTTACGTTTGGTTTGACGCGCTGACAAATTATTACTCCGGCGCGATTGAAAATGCCTGCTGGCCGGCGGATATTCACGTCATCGGGAAAGACATTCTCGTGCCGCCGCACTCCGTTTATTGGCCGATAATGTTGCACGCCGCCGGCTTGGAGCTTCCAAAAAAAATCGTCGTCCACGGATGGTGGCTTTCCGCCGGCCGCAAAGTTTCAAAGACGAAAACCGCCGCTGACGACAACGCGCCCGCAGAGAAAACGGCGATCGAGCTGATGCGCGAACTCGGCGCCGACGCATTTCGCTATTTCGTCATGCGCGAGATGAATGTCGGGCAAGACAGCGAGTATTCCGAGGCGCTTTTTATGACGCGCTACAAAAGCGACCTCGCGAACGACCTCGGGAACATGGTGAATCGCGTGCTCAACATGACCGGAAATTATTGCGGACACGTCTTGCCCGCGCCTGCGATTGACGAGGATATCGAGAAAAATTTGCGCGCGCTCTGGGAGAAAACGGCGCGCCACTACCACGCTCTCGCCGCAGAATTTCAGTTCCACACCGCGCTCGATGTTTTGTGGAATTTTGTGCGAGAACTGAACCGCTATGCGAATGACCGCGCGCCGTGGAAGCTCGCAAAATCCGCAGATCCCGCCGACCGCGCGCGCTTGGAAACTTCGCTCGCCACAATGGCAGAGGGTCTGCGCCTCGTCGCTGTCGCGGTTACGCCGGTCATGCCAGGCATCGCGGCAAAAATTCAGAAACTCTTCGGCGCCACCCCCGCCGAGAAATTCGCCGGCGCCCAAACTTGGAGCACCACCCTCACCGGCAACACTTTCGGCGACAAAGCCATCTTGTTCCCCCGCCCACAATAATGCGAAAGCCTGCAAAATTCACACAATTGCCATGAAACGAGATCTCGACATTCCATCGTTAATTGCTGCGGCGAAGACCTTTTGCGCGGAGCAAAGCAACAAGCCCTACGCGGAACTGTACGGCGTTACTGACGGCAAAGCCGTAGGGACGTTTGTCGAGCATTTGTTCAAAAAATATTTGAGTTCTCGGTTCAATATGGATTGCGGGAATTCTGCGAGTGGCTTGGATTTGCCATCTGTCGAGACCGACATTAAAGTCACATCTCTTAAACAACCGCAGTCGAGCTGCCCATATAAAGATAGCAAGCAAAAGATTTACGGCTTGGGATATAACCTCATTTTGTTTGTTTATAATAAACTTGATGATGAGACCACAAAGCGGGGAGCATTGAACTTTGTGTCGTGCACATTTATTGAGAAAAACAGGACGGCGGATTATCAGACAACAACCGGCTTGCAAGGGATTATAGCGAATAACGGGAACAGAGATGACATTTTGAGCTTTTTAGAAGATCATAAAATTCCGGCAGACGAAGTCACGCTCATTAACATGGCGGAAGATATTTTGAAAAATCCTCCCGAGATCGGATATTTAACTATATCAAATGCGTTGCAGTGGCGGTTGCAGTACAGCCGCGTTGTCAATTTGTCTGAGGTGGTCAGCGGGATAACGCCAATTGTCAAGTTACCGGTATAATTATGGATTTGTCATGACTGGAAGGTGTGAATACGGGGATTGGCAGACAAATATTGATTTGGCTCGTGCCGTATGCAAATTTTTGAAGTCTGAGGGTGTTTCGCCCCAAATAATTATTGAGCCGACGTGTGGAAAGGGGAATTTTATTTTAGCGGCATTGGAAGTGTTTGCCGACGTGGAGGAAATATGGGGCATTGAAATAAATCGGGGATATTTGAAGGAGTTGAATTGCATTTTAAATCAGAGTGTCAATTGTTGCAAAACTAAGATAAAACTCATCAATGAGAATGTATTTCATTTTAATTTTGCCAAATTGAAAAATGCGATACACGGGAAACGTGTTTTGGTGTTGGGAAATCCGCCGTGGGTGACAAACAGTAAGCAGGGAGCAATTGGCGGCACTAATTTACCGCCAAAGAGCAATTTCAAAGGCGAGAAAGGCGTGAGCGCGATTACGGGCAAGGGCAATTTTGATATTGCTGAGTACATTGTGGTGCAACTTGCGGAATTCTTAAAGGGTGAAGACGCTGTTTTGTCGTTGCTGGTAAAGAACACGGTTGTAAAAAATTTGGTTTATTGCCAGCGGAATTGGCAATATGGAATATCGCGGATTTGCCAATACGACATTGATTCAAAAAAAGAATTTGATGTGTCAGTGTCTATGTCCATGTTGAAATTGGATTTCGGGGGCGGTCACACTACGAAATGCGAGGAATTTGATTTTTATTCTTTAAGAAAGATAAAAGAATATGGTTGGGTCGGTGATAACTTCGTTTCCAACACTAAGGCTTACGAATCTGTTGCCACCATTGATGGCGTTTCTCAATTTAAGTGGCGCTCGGGTGTCAAACACGATTGCGCGAAAATAATGGAACTCACCTTTGATGGTGAAAGCTATGAGAATGGTTTGGGAGAAAAAGTTGAGATTGAAGAGAGCATGATTTACCCGTTGATAAAGAGCTCGGATGTCGGGGAAATAGAGATAAATACTTGCAGGCGATATGTGATAATAACACAGCAAAACACTTCGGAAGACACCGACGCTCTCAGAATTGTTGCTCCAAAGGCTTATAAATATTTAACTGACCATGCGGAATATTTTGACCGACGCGGGAGTTCAATTTACGAAAAACGTTCCAGATTTTGTTTGTTCGGGATAGGTGAATATTCGTTTTGCCGCTACAAAGTGGTGATTTCCGGTCTTTACAAACATGCCAAATTTTCCCTTGTGGGACCGATAGAAGGCAAACCCGCCATGCTCGACGATACCTGCTACATGCTGGGGTTTGACAATCGTGGCGACGCAGAAGCCGTTTTGCAGGTTTTAAACTGCAGGATTGTGCAGGCGTTTATCCGGTCGATTTCCTTCTGCGATGCTAAGCGCGTCATATGCAAGGATTTGCTGATGCGAATTGATTTCGAGAAAATAACAGAGCGGTTCAATTGCACCGATTTGGGGGTGGCAGAGAGCGACTACGAGCGTTTGTGCGAGTTGGTTGGGAGCACCAAACATTGTTGTCAGATGTCTTTGTTCTGACGAGTCGCCTGCGGGTTGGTGGTGGGGGAGGTTAGCC
>JAJPZB010000154.1 GCA_021204635.1 Opitutia bacterium | reverse complement strand
CAGTGGTGGCGGCAGGGCGAAAATAAATTCGTCGTTCGGCTTTGTGGCGGCGAGCTTGTCGTGCAGAACAAGATGGGGATACATGCGCGGCCGGCGGCGATGATCGTGCGCGCCGCAAACCGCTATCCGCAGGTGGAATTGGAAGTCGTCAAGGACGACGAACGCGTGAACGGGAAAAGCATAATGGGGCTCATGATGCTCGCCGCAGGCCATGGCTCGAAGCTCGAATTTATCGCAAATTCCGGAGACCCCGCAGCGGCAACGCACCTCTTGGACGATCTCGATCGCCTCTTTACAAACAAGTTTGAAGAGGTTTAATCCCACTTCCCAACACACATTTTCCAAGGCGCAGCAAAATTTGCGCCTTTTATTTTCCCCGAATAACACGCGCCGCAACGAGCTTTTGAGTACAACTTCCCGAATGGAAAAAATCCTGATAATCAAGCCCTCATCGCTCGGCGACATCTTGCACGCGCTCCAAGTCGTGGAGACGCTGCGACAATCGCGCGGGCAGGGCGCCGGCGTGGAAATAACCTGGGTTGTGCGCGACATTTTTGCGCCGCTACTCGAAGTTTGCGCGAGCGTCGATCGCCTGCTGATTTACGAGCGCAAAAAAGGCTTGCGCGGGATTTGGGAACTTGGCAGGCAGCTGCGCCGCGAGAGCTTCGATTTGGTGCTGGATATGCAGGGGCTCGCGCGCTCGGCGTTTTGGGCGCTTTGCACCAATGCTCCGCGAAAAATCGGGCGCGGCGATGGTCGCGAGTTTTCGCGCTTTGCATTTCGCGAACTCGCTTCGCCGCCGCCAAACGGCTTCAAAAATTCGCACGCGGTGGAAATTCTCGCGCAATTTTTGCCGGCGCTCGGGCTTCCCGCCGAGTTGTGTAGCAGCGTCACTTTCCCGCGCGCAAAGCTTTCGCCGCAAATCGCCGGCGCGCTTGCTGGGAAAAATTCGCCGATTTTGCTTTTCCCCGATTCTCGCCGCGCCGAAAAAGAATGGAAATTTTTCCCCGAACTCACGCGCCTCATCCTCGCGAAAGTCGCGCAAACGCCCGTCGCGTGGGTGGGGCAAAGCAATTTGCGCGCGCCCGACGATGTCGCGGCAAACCCGATGTTCCTCAACTTTCTCGGCAAGACCGCGCTCGCGGAACTCCCCGCCATCGTCGCGCGGGCGCGCTTTTGCGTGACCAACGACAGCGGGCCCATGCACCTCGCCGCCGCGATGAACGTGCCCGTGCTCGGGATTTTCGGTCCCACGTCGCCGGTGCTCTACGGCCCGTTCCCGCCTTCGCGCGCGGGCAATCGCACGATTTGCGCGCCGCACGGAAACCTCGCCGAGTTGCCGCCGGACGCCGTTTTTGCCGAGTGCGAAAAATTCCTCGCTCCCACTGCGGGCGCGAAACAAAAAACACACCGCGAAGTTCAATAACTGCGACGAGATGAGCGACAACGAAACGGACATTCTCCTCATGCGCAAAGTCGCCGATGGCGACGAGGCGGCGGCGCGCGAGCTCGTGCGCAAGTGGCAAAAGCCGCTCATTAATTTTTTCTACCGCTCCGTGCGCAACGTGCATTCCGCCGAAGATCTCGCGCAACAGACCTTCGTGAAACTTTGCCGCAGCGCGAAGGGCTATGCGCCGACTGCCGCGTTTTCCACATACATTTTCCACATCGCAAACAACGTGCTGATAAGCGATTTCCGCCGGCGCTCACGCCGCAACGTCGAGCTCTGCGACCCCGCCGAATTGCCCGCTGTTTGCGACGACAAAAACGAAATTTCGTCAGACGAAATTCGCCGAGGCTTTGAAGACGCCGTGCAAAAACTCCCCGACAACCACCGGACCGCGATTCTCCTCCTTTGCCAGCAGGAATTGTCATACGAAGAAATCGCCGCCGCAATGGACACAAGCGTCGCGAATGTCAAGACCTGGATTCACCGCGCGCGCCTGCGCCTGCGCGAACTTCTCGGAGATTTGTTGGACTGACTGAATTTTTGAAACTTTTCAACTACTGTGCGTTTCATATGCAAGGAGACGAAAATGAATAAAAACGAGACGAACAAAAAAACGACCATCGAGGCGCTGCTGGCTGAAATGCCGGTCGAGCCCCGCCGTGATTTTTGCGACGACGTTCTCGCAGAGTTGGGAAGGGAGAAAAAGCTTGACACGCTCTTGGCAGAAATGCCCGTTGCGCCGTCGCCCGATTTCACCGAGAAAACTCTCGCCAAAATCGCCACCGAGGCAGAGGAAATTTCCGGCAACGCAATTGCATTTCCCGCCGCCGGCAAGTGCATTGTTGCGGCGACAAACACCGTGGAATTTTCGCGCGGCAGGAAAATCGCAGCCTGGATTTCCACCGCAGTCGTCGCGGTTGTCGCGCTCGCGCTTTCTCCAATTTTCCCCCACAACAGAGCCGCAGCAATAACGAGCGCGCAAGAAACCTCCGTCCTCGCAAGCCGCATTGCAAACACGGTGAAGAGCGACCCCGAGCTCTACGCGCTGTGCACCGAAGAGGAATCGCTCTCGTTCGACGACCTGCTCGAAGTCTCCGAAATTCTCGGCTCCGTGGATCTTTCAACCTTGGAAATGCTCGCGTACAACAGCGATTGAAATATTTGAAAAGGCGGCGACGCGCTCCCCAAAGCCGAGAGCAACGCCCCGCAGAAAAGGAAAACGAAAATGCTCAAGACAAAAATTACGATCGCAATTTGCGGGTTAGCCTGCGCGTTCGCCGTTTCTGCCGGCGCAAAAGAAAATGTCGAACGAGACGACAAGATGCCGCCCCCGCCAATCCACCGGAAAGGCGCCTCAAAAGAAGAATTGCAAATGATGCAGGCGCTTTTCTCGATGTCCGACGAGCAACTCGCAAGAATGCGCGGCGCAATCGAACACATCGAGCGCACCCCCATCAAAAAACGCAAACAAATGGCGGAAGACCTCGCGCGCGCAACGTCTGACGACCCCGCCGTGCGCCAAAAATTTGTCGAAGAAATGCGCGAACGCTTCGAGCGCGAAATCAACAGCCTGCTCGCAAAATATTACGCCTCAATCCCCGAAGAGCAGGCAAAGGAGGAGGCCGCCGCATTTCTCAAAATGTCGAAAAAAGAACAGCGCGCATATGTCATGAAAGTGCGCGAAAAACTCGGCATCAAAGAGCCGAGAAATGAAATGCGCGACAGGCCTCCGCGTGCAAAATCCGAGCAGGCGGCAGAAGGCATGCCCGAGCACGCACGCGACCAACGTGGCGCTCAGGGGCAGGGCGATTTCAAGAAAATGCCGCCACCACCAAAGCGCGACAACGAAGCCGGCGCTCCCGACGACGATCGTGATCGCGGCGAGCCTCCGGCAGACGCCGCCCCCGAGCCGGGCCCCGAACCTGAACAAGGACCGGAGCCTGAACCCGAGCCCGAGGCAGATCCCGAGCCCGAGGAATAAATCCTGCCTCGCCGCCACCACCAACCCGCCACCATTGTCGCCACACGGGTTTGTGGTGAATGGGGTTAGTGGTGAGATTTGGCTTGGTGGTGAGAGGAGTTTGTGGCGGGAGTTCTTTCGGAGGGGTTGGTGGTGACGGTTGGGTTAGTGGTGGGGAGCGGAGTCAGGCGACGCTCCACGAACACACTCCCTCACCACTAACGTGGTCCCCTCCCGCTAACTTAGCGGG
>JAJPZB010000175.1 GCA_021204635.1 Opitutia bacterium | reverse complement strand
CTTCCGAAGCGGTGGAAGTTGCCGGTAGCGGAAAGTTGACGGTGGATTCCATATTAAATTCGGGCGGCTTGGTGACGATTTCCGTTAGCGATTTGTCGGTTGCCACGCTGTCGCACACGTCGTCGAAATTGCTCACGATTTCGTCTGAGAGCGCGAAAATCGGCTCGTTGAACATGAACGGCTCGGGCGCGGTTTCGATCTCGTCCGACGAGGTTGCGATCGAGGTTGTGACGAACAATTCGGGGCAGGCGTTCACGATTTCGTCCGACGTCAAGACCGCCGACATTGGCACTCTTCGCTCGACGGGAGCCGGCATCGCAGTTGTGGCGGCAGAGTATGCAAAAATCGGGGCGATCAGTTCGGAGGGCACCGGTGTGTTTACGATTTCTGCCACGACAGCCGACATTGGCTCAATCAGCATGACGGGCGACGCGAAGATTACGATTACCTCGGATTTTGCCGAAATCGCGTCTGTGACAAACAACACCGGCAGGGTGTTTGAAGTCGCGGGCGAAAATTCTGTCGTGCACATTTCGGGGGACGTGAGTTCGCCGAGCGGCGCCTTGGTGTTTGGCGGCAAGGAGTTGGTGGTCGATGGCAACATGACCATGGCAGCGGCGCACTCATTCAAGATTACGGCGAGCGACAAGGCGGAGTTGAACTCGCTGACTTTGACCGGCGGGCAAGGCACATCGGTGATCAGCTCGGCGGAATTTAAGGTCGGCGACATGACCGTTGGCTCGACTGTGCCGCTGACAGTTTCTTCCGAGAGCGCGGAGTTTGGAACGCTGACAGTCAGCGGCGCAGGGAAAGTTTTGCTTTCTTCCGAGAATTTGAGCGCCGGCGAGCTCCACATTTCGGGCTCGACGGACAAGACCATCGAGATCGCCGCGGCAAACGCCACGGTGGGCGCGATAACGGTGAGCAACGATTTGGGAGCTCCGACGGCGACCAGCACGCTGACGATTGATTCCGGCTCGGTGGTCAACGCGGGGACGGTCAGCATCAGGGCGCAGTTCAATTCGGTTGTTGTAGATGGGACGCTGACCGTGGGGTCAGAGTATTACAGCCCCGATAGCGCGGGGAACGGCTCTGCGGGCTCCTTCGATTACCACACTTCGTATAACACCACAGTTTCCGGAAGCGGCGTGCTCAATGCCGAGATTTTGAACACCAACCCGAACGACATCAATAGGGGCGGGACGCTGACGATTTCCGTTGCCGAATTTAATGTCGGCGCGATAGTGCAGAACGTGGGCTCGATCCAAATCGGGAGCGCGGTTTCTGACACGAACGCGTATGGCACAAAAGTTGGGATTTACGGCGATAGCAATTCGTTGGTGACCGAGGCGGCGATGGCGCTGGCGGGCACGACAACGTTTGCCCCCGACGCCGACCAGGCGATGGCGTTCTCGGGCAGGCTTTCCGGCACGGGCGTTCTCGCCAAGATTGGCGAGGGAACTTTGACGCTCTCGGGCGCGAACACATACACCGGCGGCACGGCGATTTCCGAAGGGAAAGTTGTCGCGGGGAACAACAAGGCGTTCGGCAGCGGCGAAGTTGCGATTTCGAACGGCGCGCAATTGCAGCTTGATTCGTCCGCCGGCACAACCGTGACGATTTCCAACAACATCAAGATTACGCTGACCGAGGCGAATATGCGGGTCGCGCGCACGGATGGCGTCGCCACGTTTGCGGCGAACGCGGATTCCGCGTTTGTGATTACGGGCGAGGGCGTCTTGGAATCGGCAATCGAGATTTCCGTCGATCAGGCGGTTTTGAGCGCGCTCGCCGACGAGGGCGTTTATGAGTTCACCGTCATCGACACCACGGACATCACGTGGAACTCGGTGGATTCGCTCACCCTGAGCAAAGACTTGATCAGTGCCGGATATGGCGTGAGTAGCACCGACAACGGCATTCTCACCATCGTCGCAGTGCCCGAGCCCTCGATGTTCGGGATTGTCGCGGGACTTGGCACGCTCGCGCTCGCCGCGACGCGCCGCCGCCGCAATCGCAAGGCATAATTCCGATAATAAACGGCATATTGCAAAAAATATTTGATTTTCGTATTAGTTATCGGCACATCAGATGAATCCGCGCTTTGGTGCTTTTGGAGTAGGCTAACAAAACGTGGGCAAACGAGAGAGCGTGCAGTACAAAAACTGCACGCTCTTCTTTCTTGTAAGCGACTTCCCTGGCGCTTGGGAAACCCCGCCGTTAGGCGGGTAAAGAAACGGCTACAGCAGGGTGTGCAGCAATTTTCCTGAAAATCGGTTACTGCTACTGTTGCAGATATGTTTTTATAGAAATGCAAATAAATGTGCAGATGTTCACATTTAACCCATTGTTCAAGTGTAATTTTTTTTAAATTATAAAAATATTTTTTTCAATCTTGCAGGGTTCGTGCAAATTCCTTAAACTGCGTCTATAAATTTAATTTTTTCTGCCGGTTGCATTTTTGTCTGACGACAGCCGGCGATTCATCCCAAAAATCCCAAAACAACTCGCTCATGAAAAATTTTTGTCTCAAAACGATTTTCGCTGCCGCCGCACTTGCGCTTGCATCTTTCGGATCTGCCCGTGCCGACGGCTTTGCGTCCGCCTCCGGCGCCGGCACTTTTGATAGCCCGTATTCCGGCGCGTTGACGAACATTTCTTTTTCCGGATTTTCGAGTTCGGACACGGTTTATATCAGCGGTGTCAGCGGGTTTTTGGAGAACGAGCACGGGAATTATTTGTGCAACATAGATATTGGCTCGGGCGGCTTCACGATCAACAACGGCTTTTCAAATAATGATGCAATTTACACGTTTGCCGGCGACATCTCGGGCAGCGGCAATTGGACGGCGTCGTCCGGCACTGTGCGGTACGCGTTCGTTTTCACCGGCGACCTTTCCAATTACTCCGGCAATCTTTCGGTCGGCACGACGAACAATAATTACCCGTCATACATTCATTTTGGGGAAAACACCGTGGCGGCGACGGACACGGACGTCTCGGGTACTGGCGCGATTTCCTGCGCAGCAACGGTGAAATACGATTATTTCGGTTATGCGGCGGATGCTGCGGCGCTGACTGTCGGGAACACGTCGATCAGCGCGGCGCGGGTTGAATTTTCCGGTGGGGTCAACTACACGGTCGATTCGGATTTGGCTGGCAAAAATGCGTCGGGCAACGCGCTTGCCATTTCAAATTCGGGGACGACGGTGTTGAACGGCGTGGTCTCGGGTTTTGGCGACATTTCCGTTGCGAGCGGCTCGACGCTCGTGCTCAACGGCGAAATTGCGCTGACGTCGGCGATCGCAAATTCCGGCACGGTTGTGGTCGGCAGCGATGCTGTTTTCGCGTTGGACAATTTGTCGTATGCGGGCAATTTCGTCATGGGCGCTACATATGAGTTGATTCAGGGGGGGGTCTCGCTGAAGGCGTTACGCTCGCTGCCTCAAACTTTTCCGGCTCACAACTTAGCAATAACATCAATATAGACTTGGGGACCGACGACGCCGGCAATTGGAACGGCATCGTGACGCTTTCCTACGCGGCGGAATCGGTTCTCGTGTGGAATGGCGACGCCGGCAACAATCTGTGGTCGGCAGATAGCTCCAATGCCGCGTGGACAGCGGGAGAGGGCGGCGCCGGAAGTTATTTCAGCGCAGGCGACAGCGCGAAATTTACTTCTGACGCAGCAAACAAAACGGTGAGGATTGCGGAAAATATCGCGGCGGGCACGCTTGTCGTTTTTGCCGACTACACGTTTGAACTCACCAACGGCGCGCATTTGACCGCGACGAAGATAGACGTGGAATCAGGCTCGACGCTGACGATTTCCGGCGACGCGGCGTCGGGAATGTCAACCATCGCCACGGATTTGAATGGCTCGGGGACAATTGTGTTTCGCGGCACTTCCACGCCGAGCGATTTCACCAATATACCAAGCGGCATCGACGACATCAATTTGCTGACGACGAGCAGTGACAACGCGGCGCGCACCGTTCGCGTGGAGAGCGGCGTGGTTTGGTTGGGCGCCGTCAAACAAAGCGTGGACGGCACGTATTCGCTCGGGACTGCGACGACGCTCGAAGTCGCGAGTGGCGCGACGTTTGTCAACAACGACCCGACGCTGACGCTCGCCAACCTGAATCTCGCGGGAACGTTTTGGGAGATGGACGGGACGTCTGCCACCAACGCAAAAGCCTTGACAATCACGGGAAAGACAAGCGTTTCCGGCGCCGACGCTGCCGTCGTGCTTTATTGGGACAAATTGCTGGATCTCGGCACCTTGGACGGCGATTCGGGCGCGACGCTGACAATTCTCGGCGCGAGCAATGAAAATGCGTCAATCGCGAGAGAAACGATTGCCAGGCTGGGGAATTTTTCCGGCTCGCTCGTCATCACGGGACGCCACGGCAACAATACCGCATTTAAATTGACAAAGGGCTCCGGCGCCTCGCTCGAAGCGCTTTCGCTGACAAATTCCACGTTTCAGCTTTACGAAAGCGCGAATGTGCAGACTGTTGCCGCCGGTTTGGCAATTGGAAAAGTGTCGGTGTCGGGCACGGGAACAATAGAAACCGTTTATTATCAAAGCTACGTTTCGATCGACGCTCTGAGCGGTAGCGGGGCGACATTGAACTTGGCGAGCTCTGCGGCGACGGTCGTTGTCAACATTTTTGATCTCGGCGCAAACGGTCCCTCCGCCGAGAACAATTTCACGGGGACGATCAATTTGTCGGATTCTGCCGCGAACGCCGACCGCGCGGTGTCGCTCGTGATTTCGGACGAGACGATAGCGCAGGGCGCGGTTGTGGTTTTTGGCTCGGAAACGTCTCCGACGGGCTCGCTTTCTCTCGGTGTGAACACGGAGCGGGCGATTGTCGCCGGATTGTCAAGCGAAAGAACGCACACCGGCGCGGATATAATTTATTCCGGCGTCGCTCAGCACTCGGCAAGTTCGGGCGACTTGGGTTCCGGCATTGTTTCCGATGGTACGCGTCGCACGCTTGTCGTCGATGTCGCGGCAGGCGCAAGCTACGATTTTTATGGGAAAATTCGCAACAATGTGAACATTGAGAAAAGCGGCGCAGGCGCGCAGATCTTGCACGACGACGGTGGCGAATTTGACGGCTCCGTTGTCGTCGCGGCGGGCACACTCGGTTTGGACGGAGGCTTTGCGATGAGCAGTTTGGTGGTTGATGCCGGCGCGACATTGGTCCTTGGTGGCGGCGATTTTTCGGCGGCAGCCGGCGTGAACAGCGAGGGGGCAATATCGATTGGCGACGACGCCACGCTGAGCATTGTCGGGGATTCGACGATTTTGGGTGTGCTCACACTTGGCAACAATGCGACGCTGTCTGTCAGTGGTGGCGAGACAAGATTTGGCGGCCTTGGTGGTGGCGAAAACGATCTCGGCAGTGGGAATATCGAGGTTGGTGGTGGCGCGATATTGCGGCTCGATGTCGCGATTTCCACGACGGGGACGGTGGCGTTTGTGGCAGGCTCGCTCCTCGCGCTCGGCGACAATTTGCTCGGAGATGTCGCTGTTGCGGCGCTTTCAGACGAGGCGGCAACTGCCGGCGAGCACCCAGTTATTACTGCGGAGGAAATATATTTTGGTGGCGAAGGGCTCAGCACCTACGCCGGCGATGTCAGCGAACTTGTCAATGGCTACGTCGCCACAGAGGCTTTTGCCGACCACAAATTGTCGTGGAACTACGACAACGGCTCGCTCTCTGTCTCTGTTGCAAAAACGCCAGAGCCTTCAATGTTTGGCTTGCTCGCAGGGTTTGTTGCAATCGGCTTTGTCGCGACACGCCGCCACAAACCCCACAACAAACGCAGGGCATAGGGCAGGCGTAGTGGCAACAAAGCCAAGGTTTCACCACTAACCCAAACTTCCACCACTGACCCGCCGCCACCAACCTGCTGGCGCGACGGATGTGAAAATTTATTTGCGGGATTGTTGTGGGCGAAGAGATAATTGCGCGCATGAAACGTTCGATACTTACTTCATTGCTTTGCTGCGCGGCTTTGAGTGTTCCCGCGTTTGGGGACGGTGCGGCAGACAAAACTTGCACGTTCACGCCGGTGAAATCCGAGCCGTTTGCGTCGCGCGCCTCCGCCGAAAAGCTTACCGACGCGGAAATTCCCGCGCAGACGCTCGCGAACTTGCTCTGGGCGGCAAACGGTGTCAATCGCGACAATGGCAAGCGCACCGCGCCTTCTGCGATGAACCAGCAGGAAGTCGGAATTTTCGTGTTCACGCCGCAGGGCGTGTTTTCCACGGACATCGGGGAAAAGGCGGTCTCGCTGACGAAGGTTTCCGACAAAGATTTGCGCGCGGACGTCGTTGGCGGGCAGGCGGATAAATTTGGCGCCGCGCCCGTGATGCTCTTGCTTGTCGCCGATTCCGGAAAATTCGCCGGCATGGACGACAAACGCGCGCTCGTCGCCGTGAGCATCGACACCGGCGCGGTCATGCAGAATATTCTGCTTTTCTGCAACGCGAACGGCCTCGAGGCTCGCCCGAGAATGTGGATGGACGCCGAGAAGTTGGCGAAAGAACTCTCGCTCCCGCCGGAAAAGCTCCTGCTTCTCAACATTGTTGTTGGCGCGAAGGCTCCTGCAAAATTCGCCGAGTAGCGGCATTGTTGTCGCCACAAACAAAAAAACGCGCCCTGCGACAAAGTTTGTCGTGGACGCGTTTTTTGTTGCGCGGGTCTGTTGTCAGATGTCGATCACGTCGTCGTCATTGTTGTTGCGGCGGCGTTGTTGTGGTTGGCGCGCTTGCTCGGAGTTGCCGATGTTTGGCGGGTTTGTGGTGGCGTTGAAATTGATGTTGTGAAAGATCTGCGAGATCACGCTTTGGCGCTTTATCCCGAAAATGACGCAGATGAAAAGCGTCGCGCAACTCGTGAAAATTGAGCCGAGCATTGCTGAGCCGAATCCGTTCACTACAAACGAACTTCCCGCGACGACGTCCGCGAGCTTGAAAATGCAGGCATTTATGAACCAGAGCAAAAGCGCCGCCGCGCCGGCAAACGCCAGAATTGCGCCGACGAGCGACCTCGGGTTCAACAGCGCCCGCAGCCCCGAGCCGAGCCCGAATGTGCTTATCAAAATCGGAAGCGCGAAGGTGATCATCACGGGGCGCAAAAACGCGTTGAACAGGCTGATCACGATTGCGACGCCAAACAGCGAGAGAAAATTGTCATAGTGAATTCTGTTTTCCCCGAGCACGTAGGCGGCAATGAGGACGCCGAATGCGATTATCAGCGCGTCGCGGAAAAAGAGGGCGAGTTTGTGGTCTTGCATTATTTTTCTTCTCTCCGGTTTCGTCTGTGGCCTGTGGAGTGTCTCATGCTATGCGTCTGCGTTTTTTGTGCCAACTTTCGATTTTACGCCTTGTCGTCTCCGCGAGTTCAAAAGCGCGTTGACAGAAAATGCAAAAAAATATTCCTTCATGCCTTTCATAATTGTCGGAGTTTTATTGTCCGATGGTGTAATGGTAGCACAAGTGATTTTGGTTCACTTTGTCCAGGTTCGAATCCTGGTCGGACAGCCATTTCAAGTTCCCGCGTTTTTCGCGGGATTTTTTGTTTGCGACAATGCCGGCGACATCGCGGAGATTTCTGCCGCCAACGCCGTGAGCGACGGGAAAACGGCGATGGCGTGCTCCAACGAAAATTTTGTGGGCGCGACCAAGTCCGGAACCAACACCGCCGCGCAACCCGCGCGGAATGCGGATTCCCAGCCGGTCGGCGAATCTTCTATCGCGAGGCATTCTGCCGCCGCGACGCCGAGCCGCAACGCCGTTGTCGCGTAAATCTCGGGATCGGGCTTCCCGACGGCAACTTCGTCGCCGCAAGTTTCCGCCGCGAAAAAATCCCAGAGCCGCGCCGCCCGCAGTTTTTTCTCGGCGTTGACGCGCCGCGTCGATGTTGCCAAGCCGATTTTCAGCCCCGCGCCGCTGAAGATTTCCATGCATTCGCGCGCACCGGGCATCACAGGAACGCCGCGCGCCACGAGCTCCGCGTAATGCCGCGCACTCGCCGCCGCGATCGCGTCTCGCGGAATTGCGCTGCCGTGGCATTCTTCCAAAATCCGCGCGCAATCTGCAGTGCGATGCCCGATCATTTTCAGGAAAAATTCTTTGGGAACGTCGAGTCCGAATTCCCGCGCGCCTGCCGCCCATGCCTTTTGGCTGAGCCGCTCCGAATCGAGCAGAGTCCCGTCCATGTCGAAAATGACCGCGCGCACCCGCCCGAGCGCTTCTGCAAATCTCCGATTCATGCCGCAGTTGTGCTCATTTCTTCCAAGCGATAATTCAAAAACAACTCGATGTCGCGGGAGCCAAACGTGTAATAGCCGCCGCTCCTGTAGTTTTTCAAAGACTTCACATAGCGCAGAAAAACTTCGCTGCAGAGTGCCTTTTTTATGTTCTCGAAATCCAAGTCGGAGACGATGTAGAGCCCGCCATAGACTCCGCAGCCGGCGGGCACGGGGACGAGTTTTATGTCTGCAACGTCGCGAATCAGCGAGTTTATCGCAATCTTTTTTCGCCCGACGTCGGCAATTGCCTGCGTCCTGCCGAAGAGGTGCCAATTCGTTTTGTCTTCGTTGTCGCGGTCGTTTTTCAGGCGCTCTTCGTTTGCGAGAAAATATGCGAAAAGCTGCGGATTTTTTTTCTTGATTTCTTCGAGCGGTACTGCGTTGCCGGCGTTGTCGTAGGGAAAAATGCATTTCCGCCATTGCCCCGTCGAGGATTTCACGACGTCGATTGTTCCCGCAGAAAACGCAAATTCGCCGACGAAAATTTTGTCTGCCAGCGTCGCGAAACCGTTTTTGACGCGTACGAGAGGTTCGTCGTCGCGGGCGCGGACTTCTCGCAGGAAATCGAGCGTGGCGTGGTCTGCGAAATAAAATTCGTTCCCGACGCGGAAATCGGCGTAGTCGAGAGTTTCGCAGAATTTGCGGCAGCGCGCGGCGCCGTCGAATGTGAAATATTTGACGTAGCGGCTCGGCTCACCCGATGTGAACAGCGAGATCGTCGAATACGTCATCGCGTTGAACGCCTGAAAGTGCTCGAGATCGATGATGCCCGCCAGATTTTCGTGCGCGGAAATGTATCTGCGGAGCACGATTCCCGCCTTGCTCGCGAACCACGAGCTTGGCGTTATCAGCGCCATTTTCCCGCCGTTGCGCTTCATCATGCGGAATCCGAGCTCGAAAAACACGATGAACAAATCCGTCATTCCGCGCTGCGCGAACGAGAATTTTTTCGCCGTGTCATACAAATTTTCGAGGTTGTGAATGCGGACATATGGCGGGTTGCCCACGACAAAATCCATTTGCCCGTCAAATTTCCCCACCGAAAGCGCGTCCGCCGTCAAGATATCCCAGTGCAAGTTTTTCAGCCCGAATTTCGCTGCGACGGCGTCCAAATTTTCGCGGCATTTTTGTGCTTCGGCGGGCTCGATTTCGATGCCGTGGATAAATTCTTCGAGCTCCTGCGCCAATGCCGCTGTGTCCTGTTGCCGCTGCAGAAAATCTTCGCAGTAAATGCGCACGATTTCGCAGAGAAACGCGCCGTCGCCGCAGCTGTTTTCCATGACGTGCTTTCGCGAAATTTCTCCGGCGACATAGCCGGCAAAATCCAAGGTCTCTGCGACCAAATACCTTGGAGTATAAACCCGCCCCTTGTTTTTTACGTCGGATTGTGGCACGTGAGCAGGCGCGAAAATTATTCCAACGAAACCTCGACGGAAAACGTCTCCGTCGCGCCGGGCTCGACAAAATGCAAGCCGTTGCCGTGAACCGTGCTGTTTGGCGCGCCCATCCACGGCTCGACGCAGTAGAACGGCGAATCGTCGCTTTCCGACCAGGTCACGACCGTCGTCCACGGCGTCGGCGTCTCGTTGTCTCCGATTTTAATCACGACGTTTTCCTCGCCGTTGCGCGGGCCGAACGCGACGCGGTTTGTTTTCAGCTTCGTGTAGATGAGGTCGCAAATAGCGGGGTCGTCAAACGAAATTGGTTTTTTCGGCTCGTCAGCCTTGGCGAGAGAGCCATCGGCGGCGTGGTGCCAGAATTTTTTTGCGTCGATTTTCAAGACATAATCTTTGCGCGAGAGCCCCGCGTGCCATGGCATCGCGAAATAAAAATGGTGGCCAACGCACCACGGAATGCGCTCTGCGCCGCGATTTGTCATCACCAAATCGCATTTGAGAGAGAGCTCGGAGAAGCGATAAACCACGAAAAATTCGTAGTCAAACGGATAGCCTTCGCGCGCGGCGGCGTCGGGCACAAATTTCGCGCGGACGGAATTTTCCGTCGCCTCGGCGATCGCGAACTCGCCGTCTGTCGCAAAACCGTGCATCGGCATTGGGCGCACGACGCCGTCTGCGGGATTTTTCCAGAAAAATTTCTTCCCGTCTGCGAAATTTCTGCCCATGAAGGGGAACAAAATCGGGTTGCCGCCGCGAATTGAGCGAAAATCGTCCCAATTTGCGTTTTCCGGCCACCGAATCACGTCGCGCCGCGCGCCCGCAGCCTCGACCGTCCAGCTCATCAACCGCGCGCCTTTCGTGATGCACGCGGTGAACGTTGAAGCGCCGACGCACCATTGCTGAAATTCCCTCCCGTCCTTTTTAAAATTAGTCATTGACATAGCACCCGCGATTAGAAAATCCGCCGCGCGCGAACGCGACAAAATTCTTTAGAAAAGGGGCGCAAAGCTTGATAAAAAGGGGCTTCCGTGCTTTATTTCACAAAATTTTAAAACGCAAATGGGAAAGACGCTTTTTCAAAAAGTTTGGGACGTGCACACGGTCGCAAAATTGCCAAACGGGCAAACGCAACTCTTTATCGCGACACACTACATTCACGAAGTTACTTCGCCTCAGGCATTTGGAATGTTGCGCGACCTCAAGCTCCCCGTGATGTTTCCCGAGCGCACTTTCGCGACGGTTGACCACATCGTGCCCACGACGTCGCTCGCCGAGCCATTTGCCGACCCCGTCGCGCAGTCGATGATCTCCGAACTGCGCAAAAATTGCCGCGACAACGGAATAAAATTTTTCGACACGGTCACGGGCGAGCAGGGAATTGTCCACATCGTGGGGCCGGAGCAGGGCATTACTCAGCCCGGAATGACAATCGTCTGCGGCGATTCGCACACCGCCACGCACGGCGCATTCGGCGCGGTCGCGTTCGGCATCGGCACGTCGCAAGTCCGCAACGTTCTCGCCACGCAAACGCTCGCGTTTTCGCCGCTCAAAGTGCGCAGAATCAACGTCAACGGCGCGCTCGGGAAGGGCGTCGGCGCGAAAGACGTTGCGCTTCATCTCATTCGCCTGCTCGGCGTTGATGGCGGCCTCGGCTTCGCGCACGAATACGGCGGAAGCGTCTTCGACAATTTCTCGATGGACGAGCGGATGACGGTTTGCAACATGGCAATCGAAGGCGGCGCGCGCGTCGGCTATGTCAACCCCGACGAAACGACTTTCGCGTATCTCAAAAATCGCAATTTCGCCCCGAAAGGCGAAGCGTGGGACGCCGCCGTTGCGCGCTGGAAATCGTTCGCAAGCGACCCCGATTGCCACTACGACGACGTCGTCAACGTCGATGCCGCCGACATCGCGCCCACCGTGACCTGGGGAATTACGCCGGCGCAAAACATTCCCGCAAACGGTATTTTCCCGAATCCCGACGAAATGGCGCCCGCCGACGCCGCGACCGCGCGCGAAGCCTACGCATACATGAAATTCACGCCCGGCACGCCCGTGGCGGGCACGCCGATCAACGTCGCATTCATCGGTTCGTGCACGAACGGGCGGCTCACCGACTTCGTCGCGGCGGCAGAATTTTTGAAGGGCAAAAAAGTCGCAAAAGGCGTGAAGGCACTCGCCGTCCCGGGCTCGCAGATTGTTGCGAAAAAATGCGCCGAACTCGGCATTGACGAAATTTTCCGCGCCGCCGGCTTCGAGTGGCGCCTCGCCGGTTGCTCGATGTGCCTCGCGATGAACGCCGACAAACTCAGTGGCGACCAAATTTGCGCGAGCACGTCGAACCGCAATTTCAAGGGGCGGCAGGGCTCGCCGAGCGGGCGGACGCTGCTGATGTCGCCGCTCATGGTTGCCGCCGCCTCTGTTGCGGGGACGGTGGTGGATTGTCGCGACGTCTTGTAGTTGCCACAACGGTGGCGGCTCATTGTTGCGGCGGCATTGTGGTGGCGAAAGGCGCACGGTGGTGAAATGGATTCGCAGCAAAACATTGTGGTGCTCTCGCACGAGTGGGTGCGCGCGAGGCTGAAACTCGGCGCCCGCGCGATAGACGCAACTGCGGGCAATGGCAACGATACGCTCTTCCTCGCGCAATGCGTGGGCGACAATGGGCGTGTTGCAGCTTTTGATATTCAGGAAAGCGCGATCGAGGCAACGCGCCACCGTCTCGCCGAAGCAGGCTGTCACAATGTCAAGACATTTTTGCTGAGCCACGAGAAAATGGCGGACGCGCTCGGCGCAGAGTGGTGCGGGGCGACGCAGGCAATTTTGTTCAACCTCGGATACCTGCCACGAAGCGACCACGCAACGACAACGCTGGCTACCACTACAATCCGCGCCTTGGCCGCTGCGGCAACAATGCTCGCCCCTGGTGGGATTTTGTCGATCGCAGTTTATACAAAGCACCCTGGCGGCTTCGAGGAATCTGCCGCCGTGGAAAAATGGCTCGCGCATTGTGGCGCCAAGAAAATTCTTCGCCACGGCCACCACAATCCCGCAACCCCGTGGCTCGCCGCCGCAATTTTTTGAGCGACACCGCCGGGTTGGTGGCGAGATTGGGTTGGTGGTGAGTTGGGTTGGTGGCGGACTTGGGTTAGTGGTGAGGTTTTGGTTGGTGGTGAGGCTTTTTTCGGAGGGGTTAGTGGTGGCGGGACTTGGGTTGGAGGTGAGGGCTGGGTTGGTGGTGGCGACAATGAAAAAGGCTCTCCGGCATTGTTGCCGAAGAACCTTTGTCTGAGAGAATTGTGTTGCGCAGAAGCTTATGCTTTGCGGTTGCGCCGGCGACGTGTCGCCACCAACCCGAGTGCGCCAAGCCCTGCGAGCAAGCCAAACATCGACGGCTCAGGAACTTGTTGAACCTGCAACGAGATGCCGGTGATCGATTCTGCTGAGCTGTTAGACCAGAAGTGCGCATTGCCTTGGTCTCCGTATTCTCCGGCTACCAAGTTAGCACTTTCGGTAGACACTCCTGTGAGCGTTACCGCCTCAGAACCATCTACCGATAGTGAGAGCGTTGTGGACAAAGCGTCCCAACTAAACACTACCGATACACTGGAACTTGATGTCGTTACGGCATCGGAATCCTCAGTATTAGTGTGAGCTGTTGCGGAGATCGCGTATGTGTATGTCGACGTTCCGTCATACCCTACGACCACACCGTAGCCATCTGCTCCTGTGTCAGTTCTGCCAAGGGAGAATATGGTTTGAGTTGTGGTTTCCTCGCCGCTTGCGTCCACAGAGAACGAGATCTTCCAGTTGTACTCGCTCGCATCGAACGTATCGTAGCTGGAGCCATCGATTGTGAACGACGCAAACGACGAATTGCCGGTTGTAACAGAGTCTGTGTCCGTTGAGCTATTGTTGTTGCTCAGCGTGTATTCCACTGTTTGCCAGTCGGCAGCACTTGCGAGTGCAGTGCTTGCGGCTACGAGAGCCGCGATAGTTATTACTTTACTCATATGATTAACGTTTTTTGGTTTTTGTTGCTGCTTTCTCGGGAATCCGCGGGAAACCCTCCCGCGTAAAACCATAATTCCCGGAAGCAGTAACGAAATTCATGCCACCCCCCCCCTAAATCTCGTCAAGCATTTTTTATTCAAATGTTTGCCAATATGTCGCACTTTTCCCCACACAACAGTGGCGGTTTGTTGCCACCACCAACCTAAACCTCACCACCAACCCAAATCCCGCCACCGACCCGGCTTCACCACCAACCCCTGCGTCCACAATGAAGTTTGCGCGTGAGAAATTTTGCGGCGGAGCGTAGCTTTGCGGCATGGTTGAATCCTCGATGGGAATGCCGGAGATTCTTGCTCTTATTGTGGTGGCGGTGGTGCTTTTGCTCGTGCTGCGGGCGATTGTTGTGGGTTGGCGTTCGCGCGCACGTTTGTCGAGGTTTCTCGCTTCGCCGCTTCCCGCAGAGTGGTGGCAGATTGTTGTGCGCGATGTGCCGCTCGCGGCGAGGATTCCGTGCGAGTTGCGCCCGCGCTACGAGCGTCTGATAAAGGAGTTTGTGGCGGAGAAAAATTTTGAGGCTTGTGGCGGGCTCGCGACAGTTTCCGACAAGATTGCGATGGTGGTGGCGGCAAACGCGTCGCTTCTCGCCCTTGGCCGCGAGCGGCGTACGTGGCAGGCGCTCAGGAGCGTGCTCATTTACCCGTCGTCGTTTCGCTCGCGAGTGGCGGGTGCGGGCGACGACGAACTCAGCGATGGCGAATCGTGGTCGGGCGGGACGGTGATTTTTTCTCAGGAGCGGATTTTGCACGACATCGCCTTTGCCGGAAACCCGCGCAACGTCGTGATTCACGAGTTTGCGCACCAATTTGCCGACACCGAGGGCGTGTGCCTGTCGCAGGATTTTGAGCGGAAGTGGAAGGGCGTTTTGGCGGCGGAAATGCGCAGGTTGCAATCAGGCGACGCGCGGACGATTTTGGACGAATATGGTGCCGACGACCCCGCCGAGTTTTTCGCCGTCGGCACGGAGGCATTTTTTGAAACGCCTGAGGAGATGAAGAAATCGCACCCCGAGCTCTACGCGGCATTGTCGCGGATTTACGCCCTCGACCCAGCGGGCTTTGTGGCGTGAAAATTTTTCCTCGACATTTTCGCGGAGATTGTTGCGGCGGGAATTTTGTTTTTGAAAAACGCGCCTGCCGAAACGATACTCACGAAAGTCCATTCACACAAAAATTCAACGAAAACGACAATGGCAGGCGTAGGAAAACTTCTCAAACAAGCGCAAAAAATGCAGAAGAGAATCGATGAGGCGAACAC
>JAJPZB010000112.1 GCA_021204635.1 Opitutia bacterium | reverse complement strand
TCCCGCTAAGTTAGCGGGAGGGGACCACGTTAGTGGTGAGGGAGTGTGTTGGTTGAACGTCGCCTGATCTTGCTTCCCACCACCAACCCAACCGCCACCACCAACCCTTCCGAAAAAACTCACCACAAACTTCTCCCACCACCAACCCAAATCCTCACCACCAACCCAAAAAAAAGAGCTCTCCGGCGTCACCACCGAAGAGCTCCACTCTCATATGATTAACAACTATCAACTAACCAAAGTTGTTGCGGGCACGAATTATGCCTTGCGGTTGCGGCGACGGCGTGCCGCCACCAACCCAATTGCACCAAGTCCTGCGAGCAAGCCAAACATCGACGGCTCAGGAACTTCCGATACCTCCACCGTGATGTTGGTAGCTGCAACCCGGAAAGTGCTGCCTGTTGACAAGATGGCGTACTGAAGAAACTCAGAATGAGTGGCGCCATCGTACAGTGCGAGCTCGGTTGAGTACGTTGATCCATCTGTGGTTGTCGTGGTCGAGAGCGTCAGAACTTGGGCAGTTGCGCTCCAAGACAGCGAGAGATCCAGAGTGTCAGAATCTGTGTCGAACACTGCGTCGGAAATGCCGCTACCAGAATCCGGTGTCCCCAAGTGAACATTGTTAGAGTTGGCAATGTTCAGATATCCGCCCTTTGCGTTGACGAGAATTTCGAGACCGGCGTCGGTGCTATTGTCTGCAACTGAGGAGTCGAGAACGTACACGCGAGTTCCTTCGAACTTTGTGGAGGTGTCGATCGTGAAACTCACACACCAATCGTAGCTGGCGGAGTCGTAAGTCTCGGTTAGCCCGAGATCACCCAACGTGTCGCCTGCCGATGCAGTGCTGGCGCTGAGCACGGTTTCAGCGCTTGCGAGCGCTGTTCCTGCGGCGATGAGCGCCGCGCTTGTGATGATTTTTTTGATCATAGAATATTGTTATTATGATTGTTTCGCCTCTGGAAAACTGAGAAACCGTTCCCCAATTCCATAGAGACAGAACGACGTTACCCCCCCCTGTTTTTAAAAATCAAGTCTTTTCTTCAAAATTTTGCATTTACCCTCAAACTTTTGCTCTGCTCCGCATAAATAAAGCAACAAACGCCAATTTAATTTCGCGGCTTGGTGGCGGAGTTTGGTTTTGGTTGGTGGCGGGTTGGTGGTGGGTTGGTGGTGGGATTTGGGTTGGTGGTGGGGAGCAGAGTCAGGTGCCGTTCCACGAACACACTCCCTCACCGCTAACGCGGTCCCCTCCCGCTAACTTAGCGGGAGAATCGCGCATTGCATGCGCGAGATTGTTGCCACTACCGACTCAAATTTTCACCACTAACCCAATTTTCACCACCATCCCTGCCACCACCAACTCAAATCCCTACCACCAAGCCAAATTCCCACCACCAACCCAAATCCCCACCACTAACCCGTCGCTGCAGCGGAAGAAAATTGCGCGAGCCCGTCGAAAAACATCTGCACGGAGACGAGTATCAGCAAAATCCCGATGAGCCGCTCCAATGCCAATCCGCCGCGCCGCCCGAGGACCCGCAACAGCGTCGGCGAGACGATGAGCACCGCGAGCGTCACAGCCCATGCGACGGCGATGCTCAGCGCGAAGAGCAATTCGCTTTGCAAATCCATGAATTTTGCGCTGTTGACCAAAATTAACGAAACGCTGCTCGGCCCCACGATGAGCGGGATTGCGATTGGGACGATGAAGGGCTCCGGCGCCGGCTCCTGCGGATTTTCTGCGTGCGCGGGCGCCGTCGATGTTATCGCAGCGAGCGCGGGAAACACCATGCCGAGCGCGATGAGGAAGAGCACGATGGCGCCGGAAATGCAGAGCGTCGCGGGCTCGAGCTTCAATGTTGCCACAAGCTTGTTGCCGACGAGTAAAAACAGGAAAAGCGCCACGAGCGCGAACGCCATTTCGCGCACCACGACGCGGCGGTGGCGAGCCGGTGGCACGTTTTTCAGCAGCGCGGGCAACGTGAGCGCGACGCCGATGGGGTCGAGCAAAATTATCAGCAGCGCGGTCAGCGAAATGAATGTGCCCACGGGAAATCAGACCTTTCTCAGCGCCAGCGCGATTTTGTTCGCCACAATCACGCCGTAATTAATCGTGCCGAGCCAGCCCGACATGATGATGCCGACCGAACCCGCGTGGTAGAGCCCGCGAACTTGCTGCGGGAGCTCCGTCGAAATTTTCAAGCCCTCGAATTTTGTCCCGAACGAGGCGCCGTCGCGGTGCAAAACGTAGCGCTTGAAAGTCAGCGGCGTCGCGGCCTCGACCCAATCGACCTTGCCGCGAATATCGGGAATGTAGCGCTCGATGCCCGCGAAAGCCTCTTCGATGATGCGCTTTTTCTCGGCGGCGTATTGCTCCGGCGAGAGATTTGCCCAGTTCGCAAAGCGCTGGTTTATCGACGTCACGATCGAGTATCGCGGCTCGCGCAGTTGCGGGCGCGCGTCGGGATAGTAAACGGAATAGGTGCGCGACGTCGTGTGCATATCGACGAGCTCGTCGCTCGAAAATTTTTGCGCCGCCGAGGTGAAAATGAGGTCGCCGATTCGCGGAATTGCCTCGCCTTTTTTCACGCCCATATAGACTTGACACGACGACGTGTTCACGCGGACGGCGCCCGTTTCTTTGAGAAAATCGGTCGAGACGCTGCCCGCCGGCAAAAGCTCCTCGATCGTGTTTTTTATGTTCGCGTTGGAGAGAACGGCGTCGCACGCAACCTCGCGGATTTCGCCGCTTTTCACGTTTTCCACGACGACGCCGCACACCGCAGACTTGCCGTTGCCGTCGCCCGCAGGCTTTGTCAAGATTTTTTTTACGAGGCAGGAGCGGCGGATTTCCGCACCGTTGCGGCGCAATTCCTCCGCCATTTTTTTGATGAGCAAATCGGTCCCGCCCGTGAACGTATAGACGCCGCGGCTCATGAAATTCGAGAAAACGATGCCGTAGGTTATCGCGGGCTCGTCGAGCGTGGAGCCGTTTGCGTAGGCGATGGGCTCGAGCAGGAGACGCCAGACGTCTGTGCGCGCGGGGAAAAATTCGTCGAACAACTCGCGCGTCGTCTGCGCGTTGTCGTCGTAGTAATTCATCGCCGCGAGCCGCGCAAAAAACGCGTGGACGCGCTCTGCGGGGACGCCGAATTTTTCGATGAGAATGCGCGTGAAATCCTCGCGGGTGAACGTGGTTTGGAGCTCAAATTCGGGGTTCTCGAACCTGATGTCTTTCAGCTGGCGAATGGAATCGGCGATCTCCTTGTTCCAATATTTTCGGCACGATTTGATCATGCCGTGCGGGAAGCCGTGCAGCGAGACGTCGAAAATGTGGCCTCCCGGGCGCTTGAAATACGTCGCCAAGCCGCCGAGCTGGAAATGGTGCTCCAAGAGCAGGACGGAATGCCCCGCCTTCGCCAAGTAGTTCGCGCCAGTCAGCCCCGCGAGCCCGCTGCCCACGACAACGACGTCGTATTTCGGCTTTATGCCGGAAAAGCCCGTGGCAAGCGCTTGTGCGACGTCGGTCATTTTTTCTTCCCGTGAAAAGTTTTGATAGAGGCGGCGACATGCGCCGAAAAGAGCCAAGAATACTGCCGACCCCGCGCCTGCTTTTCGAGCAAATTCGGCAGGGCGCGGGTTGGTGGTGAGGCTTGGGTTGGTGGTGAGGGTTGGGTTGGTGGTGGGATGTTTGGTGGTGAGGCTTGGGT
>JAJPZB010000166.1 GCA_021204635.1 Opitutia bacterium | reverse complement strand
ATCTACGACAGTAGAAATTAGGGGCATTACCTAAACTTTCCGCGCGAGCTCTTCCAGCTTCGCATCTACGACAGTAGAAATTAGGGGCATTACCTAAACCCCCGCGCCACATCTGCGTAACAATAGAATCTACGACAGTAGAAATTAGGGGCATTACCTAAACTCCGGAATCGACGTGCGCGAGCTCATCATCTACGACAGTAGAAATTAGGGGCATTACCTAAACGAATAGTTCCTGCCACGGTGGCGAGAGATCTACGACAGTAGAAATTAGGGGCATTACCTAAACTCTGATTCCTCAGAACGTTGGCGGAAATACCAGATAGAATCAACAGATTCTGGTGTATATGCTAAGCAAGTTTTCAGAAATGTCAAGTGTAAATTTTCAGATTTTTAGCGGAAAGTCGCGAAATTAAGACCGAGGTTTGCATCACATGATGATAAGGTCTGATTCTTCGTTCTTTGGATAACCGAAGCGACCTATGCACGAATTGTCTGCGACATCGTATATGAGTACGCTGTCGCCCTGGGTAAATCTCTTCTCGAAACGAAGTCGAATTTCTACGGAAATATTTTCGAGAATCCTCGGGCTGTTTTTTACTTCGAACACGGAATATTGCACGCGCCTTCCGAACCTTTGGATAAACTTTGAAAAATGCGTTCGGGTCTTGTCGTTCTTTATATCGTACAAAACGAGTAGCATATTATTCCTGCGGTTTAATTTCAAATTTTGGGAATTCCTCTATTGGTTTTTCCAGCATCACCCACCGATAATACGCTTGGCAAAACCTAAATATTGCCTCCTTGTTCTCGAGGATATCTTTCAGAAAAAGTCTCGAATAATGCTCCTGTTTTCCCCAGTTCAAGCGGTATTGATGGTTGTCAAGAGAAAAGTCCTCGGGATTTATTTGTCTAAGGTTATAAGCTTTGCGAAGCCGACGATCAATTATACAGCGAAATGGTTCGACGATGTCGCAAACAAGCGATTTTCGATGATAGAAAAACGTATGGAGAACGCCGCAATAGAGATCGAATCCATACAACGACAGCATCGCCTCTACGAAATGGAACAAATACGTATAGCCGATGTCGAGCAACAGATTATAGATATCGCGCTTGCAACGAGGTTCGCGCCTCGTCCATCCGAGCGGTCGAAAATACGTCTCAAAAAATAAGTGGCTTGCAACTCCTTCGAGACCCATAAGTTCTCGCGTCTCGCTTGCATCTCTCGGACGAAGAGATTTGATGAACTTCTCCGCCTCCTTGTCTTTCTCAGAGCGATACCTTAAAGACCGCAATAACGCGGCTTGATTGTTTAATTTTTGCGAAATCAATTCTTGCGCCGTCAGCGTTGCTCGCGACTTGTCCGTATATTGCCGAAACCGCAAGAGAGTATTCCCTTCTGCTGCACAATTTATCTTCGTATATACCCGCAAGTTTCTATTCATCAAAATTATCGGGAACGAAAATGCAGAAGACTTTCTGATTGCGACAGAGGTCAAAGACACCTCCCCGATTATGAAGAGGGCAAACATTTTGTGGCACGAGTGCTGAAAAAGAACTTTCTCTTCTTTGTCCTGAATAAAAATGTTGTCGGCGCGGAAGCGCAATCGCTCGCCACTTCCTCCCGCTATGTGAATTGCAATCTGCTTATAATTGAAATCGGGGAACGAGAGCATAACGCCATGTTATCACGCAGGGGAATACACATCGCAAAGAGGATTATATATGCAATGCTCGCATTTCTTTGGATTTTGGGTAAAAGGTTGCGTCATCGAAAACGAATTCATCGCAGCAATAACAGACTCAAATCTCTGAATCTCCTCTTGATCCGGCATAGCAATTTCGTAATTACGATTATCTTTGGCGGAATGGATTTGCATCCTTTTTACTTCATACCCCATTTCTCCCAATGCAAGCGCCTGTGCATACAGTTGATACTTAAATCCATCGTAAATTGCCGTGACAGAATACTTCCGTTCTATCAACAAATTTTCCCGCATATCTAAAATATCAATTCGCCCGACAAGATTGTATTTTCGGGAATAAACAGTAAGCCCGGTTATTACATCTTGCCGCGACGAATATTTATTTTCATCTATTGCTTTATGAGAATATTGCCCGATTTTCTGCGGAGTTTGATGGTAAAATTCTTCATCTGTCGTGCACTTGTAGATATCGTGAAAATAAATCGATCGCGGACAAAAGACGAAATCGTTTATTTGCGTTATCATCAAATACGGTTCCACCACCAAAAATAAATCGCAGTTATCTATCTCTCAAATTCGCGGGACTGGACAAATTTAAACCATTCTCCATTTGCGATCTTCAAGTCAGCTTTGTCGGAATTCTGATTCCTCTTAAGTAAAAGCAAACCTTTCAATGCAATATGGTAGGCTCCGTTCGCGTCAGCGTCCTTAGGCAATTTGGCATCTGCTTCATTTTCGTAGGCGCTTGAATCATAAAAACCTCCTGTCGCATTCTTCACAGGAGAAAGGATATAATCCTTTCCTCTTTTTGCGTCGGAATTCCGCATTTGGAGTAGCAATTTAAATACTCGGAAAAATCCATCAAAAAATTTCGTGTCGTCGATTTTTAAAATATCCGGCAAAAGATCGCGACTGGTTGATACCTTAATCTTCGCTTTTTCCAAAAGCGCAGAAATATCACCCGTAACATCCACGTCCTCATAACGCTTTTCTTTCTTGAGATAGCAGATTCGAGGTCCACGAGAATAGACTTCCCAATCCGTTTTGTAAAATTCCTGGGAAACGTCGAACTTTTTGTAGTCAAATTTAAAGCAGTACGATTTGGTCTCTTCATCGTAAAAAATCTTTTCAAATTTACCAAAAAATTCTTTCTTCTTTGTAATGTTAGTAAGACCGTCTAACCTAAACACGTTTGCGAATCCGGTGGTTGGATCGATTTTAGAGGTGAAAGCTGCAGGAACGTAAAATAGGAATCCGCTCTGTTTCCCAAGTTTTTCAAAACTTTCAAATTTATCTGTTAATTGATAGCCATTTAATATCCCGCCAATTTCACCTGCATTCCTATCTTTAAAGGAGAGATAATTTAGTTTATCAATGAGCATTTTTTCAAATTTTTGATAAACTTGGCGCTCGACTTTGAAGCGGCCTCTCTTAAATCCAAAATTTAAGTCTTCCAAAACAACAATTGCATTTTCCTCAACCATCATTGTCGCAATTTCATGAATGATCAGAGAAAGATAGCCATCTTTCAAATCTTTTATTTTTGCGATAGAGCTCCAACTCTTACGCGCTTTATCGCGCTCGTCTTCTCTCTGGTGCAACTTTTTTTGATAATCAATTTTGTAACATTTATCTCCTTTCGTTTGCTCAACAATATTCAATGTTTTCTGTTTAATTATCTTGCCCTTTTGATCAATGAGGGAAAGGTAGAGAAGGTGCCTTTCACCTCGATCTAATCCAATAATTTTTACATCCGGATTACCCTTCAGAAATTCATTCCAAACTTTTGCGTCTATCATAGGAATGCTTCCCTCCACAGATTTTTTGAAATTTATTGTTATCGGCACGTGGAAAAGATACTTATCCATGGTATAACGACGATCCTTTGTTATATCGTGTGTCGCCAATTTTGACACAATAATATTTTTCAAATCTTTCGCTTCCGGCGGCTCAGGCGCACGGTTATTCTTATAATCAACAAGCTTTCCGTGAAGATCTTCCGGCATTGAGATGTACTCGCCGGAATCGCTTTTATAAAACCTGTTTACAATTACCTCTCCGGCTTTGTGGACATAAGGCGTACCTATCGCTTTCTCTCTGTAGAACAATTCTGCTTCTCCATTTAATTTCAAGACCACATTTCCCAAATTTTGCGGGGAAAAGACATTCTTCCACAAAATTGTATGCATATTCGGCCTTCCCGTACTTCCAGGAGCGAAATCTTTGTTATAAATCTGGAACAAAAAGAGCTTTCCGTCATTGACTAATGCATCAATCTCTTTGCATGGAATATTCTCAAAGGATACTTTGTATCCTTGCTCTGCTACTTCACGATAAAAATCATTTATATACTCATATTCTTCTGTTTTGCTAAATTTAAACTCGAATGGATTCCAATCCTTATTTTTTTCAATAGATCTTTTGAAAAAATCTATCAGTTTGTGCATAAACTTTCTATCGAAATTATCTCCTTTAAGATGCTTCTTTTCATCATATCCATCAATAATCTCTTTTGATGGAGAATATATCTTCTTCCCTTTTTCTGAAAGAAAAACTTTAGGAAGCATTTTGTTTGGACCAGGCAATAAATTGTAAACCATCTTTTGATAAGAGCCAGGCAACGCTTGCCGTGTAGTATTGAATTTTATTTTCCCGCGGGGATTCATAACGCCAAGAAAATATTTGCCGTCCCGGATAAGGATTATTGCCCTATTGTCCTTTATTTTACTCTCACTCCACCCATTGGCAAGCGGAGGAATTGAAAAATTAAGTTTCATCTTCCCCACATCGCCAGGTTTTTGCGTGATATAATTCCGAACTTTGTTATACAAGGGAATGATTTCGCGCATCTGTTCAAACACTGGCGTAAATACAGAATAGAAATCAGCGTCTTTTTCAATTTTATCATCCTCTACGTAAAACGTCTCAAATATATGCATGTAATCTAAAAGAGCATCCAAGAATTCCTTTAATACTTCTACCGCTCCTGATGATTCTCGGAACCGGTTTTCCTCAACACAAATTTTATCACTGTTCCCCAGGCCTACTTTGCCCATTGGACAGATTTCTATATCTCTAAATTTTTTATTAAGACAATCTATTGTCGAAATAGTTTCTGTCATCAAATAGTCTTTTTTGCTTTCTTCTCTTTTTTCTATCCTCTCATCTTTTTCCCCTATAAAAATCCTTCTAAACACATCTTTCTTCTCAGAAGCATCTTTAACTTTCCCAAAATCCTCATTTGTATTATCTATATTCAACGCCTGCTTTATATCCAAAAGGGGAAAAACATCAGACTCCAAATATTTTTTTATTGTCTCCTGAGATTTCTTCGTGGTCCCGGGATACTTTGTCGTCGCAAATTTTCTTAATTTATCTGACAGCGTTTGCCAATCTTCAAAGAGATTCATGGAGATCTCTGTCAAATACTTTCCCTTGACATATATTTTATCCAAATCGCAATGGAGAATCTTCTCTGCACTATCAGCGAGAGCTTTTAATATATCTTTTTTCTCGCCATTGATTTCGAAATTACGCAACCCGAATTCGTAGAAATCATTAACACTCCGCAACAACTCCTCATCGTTCTTAATAGACTTTGGCGCAAACGACCGCCCCTCTCGAATACTTAATATCTGCTTGTAGAGGGGAATCATCCTCATAGCACCCGGTTTTACTCCGTTGCCGTCGTGCTGTTGTAGGTAGTTATTGACAACTTCATTAATTCCACGCAACTTTCTCTTCCCTTCTTTTTCTACGAGACCGCCAACAAGACTGTTGAACCATTCAATATCTTTCTGAGCTATTAAGTTATTGTAAAAATCAACGGAGAAAACATCGTCTAATTTCGTTAAACTACGCTCTTTGAGTAATGCTCTCACCTCGGTTTCTATTTGGGAAACAACCTCTGGAATTTTTGACTTAATTGCGCCATATGCCCTTACATCGTCTAAAAATTTCGGGAAGTTGACATGAACGATTCGGAATGGGATCGCAGTAACAATCTTCTCTTTCGAGTAGATATTGGCTCTATTTTCATGAAAACCGGTAAAATACGTAGAAAAACCCTGAAACACTTCCAATTCTTTATTAACCGCTTCGGCATCTGCCGGATCTGCATGGTTGGGAATAAGACTTGCCAAGAGATCCTTTTTGAAAAGCAGTTTATATTCACTTCTGCCTTCGAAAATTTTTGTGATTTGCGCGCGATACTTATCTTGTAACGCTTCAAATTGCTCTTTCGCTTTGTCAGAACCATCTTTTTTGTTTGCTGCGATCGCATTAGACATCGCCGTCGCTAACACTCCCCAGTCCATTCCTTTGTCTTTAGCTTCGCTGAGGGCACTATCAATAAACCACCTGTGATAATCATCGATAATTTCTTTCACGCGAGGATAAGCGTCCGCCCGAGCGAAATCTTCTGACAACAGTTTACTTTCTTCAAGTCGCACTGCCGTGGCACCTATTGGCTTCAACTCGAATCGAAGGGTTTTTTGGACGGGGTATAGTTTTATGAACTCTGATAATGATTTCATGGTATTTTGGTAAATTGTTTCTGTCTTTTGCGCAAGATGTTAATGGGCGAAAATGCTATTCTCCCAGTAGAAGTTAGTTTGCTCCCAGCACATTTGCAAAATTACGGTAGGAAATGACTACCGTTTGACGTCTTCCCCTGCAAGCCTAAATTTTAGATCACGCAAACCCCTCCGCTCTGTTGCGGGGCAACAGAGGGCGCGGCGGTTTGTGGTGGCGTTATTGTTGAGGGGCGACGGTGAGCACAAGTTTTTGGGTGCCGAGGTCGCCACCATCTACGACAATCTCTGCGGGACCGGAGCAATCTCGCCTTCCACGCACGACAACTTGTGCAAGACCTGCAAATGCGGGCATTTCGCTACCCTTCATTGAACGGTGGTCGGTTGGGTCGCCGTTGCAAATCCCAACAATCTCCGCGCTTCCTGTCGCGGAGAACTTGAATAGGTTTGTTGCGGTAGGCACGACACGGCCTTTGTTGTCGCAAACGGAAACAGTGATATACGACAAGTCGCGACCATCGCCACAAATGGTATCGCGGTCGGCTTCCAAAGTGAATGTCGTGGGGGCGCCGGTTGTTTCCACTTTGTCGCGCGCCCATTCTTTGCCATTTTTGTATGCGACAACTTCGAGAATGCCGGGCTCATATTTTACATCCATCCAAACGAGGCGGAAGCGTTCCCGTAAATCCCCGTTCAAATCTTTTCCGGTGAGTTTTGCGCCGGCTTTTTTCACGCGCTTCCCGAGAGATTTTCCGTTGAGGAACAGTTCGGCAGAATCCCCGCTCGTATAGACCATCACCGGCGTCGGCAGTCCGTCGCGCGAACCTTGCCAGTTCCAATGCGGGAGAATGTGCGCCATCGGCACGTCGGGCAACCAGTGCGACTGGTAGAGATACGCACGGTCTTTGCGAAATCCGCACAAATCGACGATCCCGAAATACGAACTCCGCGACGGCGTGCCCTGCTTCAAAATTTCTTCCATTTCAGCTTTGAGCTTCGCGATTTCCTCCGGCGAGGCGCCTCGGAAGTCGTTTGCCGGTTTGCGACCGAGGTTCCACGGCGTGGGTTCTCCGAGATAATCGAACCCGCACCAGACAAACTCGCCGGCAACGCGCGGTTCGTCCTCGAGCGCGGCAAATTCGACGTCGGGCGCATATGCCCAGCCCGGGGCGTATATGCCATAATCGCTGACCTGGCAAATGGCGAGATTGTCGCAGAAATTGCGCTTCCAAAACTTCTCGAAATCGCCGTCTTGCGGGAACGAGTAAAACCCGCGAGTGCTGACGCACGACGAAGTCTCTGTGCCGAAGAAAGGCTTTCCCGGGTTTTTGTTTGCGAAATCCGTGTAGTTATTTGGCTTGTAGTTGAAGCCGTAAACGTCGAGTTCGTTGCCGAAGCCGTTCCACGAAGCGGCGAGATCGTTGCAGCCGGCGGCGACGGGCCGCGTCTTGTCGTGCGACTTTACGAGGTTTGAAAGTTCGCGGGCGAGCGCCGGACCGTCGCTGCGCCCCTGCTCTTCGATCTCGTTCCCGAGACTCCAAATCACGACGCTCGGGTGGTTGCGATCGCGGAGGATGAAATTTGCTACATCGCGTTCGCGCCAATCGTTCCAAAAAAGGTTGTAGCCGTTTTTCTTGCCTTCTTTGAGATATTTCCAGCAATCGAAGAGTTCGTCGTCAACGAGAACGCCCATGCGGTCGCAAAGTTTGAGCAATTCGGGTGCCGGCGGGTTATGCGACGTGCGGATCGCATTCACGCCAAATGATTTCAAAATTTCAATCTGGCGCTCAATCGCGCGTTCGTGCACCGCGCTGCCGAGCGGCCCCAAGTCGTGGTGCTGGCACACGCCTTTTATCTGCAAGCGGCGGTTATTCAGGTAAAATCCGTCCGGCTTCCACTCAATCTTGCGAATCCCGAAAACGGTTTCCTCGCGATCGACGAGTTTGCCACCGGCAAAGACTTCGGTGACGAGCGTGTAAAGCGCAGGATTTTCCACGTCCCAAAGCTCGGCGTTTTTGATCGAGCCCGTCGCCACGCCTGCGCCGTTCTGCGCGAGCGTGCACACGTCTTTCCCGTCGCGCACAATTTTTTGCGAGATTGTGATGGCGGGCGCATTGTTGCCACCACAATCGTTTTCGACCTCGGTCGCGACTGAAATTTCTGCGTCCGTTGCGAAGAATTTCCCGTCGATTTTTTGGATTCCCGAGATTGTCGGGGTTGTCACGTAAACGCCCCAGTTCGCGATATGAACGGGATTTTTTTCGACGAGCCATGTGTGGCGATATATTCCCGCGCCCGGATACCATCGCGTGGAATCGGGCAGATTTTCCGCTCGGACGGCGACGAGATTTTTCTCGCCGAACTTCAAGAACGGAGTGATATCGACGCGGAACGAGCTGTAGCCGTATGCCCATTCCCCTGCGAGTTTGCCGTTCACATAGACTTTCGGCGTCATCATCACGCCGTCGAAATCGATGTAAAATTTCTTGCCGGCTTTTTCTTCCGGAACGAAAAACTCTTTGCGATACCAGCCCACGGCATTCCACGGGAGCGAGGCAGTTTGATTTGGCTCGCTCGGCAGAAAGCGGCTTTCCACGCCCCAGTCGTGAGGCAGGTCAATCGCGCGCCACGTAAAATCGTCGAAATCGATGTCGTACGCCTTTTTGCCATTGTCACCGCTCACTTCCGGAACAACCTTCGCACCGGCGCCGGAGAAAAACGTCCACTCGCAAATGCTCGGCCACGCGTTGCCGGCGGGTTGGACATCAATTTTGGCATAGCGAAATGCGCGCGACGAAAGCGAATCGGTGTTTTCTTTTTCGGGCGCATTTTTCTCGCTCCGGTCAACGAGCACCTCCCAATTTTCGCCGTCGTCGGAAACGGAAATTTTGTAGCGATAATTTGCCTGCTGCTCCCAGATAATTTTGGAACTGCCGACTTCGCGCACGCGACCGAGGTCTATCGTGAGCGAGGCAGGAATGCGCCCTGCAGCGCACCAGCGCGTTTCCGGATCTCCGTCAAAGGCATGCCACGCCGGATTTTTCTCCTCCTGCGAACTCGCCGTTCCAAGCTTTGCCGGCGCACCTGGTTCTTCCTTCGCGACGCAGTCGTCGAACTTTCCGAACTTGGCAAATTTCCAGTCGAAATCGAAGGTTTCCCGCGACACAGACATTTCGTCGTTGTCGGCTTCCTTTTCGTCCGAACAGGCGCAGATCGCTACGACAACGGCGATACTCGCGCACACGGAGGCAATTTTTTTGGCGTATTTCATCATTGTTGTGGCAAAAATTTTCTGTTTGTTGTCGCGGCGGGATTGTGGTGGCGACAACAATGCGCGAGCCGAGGCTCCTACTCGTCGTCGGGAAGCGCCACGCGGGACTTCGCGAGTTCCTCGGAGATGAGAACAGAAAGCTGGACGTCGAGCGCGGCGTATGTGCGGCGCGCCCCGAGGTAGCCGGCGACCATCTTGAAATTCTCGGAATTTTCGTCGATCTGCGGAACTGATTTTTTCAGCGCGTATGCGAAAACGACTTCGTTCCCGACGCGAACCGGATCTGTGACAGACTTGACGGGAGCCGCTTTCAACGCGTCGATAATCGAAGCGCCGCCACCCTGCAATTCTTCCGGCACATTTTGCGACGTGAACGCAGGCACAGGGAAGACGGACAAACCGAGGTCGGACGCCGCCGAAACGAAATCTTTCCCGTCGGCGACAATCTTCTTCAGTTCGGCGCCAATCTCGTCGGCGTGTTTGGAAAATTTTTCTTCGCGCGTTGCGGCTTTCCAATCGGCAACAACCTTATCGCGGACTTCCGCGAGTTCGGGCACGCGCGCCGGTTCGTCGCCGCGGAAGAGCACGACAACGGCGTTTTCGCCGCTCGGAATTGCGTCGGTGCGCCAAAGCGTGGAGTTTAGAGACGCGACGGCGCTCGTCAGGATTTCTGCAGGGACAGCGGTGTTTTGCGGGATTTCGTCGCGCGGGAACGCCGGAATTTCGACAAACTCCAAGCCGGATTTTTTCACAGCGTCGGCGAAATTCGGCAGTTCGGGATTCACCACATCTTGCGCGAGAACGTCGGCAAGCATGTCGGAAACGGATGACGCCGTTTCCACGGAGATCCTGTCTTCTTTCCACGCGGCAACCCACTTGTTGCGGTTGGCGGCAATCTCGCCCTCCACGTCGCCATTGGCGCCAACGCGGGCGCGGATAAAGGTCCGGAGTTCGCTGTCCTGCGGTTCGCCGACGGCGGCGCGCGTTTCTGCGCTCGGCTTCACGACTGCGTAGGAGAGTTTTACGAGGGGCGCGATGCGATAATTCGCGCTGCGAGCGTCGTAGAATTTCTGCAATTCCTCATCAGACGGTTCGTCGTCGAACTTGAATTTATCCAACGACGTCCGCGCCGCCTGAATCGTCCACTCTGTCTGAATTTCGCGACAGATCAAAAGCGCCTCGGAATCGAGCATCGCGGGCGCGGCGGAAAACATTTCGAAGAGTTTGTCGATTTTTATCGAGTGCACAAAAACGCTCTTGAACATTTCCTCGTTCATGCCGTAGCGGCGCATTATGAGCGTGATGTATTCGGGGCGGAACGTTCCCGTGGAATCGGAAAAATTGCGTTTCAGGTATGCGTCAAATTCTTCCTGCGTCGGGTTCGGAATTTGGTATTTTTCGGCGAGTTTCACCAAAACGATTCGCTGCGCGAGAGCATTCGCGGGCACTTCGCCGCCGCTTCTGAGCGCGACGCCATAGCGATAAACCGCGACGTCGGAGCTGTTCAGTTTCACGCCGCAAATCGCCGGCGAGCGGCTCATGCCGAGCAAATCCATCGCGCTGCCGCTGCCGGTATAAAACACAAACGAGACGACGATTATAACGAGAAGCAAGCCGAACATGAGCCGGTGGTGCTTCGCCATTGTGTTTTGAAAGAATCCGATCATAGAAAGATTTTTTGAGTTGAAAGCCGAAAAACTATCGCCGCGTTATTTCCCGAGAATTTCTTTGAGCGCGGCGAGTAGGCGCTCGTTCTGCTCTGCCGTGCCGACAGTCACGCGCAGGTGGTGAAGCATGCCGTAGCCCTTCATCGGGCGCACAATTATGCCGCGCTTTTCGAGCTCGACAAAGACGCCGGCTGCATCATCGATTTCAACGAGCATGAAGTTTGCGTGCGTCGGGACGTATTTCAGCCCGAGAGCGTCGAAGCCCTTGTAAAGTTGCGCCACTCCGGCGGCGTTTCCGCGCAGCGTTTTTTCGACAAATTCGGTGTCATCGAGAGCTGCGAGTGCGGCAACTTGCGCCGGCAAGTTCGAGTTGAACGGCTGGCGGACGCGGTTCATCAGCCCGATGACTTCCGCCGAACCAAACATGTATCCGATGCGGAAACCCGCGAGGCCGTAGAGCTTAGAAAATGTGCGCGTGACCACGACTTTTTTGCCGCGCGCGATGAGCGGGCGCATGTCGGCGATTTGGTCTGTGAATTCCGCATACGCCTCGTCGAGGACGAGAATGACGTGGTCGGGCAAGCTTTCCGCAAACTGCAAAAGCTCGGCGGGGTCGCAAACCGTGCCCTGCGGATTGTTCGGATTTGTGATGAAAATGACGCGGGTTTTCTCGGTCACGGCGGCGCGCATTGCCTTCAAATCCGTTTGGAAATTCGGCATCGGCACGGGGACTGCCTTGGCGCCGGCAAGCGTTGTCGCGATTTTGTAAACGACAAAGGACTTGTCGCCGTAAATTACCTCGCAATCTTCGTTCAAAAATGTCTGCCCGAGAATCATCAGAGCTTCGTTGGAACCGTTCCCGATGAAAAACTGCTCCGGCGCCAAATTCCAACGTTTCGCCAAACGATCCCGAAGCGCAATCGCACCGCCATCGGGATACATGTTCACCCCGTCGAGCATTGCTCGCACTGCAGCGAGCGCCTTCGGCGACGCGCCGAACGGATTCTCGTTCGACGCCATTTTCACGATGTCGGCAGGCTCAATTCCGAATTCCCGCGCGACGTATTCAATCGGTTTACCGGGCTCGTAAACCGGCATTTTGCTCACGACCTTGTTCGCAAGCTCTGTGTATGAAATCGGCATAAATTGCAGACCATTGTGGTATTTTGCCACCGCCCCCGCAATGAAAAGACGCACGGGAACTAATATTGCCGCCCTCAGTTGCGCCGACGAAAAGAGTGCCCGGAATTGGAGCACATCGCTCTTGACATTTGTTCAACGAGGAATAAAAGCAGAAGTCCTGCAAGATTGTCACATAAAACCCACAACACACAAAATTTGCCAACTATGGATGACAAAAAAAGAAAAACGGATAACGCAACAAAACGCAATTTGCAGCGAGGGAACGAGCAACGGTTTTGGTTTATGGTATTCAGCCCCGAGATATTCAAGATACCTGCCACGGGTGAGGAATTTGTTTACAACTCTCACAACGACAAAAATAGGAAACGTTCTCTTTTTCAGAGTTTCAAAGACGCGAAAAAAGGAGACATCGTAATAGGATATGAATCAACTCCTACCAAGAAAATCATAGCAAAATGCGAAGTAATAGAAAAACCTGAGAACGACGACCTTTCATGCAAGGTAACGGATCGCTTCCCCTCTCCTATAAGTTATGAGAAAATAAAAACAACCAATGGATTGGAAAAAGTTTTAAGCTAAATCAACAAGCGCTACTGCCTATCCGAATTGACAAAAGACGAGTATGAAATAATAAGAGGGTTAATCCATGACGCCAACAAAAACCTAAGCACGAAAAACGCCAAATATGATGTAAAAAACTTTTTGGAAGACGTGTATGTAAGCGGAAAAGAATACACACGGATGGTATCGGTGCTAAGCCACAAAAAAAATATCATTCTGCAAGGCGCACCAGGCGTTGGAAAAACATTTGCTGCGAAGCGGTTAGCTTACGCTATTATGGGGGAAAAAGATGATGACAGAATTGAATTTGTGCAATTCCACCAGAGTTATTCTTACGAAGATTTCATGATGGGGTACAAGCCGGTCAAAGACGGATTCACTCTAACCAAGGGAATATTTTACAATTTTTGTAAAAAGGCGTCCGAAAATCCCAAAAAAGACTTCTTCTTTATCATTGACGAACTCAACAGGGGAAACATAAGCAAGATTTTCGGTGAACTCCTAATGCTAATCGAAAACGACCACCGCGGCGAGGAAACGAAACTTGTCTATACGGGGGAATTGTTTAGTGTGTCGGAGAATCTGTACGTCATCGGAACGATGAACACCGCCGACAGAAGTCTCGCGATGATCGACTACGCCCTGCGACGCAGATTCTGCTTCATCAACATGGAATCCGCATTTGATTCCGACGGATTCAAAAAATATGCGGCAAAGCTAAACAATAGCAAATTCACATCGTTGATTGAACAAATTAAGAAACTGAACGGGGAGATCTCGGCAGATATCGGCAAAGGATTTTGCATTGGACACAGTTATTTCTGCAATTGGGAAGAATGTACGGATGAAAAAATGCTTAACGTCGTAGATTACGAAATTTTGCCCATGTTGGCAGAATATTGGTTCGACGCCGATGAAAAATATCAGAAATGGGCTAATAGCTTGCATGGGATATTTGAAGATGGGGCAAAATAAAAATATCCCGATAAAAAATATTTACCACATGCTGGCTTATGCGTTCCATGCGCTAAACCGCTTAGATCTTGTAAATATCGAAACAGAAAAGTTCGATAAGATTCATGACCTATTTGCAGCTATACTTGGCAACGGCATAAAGTCACAAATCAAGCAAGGTCTCTACCGTGAATATATTGAAGAATCGGAAGATTTGGCGACCTTACGCGGCAAAATTAATATCCCTGAAAGCATCCACCATAAAATTGCACATCGCCTGCTTTTGAAATGCGAACACGACGTGTTAAGAGAGAACACCATACTTAATCAGATTCTTAAAACAACAGTAATGCTCTTGCTTCGCTCCGACGAAGTGGAGAAAAAATATAAAGACATTCTGAAAAAAGAGATGATGTATTTCTCCGGAGTGTCAGAGCTCGATCCCCAAAAAATCCCTTGGGCGAATGTTCGTTTCCACAGAAACAGCCAAACCTATCAGATTCTGATCGCCTTATGCAACCTCGTCTTGAAAGGGATGTTGCCAAGCGAATCAAGCGGGGAATATCGCCTCGCGTCTTTCGTGGACGACCAATGCATAAGCAGATTGTATGAAAAATTCGTGTTGGAATATTATCGCAAGGAATTCCAAGAAAACATCAATGCCTACCCGGCGCAAATCCCTTGGGATGTGGACGATGGAGTAACGACAATGCTCCCAACAATGCAAAGCGACATCACTCTTTCTGACAAATCGGAGAAAAAATTCCTTATCATTGATACCAAATATTACAGTCACACCACTCAAACTCGCTTCTCTGCCCCGAAAATCCATTCCAATAATTTATACCAAATTTTTGCATATGTGAAAAACAAGACCACGGCGTTGGGCAAGGGAACCAGGCGAGCGCCTGTGGTTTCGGGGATGCTACTCTATGCGAAGACATCCGAACTAATCCAACCGGATGTGTCATACAAAATGAGCGGCAACCGAATCGATGTCCGCTCCCTCGACCTCAATTGCGATTTTCAAAAAATACGGGACCAACTTGACAAAATCGCATCAGATTTTTTGACCTCGCCACAAACGGAGATCTCGTAGAAGAGGTCCGTCGCCGACTCCGACTGCATGGCGAAGAGTTTTGGCTTCGCGCAACACTGAGGCAGAAAAGTTCTTGACATTCGTGATAGGGGTGGTGGGATGTATATTATAAAAATAAACGTGCCCAAGATCATTACTCCAAGAGATAAAGCGTTCATAGCCATAAAAATAAATACGGGGGGTGGG
>JAJPZB010000156.1 GCA_021204635.1 Opitutia bacterium | reverse complement strand
CTAACGTGGTCCCCTCCCGCTAACTTAGCGGGAGAATCGCGCATAAATGCGCGAGATTGTTGCCACCACCAACCCTCGCAACAAACCTGAATCCCGCCACCAACCTAATGCCTGCCGCCACAATCCTACAACAAACCCACCGTTAACCCGAGTTTCACCACCAACCCAATTTTCACCATAGACCCAAATTCTCACCACCAACCCGCACCACGGTCGTGAACGCCGTTAGGCGTGAACAAATCAGTGTGACAACAATCGTGGTAGCTTTGTTGTCACCACCAACCCAAGCCACAACAATCGGGTTAGTGGTGGCAAAACGAGGCTTGCGGATTTTTCTCAGGGTCGCAGAAAATGCGGGCATGACACGGCAGAGCGTCCACGCAAAAAAATCGCGCCCGCAGGCGCTGTTTCTCGATCGCGACGGGACTTTGATTTTCGACAAAGATTACCTGAGCGACCCGCGAGAAGTTGAGTTGATTCCAGGCGTGCGCGACGCTTTGTGGCGAGTGGCGGATTCCGGTTGCAAGTTGTTTTTGCTGACAAATCAAAGCGGGATTGGGCGTGGCTATTTCACGCTTGCCGACTACGAAAAATGCCACGCGCGCTTTCTTGAATTGCTTGGCTTCCCTGCTGACGCCTTTGTGGCGTGCGGAATTGCGCCCGAGGCGCCGGAGCAGGCGTCTCGCTACCGCAAGCCGAATCCCGCGTTTATCTTGGAGCAACTTGCCGCGAACCCGTCGTTGTCGCCGGAAAACTGCTGGATGGTTGGCGACCGAGCCTCAGACTGGCAATGCGGGCTGAACGCGAAAATCCGCTCCGCCGCTGTCGCAACAGGCAAGCCCATCGACGCCGACACCGCGAAATGGCTTCGCGACAATGGCGTCCCCCTGTTCGCAGATTTCGCGGAGTTTGTCGCCGCATTGTTCTGAGCGAGTCGGTGGCGGAATTTGGGTTGGTGGTGGCGGGTTTGTCGCCACCACCGTCTCCGTCCACCACCGACTTATCCCACCACCGACTCATCCCACCACCGACTCATCCCACCACCGACCCGTAGCGACAAACTCGGGTTTAGATTTTTATGTCGAGCGGGGAAATATTGTTGTCGTTGGCGATTTTGCGCAGGTCGTCGAACTCCGGCTTTGATTTGCTTATGCCGAATCCGGCGGCTTCTTTCACGCGGATATCGCCAAATTTGCTCGCGACAACAGTAGTCTCGCGGCGTGCGAGCACAAAGCGCTCCGTCATTCGCACGCGCATGCCGAGGGTTGTCGTGTATTTGAACATTGCGAGGGCGACGGCGGTGCGTTTTTCCTTGGAGCACATGCAGGAAATTGCGACGCCCGGGCGATTTTTTTTCATGCCGATTGGCGTTGTCCAGACGTCTAAGGCGCCGGCGGCGAATATTTTTTCGGTTGCGAACGCGATTTGTTCCCCCGTCATGTCGTCGATGTTGCACGACAATTCTGCGACGCAATCTGTTGCCACCTCGTTGCGTGGGTCAGTGGCGGGTTTCTCTTCGTCGGAGTTCCCGAGAATTGAGCACACGCAATTTGCGGCGGGAAAGTCTTTGCTGCCGAGCCCGTGGCCGATTTTCAAGAGTGTCATTGGCGGCATTTCGCAAAATTCGGAGACAAAATGTTTCAGCAGGGCGGCGCCGGTGGGCGTGCAAAGTTCGCCGCGAATTTCGCCGGCATAGACGGGGACGCCGCGCAAAATCAGCGCTGTTGCGGGGGCGGGGACGGGCAGAATGCCGTGCGCGCAACAGACGCTTCCGAAGCCGACGCAGACCGGCGACGCCACGATTTTGTCCGGCGCAATTTCGTTGAGCAGGAGCGACACCGCGACGACGTCCGCGATTGCGTCTGCCGCGCCGACTTCGTGGAAATGCACCTCCGAGACGGGGCAACCGTGCGCGACAGATTCCGCCTCGGCGATGAGATTGTAAACCGCGATGGCGTGGGATTTGACCGCCGCGGGCAGGTCCAACGAGTTTATTGTTGCCGCAACGGTGGCGAGATCGTGGTGCTCATGGTGGTGAGCGTGATCGTGGTGGGGCTCGTCGTCGTGTTGGTGGTGGCAGTCGGTGGTGGGATCGCCGTCGGGATGGTGGTGGAGTTCATGGTGGTGGGAATGCGCCGGAGATTCTTCCACGCCGTCGATTTCCACGCGCAGTCGCGTGCCACGAATCCCGCATTTTTCCTGCGAGAGCGCCGAATATTTCACCTTGGGAATTTTCAGCGCGTTGAGGCGTTCGACAAATTTTTCAGGCTCGGGGACGAGCTCGAGCAGGGCGGCGGAGAGCATGTCGCCGGCGGCGCCCATGCCGCATTGCAAGTAAAGAATTTTCATGTTTGTTGTCGCGGGTTGAGGTCGAGAAATATTTCGGGGAAAAGCGGCGCGAGTGCGTTGCGGATTTCTTTGTGGCGGCGGCAAGCGTCGTCGAATTGCTCTGTGGGGAACTGCAATCGGGCGGCGTTGTGGAAAATGCGCACGCGGAAATTCGAGAATCCGAGCACGAACAATGCGTTTTCGGCGCGCTCGATTTTTTGGAGAATCTCAGCCGTGATCGGCATTGTTGCGGGGATTCTCGTTGCGAGGCACGAGTATGCCGGCTTGTCCCACACGGGCAATCCGGCTTCGCGGGCGAGGCGTCGCACGTCGCCCTTTGTCAGCCCGCATTCCCGCAGGGGCGAGCGCACGGAAAGTTCTTCGAGGGCGCGCATTCCCGGGCGCTCTGTGGCGTTGTCGGAGGCGTTTGTGCCGTCGATTATCGTGGTGAAACCCGCTTCCCTCGCGGCTTTCGCGACGATGCCGAATATTTTTTTCTTGCAAAAATAGCAGCGGTCTTCAGGGTTTGTTGCGATGGTGGTGTCGGCGAGAACGTCCAACGGCAGGACGGTGGCAACAATGCCGATTTGCGCGGAAATTTTTAGCGCGTCGTCAAACTCAAATTGCGGCTGGAAGGCGGATTTTACGTAGAATGGTTTTACCTCCGCGCCGAGATTTTTCGCGGCGAAAAGCAGGAAAGAGGAATCGACGCCGCCCGAAAACCCGAGAGCGGCTTTCGGGACTTCGGCGAAGAAATCCGCGAGAGATTTCATTTGCGGCTCGGGTTGGTGGCGGGATTTTCGGGCGCGGCGGGGTCCGTCGTCCGCGCGAGCCTGTTGATTTGCGCGGCGATGAAGCCGGCGCCGAAGCCGTTGTCGATGTTCACCACAGAGACGCCGTTTGCGCACGAATTGAGCATTGTCAGGAGCGCGGCGAGCCCGTGAAAGCTCGCACCGTAGCCGACGGAGGTCGGGACGGCGATGACGGGGTTGCGCGTCAGCCCGCCGAGAACGCTCGCGAGCGCGCCTTCCATGCCGGCGATTGCGACAATGCAGTTTGCGCTCTGAATCTTGTCGAGATGAGCGAGAAGGCGGTGCAGCCCGCTGACGCCGACGTCGAAAATCCGCTCGACGTTTCCGCCGAAATACTCCGCAGTTTGCGCGGCTTCTTCGGCGACGGGAATGTCCGCAGTGCCCGCGCAACAAACTGCGATTTTGCCAGTTCGCGGCATGGTGGCGGCTTGTGGATTTTCGATTTTGATGATTCGCGACACGGGGTCGAATGTTGCGTGCGGGAATGCGTTTTTCAAGAGCTCGAATTGCCGCGCGTTTGCCCGCGTCCCGAAGGCGCGACCGTCTGCCTCGCAGAGTTTTTTGAAAATCGCGAGCAGGTGCTCGTCGGATTTTCCCGCGCAGAAAACGACTTCGGGCACGCCCGTCCGCGTCTCGCGGTGGCTGTCCAATTTTGCGAAGTTCCCGAGTTCCTCAAATGGGCGGCGGGCGAAGAAAAGCTCCGCCTCGTCAAGCGAAATTTTTCCCGCTTTGAGATTTTCCAAAACTTCACGCGCGGCGCTCATTTCTTTTGCGAAAGCAGGTTTGCGCGCGGGCTTTTTGCAACAATCCACTTTGTCGGAGGAATTCTTTTGCGTGCAAACTTTTCCCTTGACACGGGAGTTATTTCGCCTCTGTTGCGGCGGGCTTGTTGGTGGTGGCGTCGAGATCGACGAGGCGGTATTTGCGCGTCCCGAGCCCGTTTTTCTCCGCGCTTTCCAAGGTGTGGAGGCCGTTGCGGGCTTCAATTCTCTTCATCAGGGCGTCGTTGCCATTTGCCTTTGACACGATATCGACGCACGCCTGATCGAGCGCCACAGGGTCGTGCGAGGCGAGGACGCCGATGTCGTGAATATCCGGTTCTGCGGGATTTCCGCTGCAATCGCAGTCGATGGAAATGCGGTTCATGACGCTGACATAGACGATGTTTTTGCCTTTGCCCATGTAGTCTGAAACGGCTTTTCCGGCGTCTGCCATTGCCTCGCAAAATTCGTCTTGCACGCCTGCGGTGTTTGTTTGGCTTCTTCCGCCGGAGTGAATCCACGCCTTGCCCATCGATGAGCCGAAGCCGATCGAAATGTTTTTTATGGCGCCGCCGAAGCCTGCCGAGCCGTGACCCTTAAAGTGGCTCAACACCACGTAGGAACCGTAGTTCGCGAAGTTTTTGCCGACGTAGTCTTCTTTCAGGCGAACGCCGCCCTCGACGGGAAGCGTGAGCGAGCCGTTTTCGTCCAAAATATCGACTGGCGCGATCGCCGTGAAGCCGTGCTCTTCAGCGACTTTTTTGTGCGATTCGGTGTTGCCGCGTGCGCGCCCGTAGGCTGTGTTGCACTCGACGATTGTGCCGTTCACGCCTTGCACGAGGTTTTTGATCAGCGCTGGGCGGAGGTAGTTGGAATTAGGCGGCTCGCCGGTGGAAATTTTCACGCCGACTTTCCCCGTGGGCGTCCATTCGAGCGCATTGTAAACGCGGACGAGCGATTCGGGGGAAATTTCGCTCGTGTAAAACACGGCGGGCGCCGAGGCGTCTGTCGTGCGGTAAGTCAGTTCCGCGAGCGGAATTTTTTGCGCTCCGTTTGTCGTGATCGCGTCCTGCGCGATGGCGGAATTGGCGAGGGCGATTGCGCCAAGGGCGAGCGAGATTTTCCCGATGATATTTGTCATTCTCATGATTTTGTTTTCTTGACAGATCGTATTTTACGTGAATTGCAAAATGAACTGTTGCTGATAATAAGCGAACGCGATTTGCAGCGTCTAATGTTTTCTCTGCGCCGCGCGAGAATCACTTCTCTGCGGGTGCCTCGGCTTTTGCCGGTGCAGGTGCGCCGAGATCGACGAGCCGATATTTGCGGCTGCCGAGCCCGATTTTTTCCGCGCTTTCCAGTGTGTGGATTCCCTCGCGGTCTTTGATTCGATACATCAGAGCCTCGTTGCCCTTCGCCTTGGAGACGATGTCGATGCACGCCTGATCGAGCGCCACGGGGTCGTGCGAGGCGAGAACGCCGATGTCGTGGATATCCGGCTCGGCGGGATTTCCGTTGCAGTCGCAGTCAATCGAAATGCGGTTCATGACGCTGACATATACGATGTTTTTCCCTTTGCCCATGTGGTCTGAAACGGCCTTGCCGGCGTCTGCCATTGCTTCGCAAAATTCGCTCTGCACGCCGTCCCAGCCCGATTTGTGCTTGCCTCCGGTGTGAATCCACGACTTGCCCATCGACGAGCCGAAGCCGATGGAAATGTTTTTGATCGCGCCGCCAAAGCCCGCCATTTGGTGTCCCTTGAAGTGGCTCAGCACTACGTATGAGCCGTAGTTCACGAAGTTTTTGCCGACGTAGTCTTCTTTCAGGCGGATGCCGCCTTCGACGGGAATCGCGAGCGAGCCGTTTTCGTCCAAAATATCGACGGGCGCAATCGCCGTGAAACCGTGTTCTTCCGCGACTTTTTTGTGCGATTCGGTGTTGCCGCGTGCGCGCCCGTAGGCTGTGTTGCACTCGACGATTGTGCCGTTCACGCCTTGCACGAGGTTTTTGATCAGCGCTGGGCGGAGGTAGTTGGAATTAGGCGGCTCGCCGGTGGAAATTTTCACGCCGACTTTCCCCGTGGGCGTCCATTCGAGCGCATTGTAAACGCGGACGAGCGAATCGGGGGAAATCTCGCTCGTGTAAAACACTGCGGGCGCGGAGGCGTCTGTCGTGCGGTAGGTCAGTTCCGCGAGCGGAATTTTTTGATTCCCGTTCGTCGTGATTGCGTCTTGCGCGATTGCGGAATTGGCAATGACTGCCGCGCCGATGGCAACTGATATTTTTTTCATAATGCTCAATTTGTTCATGTTTTTTGTCGTTTCTTGATGTGAAATTCTGCGTGTTAATTTTTCCAAATTAACACTTGCGCATTATAGACGCTTCTCGTCCCCGCGTCTAATGCTTTTTTCTTCCTGCCCGAGATTATGCCCCGCGAGCATGGTGGCGACACGACCAAGCGGCGGAATCTATGCCGTCTTTATTTTCCTGATGAACCAGCAGACGAAGAACAGAGCGGATTCTGCGGCGACTACGGCGGCGCCGGCGGGGACGCGGTCGAAGTGGTAGGAGCAGTAAAGACCGATTGTGACGGTTGCCACTGAAAAGATGCACGCAAGAACCATCATTTGCGAAACGCTTCGCGCGAGCAAATTTGCCGTCGCCGCCGGAATCACGAGCAGGGCGGTCGTCAGCAGTGCGCCGACAATTCGCACGGACGAGACAGCCACGAGCGCGACGAAGCCGAGAAAGACGATTTGCAAAAGCTTCGGGCGCGCGTTTATGAGTTCGGCGTACTCGGGGTCGCAGGTCGAGAGTTTCAAAATTTTGCGCGCCACGGCGAAGAAGATGAGGACTGCGGCTGTTGCGCCGGCGGCGAACGCGAGGTCGCCCGATGTGGCGCCGAGAACACTGCCGAAGAGCAGGTTCGTGAAGTCGCGGAAAGATTGCGTCAGCGTCATGAGCAAGATTCCGAGCGCGAACATGAACGAGAGCGTCACGCCAATTGCCGCGTCCTCGCCGACCTTTTTTTGCGCGGAGAGCCAGCCGACGCAAATCGCCGTTGCCAACGCCGCCGTGAGTGCGCCCCAGTAGAGCGAGATTCCCAACATTGCCGCCGCGACGACGCCGGGCAAAATCGTGTGCGAAAGCGCCGCCGTGATGAAAACGGAGCGGCGAAGCAAGACGTAGCAACCGAGCAACGCGCTGCCGATGCCGACGAGGACGATTGTCGCGAGCGCATTTCGCATGAAATCGTTTTCGAGCGGTTCGATGAAAATTTCGTGAAACATCGTGCGAAAAAATTTTGTCAAGAAAATTGCGACGACAAGCGCCTTACAGAGCCGTTTCCGGCGCGGAAACGTCGCGACAATGGCACCGGCGCAGCGTTTTCAATTCCCGATTTTCGATTTTCAAAATGCAGTCGAAGTGCCCGAGCGCCTCGGAGAGATCGTGGGTCGCCATCACGAGCGTGAGTTCGCGCCCGCTTTTGCCAAAGAGAATTTCGTCCATGATGTCGCGCGAACGCGTGTCGAGTGCGTCGTATGGCTCGTCGAGCAGCAGGAGTTTCGCTCCTTGGCAGATTGCGCGCGCGAGCAAAACGCGTTGCCGCTGGCCGCCGGAGAGTTCGCCGATGTTGCGCGCCGCGAGGTCTGCGAGTTCGAGCATTTGCATGGCGGCGTCGGCTTTCTCGGCGTCGGCTCTTGTTGTCCTCGCGAACAATCCGCTGCGGACGTAGCGCCCCGCGAGAACCATTTCGCGGACGGAGATCGGGAAGCCCCAGTCGATTCCGCTGCGTTGCGCGAGAAAGCTGACTTGCGGGTTTCCGATTTTCGCGCGGGAGCCGAAGATTTTCACCGTGCCCGCGACCGGCGGCAGGATTCCGGCGAAGGTGCGGAGCAGCGTCGATTTGCCCGTGCCGTTGGCTCCCACGAGAGCGGCGTGGCAATGCTCGTGGACGCTCAGCGAGATGTTTCGCAAAACTGCCTCTCGCGCGCCCGCCGGAGCTATTGCGAGGTCTTCGACGTCAAGCGCCGGCGATTCCGGCTCGAATTTGGAAAAGGTCTGCATCGGATTTTGCAAGTTTAGCATATGTGAGTACGTCGGCAAATGTTCGTTCCCGCGCGGTTTCTTTGCTTGTTTGCGAAAATTTACGTTGTAAAATTCGCGCCACAATGGAAACCAAAACTATCAGAGTTGATAATCTTGCCGGCGGGCGCGGACACGTGTTGATGACGCATTTGCTCGGCAAGGAAGAAATGAAAAAATCCGCGAGAATGTATGCGCGCGTCACGCTCGAGCCGGGCTGCGAAATCGGATTTCACAAGCACGTTGACGAGAGCGAGACCTATTTCGTGCTCTCGGGGACGGGCGAATACAACGACAACGGCACCATGCGCACAATTTCCGCCGGCGATGTCACGTTCACTCCGTCGGGCTTTTCGCACGGGCTGTTGAACACGGGGAATGAAGACCTCGTGATAATGGCGTTGATTTTGCTCGACTGAGTTGTGCGCCGGCGTTTGCCGCCCGACAAATCTAAATTTGCCCGCGCAACTTTCCGGTGCAAAATTTTGCGACAAAAAAATCGGCGTTCCCGCGACAGAGGCGAGAGCGCCGATTTTGTTTAAATTTAAATTTTGCGCGTTAGGATTCGGAAGGCGAGAAGCTCTTTTCGCGGACCTTCGTCGCCTTTTTGCCGAGGCGCGAGCGCAGGTAGAAGAGGCGGGCCTTCATCGGAACCGATTTGCGATCGACCTCAATCTTGAGAATGTTCGGGCTGTGCACGGGGAAAACGCGCTCAACGCCCTCGCCGGAAGCAATGCGGCGCACGGTGAAGGTCTCGCGAATGCCCGAGCCCTTGTGGTTAATCACAATTCCGGAGAAAATCTGAATACGTTCCTTGTCGCCTTCGCGAACCTTCGTGTGGACGCGCACGCCGTCGCCGACGCGGAAGTTGTCTCTACCGGGCTTAAGCTGCGATTGCGTAAGCGAGTTAAGAATTTGTTGGCTCATTGTCTTTTCTTTTTAAAAGTAAATCGGGTCTGCGTTCCCGCGTTTTTTTCAGCTGCTGTTCTCGCCGCCAACGCTTTATTTCTGCGTGATTTCCTGAAAGTAGAACCGGCGGAACCGGCATGCCTCTGAAAACCTCGGGTCGCGTATACTGTGGAAAGGACAACAGACTGTCATTAAAGCTGTCGCTCGTCAACGAATTTTCTTCGCCGAGGACGCCGGGGATTTGCCGCGCGAGGCAATCGACGAGGACTGCGGCGGCGATCGTTCCGTTTGTCAAGACGTAATCGCCGATCGAAATTTCGCGCGTGACAACGGTGTCGCGAATGCGTTGGTCGATCCCCTCATAGTGGCCGCTGAGCAGGACGAGATGTTTTTTTGTAGAAAGTTTTTTGGCAATTTCGTTGGTGAGCGGTTCGCCGTCGGGGCAGAGGTACACGACTTCGTCGGCGGGATTTTCGGCGCACACGGCGCTTATTGCGTCGAAGACCGGTTGCGCCGCCATGAGCATTCCCGCGCCGCCGCCGAAGGGGCGATCATCTACGCGGCGATGTTTGTCAAGCGTCCAGTCGCGAATGTCGTGCAATTGCACGTCGATTATTCCGTTTGCGCATGCCCGCCCGAGAATGCTTTCCGAGAAAAAGCCGGAAATCATCTTCGGGAAAAGCGTCAGAATGTCGATTTTCAAGGGCATGAAAAAAGCGTTCGCGCCGAGGTCGGGGAACGCTCTTGACGTTGTCGTGAATCCGAATTTTCGGAATTATGCGGCAGCCGGCTCGGCGGCGGGAGTTGCAGCAGCGGCTGCGGCAGCTTCTTTGCGTGCGCGCTTGATGAGCGAGCGCACCGTTTCCGAGGGCTGCGCGCCGCACTTTGTCCAATAATCGACGCGATCGAGTTTCACGGCGAGAGCAACGGCTTTTCCGCTCGGAGAAGGGTTGTATGTTCCGACGATTTCCACGAAGCGCCCGTCACGGGGCGACGTGCGTTCGCATACGACGATGCGGTAAATTGGCGCGTGAGTTGAACCGTGGCGTTGCAATCTGATTCGAAGCATTTGTGTCTGTCTTGTTTATTGTTGAAAAATGGAAGGCATAATTGAGAAGAAATCAAGTCCGACTGTCAAGCGGTTTGTTGCCCGCGTCGCTTTGTTGCGAAGTGTTTTTCGCCGGCGTCAACGCGAGTTTTTATTTTGCCGCGCCGGCAAAAGATGTTAGTTTCTCGCTCCACTGTCAAACGACAGACACCGTTCATACTTTCCAAATCTTTTCCCGTGCGTTTCCGCGTATCAAAAATAGCAAGTTCCCTTTTGTTGGGCGTTTTTTCGGGAGTGATTTTGTGTTCTGCAGACGAAGTGCGCCTCAACGACGGTTCGCTCATCAGGGGAAAAATTTCCAAGATCTCCGACGGCACTCTCGTCATCGAGCCGGATTTCGCCAAGGGCACGTTTCAGATTTTGATGAACGACGTGGAAAATTTTTCCACCGACGAGCAAATATTTCTGACGACGGCGTCCGGCGCGACGTTTCACGGAAACGTCGTCCCGGGCTTCGGCAACACGATTGGGATAAGTTCGCTGCACGGGATTGCGTCGGCGGGCACATCGGAAGTCGCAGAACTCTGGCGACAGGGCGACCTCAGCCCCGCAGAGCGCGCGTTGAAGGCGAAAGATCGCCGCTGGAATTTCACAATAGAAGCGGGAATGACGGGGCAGTCCGGCACAAACGATTCCGTGCAGGCGCTTCTCGGTTTCACCGCGATAAACACCGGCGAATTTGATGTTTTCAAGCTTTCGACGACGTTCAGCTACGGCGAGACAAACAGCGAAAAGGCGCAGGACAATCTGCACTTCATCGCGGACTACTCCGACAAGTTTTACGCGCCGCTACAATGGTATGCGCGCACAGACGACGGCTATGACAAGGTCGCGAAGCAAAACTTTTTCTCGACTTCCGCCGTCGGCTTGGGCTGGGGGCTCATAGACCAAAAGGACTGGGAGCTGAACTTCCGCTTCGGCGGCGGCTTCCGCTATGAGGCATATCAGGACAGCGCCGAGCTCGACGACGTGAGCACGCCGACGCTCGACATCGAATTTAACCACTCTTTCACGGCGGGTTTCGGAAAAATCCACAACGTCATAAACTACTCGCCGTCGCTCAACGACTACACCGGCGATTATTCGATAACGCACGAATCGTATTTCGAGACCGCGTATTACGAAGATCGCGTCGGAATCCGCATAGGCATGAGCAATTCATACAAAAATCGCGTCGCCGCAGGGAACGACCACCTCGAATCGACGTTTTACGTGAAGATTGTTTTCAAGCTGAAATGAGCGCGGTGAAAATCAACAAATTTTCTGAGAAAATGAACGAATCTGACGTAGATATCGACCACATCGCAAATCTCGCGCGGATAGAACTTTCCGCCGAAGAAAAGCAAAAATTTTCCGCAGATTTCGGGCGACTGCTCGAATATTTCGAGAAGCTGAAATCCGCAGACGTGGAAGGCGTTGAGCCCTGCGCCCACGCGTTTCCCGTTTACAACGTCTTGCGCGACGACGTGCCCGCCACGCCGCTCCCGACCGAGGCGCTCTTGAAAAACGCGCCCGCCGCCCGCGACAACCAAATCGTGGTGCCGAGAATCGTCGACGACGCCTCGTGAACCGCCTGTCAATCGCAAATTTTTGAGACAATGGAATCGCTGAATTTCAAGACCGCGACGGAACTCTCGGAAATGCTCTCGCGCAAAACCGTGTCCGCCCGCGAAATCATGCAGGCGCAACTCGACAGAATCGCGGAAATCGACGGCGAAGTCGGGGCATTCATCTCCGTTGACCCGCGCGATGCTCTCGCGCAGGCAGACGCCTCGGACGCCCGCCGCGCCGCCGGCACGCCGCTTTCCGCGCTCGACGGCATTCCCGTGGCGATAAAAGACAACATCGCCGTCGCAAACCAGCCGCTTTCCTGTGCGTCTAAAATCCTCGAAAAATTTGTTTCGCCCTACGACGCGACTGTCATCGCAAACCTGAAAAAATGCGGCGCCGTCGTCTTCGGTCGCACGAACATGGACGAGTTTGCGATGGGCTCCTCCACGGAAAATTCCGCGCTGAAAAAGACGTCGAATCCGTGGAACAAAGATTGCGTGCCTGGCGGCTCGTCCGGCGGAAGCGCGGCGGCAGTTGCGGCGGGAATGTGCCCGCTCGCGCTCGGGTCGGACACCGGCGGCTCGATCCGCCAGCCGGCGAGCTTCTGCGGGATCGTCGGAATGAAGCCGACATACGGCGCGGTTTCGCGCTATGGTGTGACGGCGTTTGCCTCGTCCTTGGAACAGGTCGGCCCGATGGCGCGGACGGCGGCGGACGCGGCTCTGTTGCTCGACGCGATCGCTTCCCCCGACATGCACGACAGCACGGCGCTCCCAGGCGCGCGCGAGCCGGCGTTCCCGCGAATTGACGATTTTTCAAAAAATTCGGGGAAGAAACTTCGCTTAGGCATTCCGAAAGAATATCTCGCCGGAACGCTTCCCGCAGACATACAAAACGCGGTTCGCGCGGCGGCGGCATGGTATGAGGCGCATGGCTGCGAGATCTGCGAAATCTCCATTCCGTCGTTGGAATTGGCAATTCCCGCATACTACATCATCGCGACCGCCGAGGCATCGTCCAACCTCGCGCGCTTCGACGGCATTCGCTACACGCGCCGCTCAAAAGAGGCGACAGACGCCATCAACATCTTTTCAAAGAGCCGCGGCGAGGGCTTCGGCGAAGAAGTCAAGCGCAGAATTTTGCTCGGCTCCTACGTGCTCTCCGCCGGCTACTACGACGCATATTACCTGCGCGCGCAGAAGGTGCGGACGCTGATTCGCGACGATTTCGGCAAGGCCTTCGAGAACGTCGATTTCGTGATGATGCCGACGACGCCCGAGACCGCGTTCCCGCGCGGCGGCAAGACGGAGGACCCGCTCACGATGTATCTCGGCGACGTGTGCACCGTGCCCGCAAATTTGGCGGGGTTGCCGGCGATTTCGTTCCCGTGCGGGTTTTCCGCCGAAAACATGCCCATCGGCTTGCAGCTGATCGGCCGCCAACTCGCCGACGCGGAACTCTTTTCCGCCGCCCGCGCGTTCGAGCTCGCGCACGATTTTTCCTCGCGCGTCCCCGCCGGAATATGACCTTTGGCGCCGCCGCAAAGCTCCCGATTTTCGCCACAAAACCGCAATTTCTCTCAAAATAAAATGCCGGAAAAAAAATCATCGAAAAAAGAGCAGGCGACCTGGGGTGGCCGCTTTTCCGCCGCTCCCGCAGAGCTCATGTTGCGCTTCGGGGAATCGGTCTCGTTCGATGCTCGACTTGCGCCGTTTGACGTTGCAGGCAGCAAGGCACACGCCGAAATGCTCGCGCACGTCGGCATAATTTCAAAGCAGGAATGCGGCGAAATCGTCTGCGGGCTCGACGAAATTTTGGCAGAAATAAACGCCGGAAAATTCGAGTGGAAGGTGGAACTCGAAGACGTGCACATGAACATCGAGCAGGCGCTGACAAAGCGCGTGCCTGCCGCCGCAAAACTCCACACCGCGCGCTCGCGCAACGACCAAATCGCGACAGACATGCGGCTGTTCTTCAAAGACGCGTGCACGAAAATCTCCGAAAAAATCTCGCGCCTCGTCGCCACAATTCTCGATGTCGCGGAGAAAAACACGGAGACCTACATCCCCGGCTACACACATTTGCAGCGCGCGCAACCGGTCTCCGTCGCGCACCATTTGCTCGCCTACGTCGAAATGTTTATGCGCGACAGGGCGAGATTCTCGGAAGTCTTTGTGCGGGCAAATGTCTCGCCGCTCGGCTCCGGCGCAATCGCGGGGACGACGCTCCCGATCGACAGAAATTTTTCCGCGAAAAAAATGGGCTTCGTCGATTCGCGTGGCAACGCGAGCCTCACGCGCAACAGCATGGACGGCGTTTCCGACCGCGATTCTTTCATCGAATTTGCCGCCGCGTGCGCGATTTGCGGCCTGCATTTTTCGAGAATGGCGGAAGACCTGATTTTGTGGAACTCCGCAGAGTTCGGCTTTGTGGCGCTTCCCGACGCGTTCACGACGGGCTCGTCGCTCATGCCGCAGAAGAAAAATCCCGATTCGCTCGAACTCCTTCGCGGAAAATCTGCCCGCCTCCACGGAAATCTTTCCGCGCTCATAACTCTCGTCAAGGGCTTGCCGCTGACGTACAACCGCGATTTGCAGGAAGACAAAATTCCCGCGTTCGATTCTTTCGATACCATGATGATTGCGTTAGACGTGCTGCGCGAGACTGCCGCGGGAATGACCGTGCGGAAAGAGCATTGCGCCGCCGCAGTCGCAGACCCGCTTCTGCTCGCAACCGACGTCGCGGACTATCTCGTGCGCGCCGGAGTGCCGTTCCGCGAAGCTCACCACGTTGTCGGGCGCCTCGTCGCGCTCGCAGAGCAGGCGGGTGTGCCGCTCGACAAATTGCCGTTTTCCGAGGTTCGCAAAGTGCACCCGAAACTCCGCGAGGACTGGGTCGAGGTCTTCAATCTCAAGAGCGCGATGTCGGCGCGGGAACGCGTCGGAATGCCGGGCCCCAAGCAAGTCAAGTCTCAAATTGCTCTCGCCCGCCGGCGTCTGAAACAATAGCGGATTCGCGGAATGCAAGCTTGCCCGTTCCAAAAAGTTTTCCCGTCGGAACTCGTTCGCGACGACGCATATTTCATGGCGCTCGCGTTCAACGAGGCGATTGCGGCGTGGAATGAGGACGAGGTGCCGGTCGGCGCTGTAGTGGCGCGCGGAGGCATCGTCATTGCCGCCGCCCACAATCGCACGATCGCCGCCACAGACCCAACTGCGCACGCCGAGATGATCGCGATAACGCAGGCGGCGCGCGCTGTCGGCGATTGGCGGCTGAATGAGTGCACGCTATACGTGACGAAGGAGCCGTGCCCAATGTGCTCCGGTGCAATGATTGTGGCGCGCCTCGGGCGGGTTGTTTTCGCGTGGGGTGATCCGAAAATGGGTTGCCTCGGTGGCGTAACAGCCTTGCAGGATTTGCCACAAACCAACCACAGACCCGTTGTAGCAAGCGGCGTAATGGAGCAGGAATGCCGCGACCTCATTCAGGCATATTTCCGCCTCAAGCGCACACAAGCCTGAGTGGTGGTGGCTTGGTGGTGGGATTTGGGTTGGTGGTGAGGATTGGGTTAGTGGTGGGATTAAAGTCAGGTGCCGTTCCACGCACACACTCCCTCACCGCTAACGCGGTCCCCTCCCGCTAACTTAGCGGGAGAATT
>JAJPZB010000076.1 GCA_021204635.1 Opitutia bacterium | reverse complement strand
GTCGAGCTCTCCAACGAATACACCACGCCCGCCCCCGCCTGAATGATGGTGTAGGCCAAATCAATGGTGCGCCCCGTATCGCTACCGGCAAAAACGCGTGTATACGTTTTCGTCGCCTCGTCGGTGTTCGGCTCAATTGTGTAAGAATCCGTCCAATAGGTATCCGTCACCACCGTTTCGTCGTCCGGATAATTCGGCTTCCAGTCGCGCAAAATCGGATTCGTCCCCGAGCCTCCGGCGCTGGGAACATTTACCACATCATTCTCAAACCGCAGATACCAAGACGGCGCCCATGTATAAACAACTTTGATCGGCGAATAAACATAGGTCGGGCACGCCTCCTTGCTCGGCCACAAACAGATACTGCCCGGCCCGCCAAAATCCGAATAATCGAAATTGCCGTTATCCGTATCGTCAAAAGACGTGCCCTCTGTTCGCCCAGCCAAAAAGCCTTCCGGCAACATCCCACCGGTAAACTCTCCGAGCGTGGTCGAAAATTCCGCCCACGCGCCGGTGCGCGTTTCGACGTCGCAGTATTCTTCATACAGAGGAAGCCCGAGCGTAGTCGAAAATTCGAGCGGATAATACACGGAGGCATCCTGGTTGCTCCCGTTTTCTGCCACGTTCACACCGGCATTCGAGAACGCCGTGTCCGTGCCGTCAGACACGTCGATCACGTCTCCGGAATACGTTTCGCCGCTCACCGTCCAGCGAACATTCGGATCTCCAACATAAAGAAAAGAATCTTTCGGATGGTCTTTCGTTCCGTCTGCATATTGGTAATGGTGGACAAACCAGCCGGTCGCGGTAATCGTGGTCCGAGAATATGGCGAGCCCTCGTGCCACTGCTCGCCGGCAGGCAAGCAGCCGATCCCCGCAAACCACTCCGGATCCACAATCTCAGGCGCGTCTTGCAGGAACGTCGTAACCTCCGTCGAATCGACGGAATAATTCGACGCTTCGCGGATAAATTCCAGGACAACCGAATAACCGCCAACCACCACGTCAGCCGTCCACAGCGTTCGCTCCGGATATATAACGGCGGGCACTTTATACGTCGCAGTCGTCACAACCTGCTTCCCCGCTGTCGGATGCGCCGATTCCTCCTTCATCACCGTGATGTCGATATCAAAGCTGTCCGAGGTGTATTCCGTGTACGCCGTTGGCGTTTCGCCGTCGGAGATATGGCGATTCGTGTAAATCGAGGTTGCGGAATTGGAATCGCTCGATTCCCACGCATTAGAATACGTGATGACATTCATCGCCTGCTCGACGGAAAAATAACACACGTTTTCGCCACTGAACGCAGGCTCTTCATCACAGCTCACCCTGAAATACCAATATCTGCAAAGTTTCGTATCTTCATTCGCCGAAATCTTAATCGAATCAATCTTCACCCAGCCGGACCCGTCGCCATTATCTTCCGTCGAAAATTCAACTCCGGGATCGTCTCCATATTCGTCACCGTAATCAAGCCCCAGCTCTTCTTTAACTTCGTCGGCGCTCATATATTCCACCGTCCACGTCGCGTCCGAGCTGAACCCATACCAGCCAACCAGCCGCGAGCTCGACAAGTCGTGAACAGCCGCGTCAACGCTCCACCCTTTGGAAAACAAAATAAGCCCGCTCCCCGGAGAATCCTGCACCACCGTCAACGCACACCACACATCCTGCTCGGTCGGACGAACATACACCGTGAACGGACGCTGCGCCCCCGTCCAATTCCCTTCGCCGGTAATCGTCAATATAGACAACGTCGCCGACACCCGCGAGACCGAGACCGTGATCCCATCCTGAAAACACGCCGCCTGCCAGCCTTCATACAGCCAGATACCGCCGTCCACGTCTTCCGTCACGAGCGCCACCTTCGTCGACTTCTTCTTTAAATTATATCCCGTGCCGGAGAGCTCGCACGGCAGCGGCACAACACCACTCCCTCCAACAAGCACGCCATACTGATACCTGTCAAAAGTCTTATATTCGGAAATGTTGTCTGCGTGGTGGTACAACCCGCCCGTGCCCGGATACATCGTGCCTCCTTCCACCGCAACCGGCGACGCAGTGTTCCCACCTTTCGCCGCGAGCTTCTCGCTTTCCGTCTCTTCCGGCGCCTCAACATCCGGATTCGCCTTCGCAACAATCGTAGCCCTCTCGCCGGAATAACCACTATTCCAGCCTTCCACCACCACCTTTTCCGCGCCCGTATCGTTGCAGACCGAACCCTCGTCGCAGAGATCCACCCGCTCGACGCTCACCGTGGGCGTCTCGCAAAATTCCGGATCCCGCCCGTTCCAGCAATCCGGCGATGTATCAATATAGCCCACCTCGACGGTGATATCGACAGCCCAGCAATTGCAATCCACCACTATCCGTCGCACCGGAGACATCTCCTCGCGCTCTTCCAACGTCGCCTCGCCGCCATAGCCCGCCACCGCAGTAATCTTGCCCCACATTCCTGCGCCGTTCACCCAATTGCCGGCTCCCTGCGTAAAATACGCCTTCACACCCGCGCTGTTCGAGACTGTCACATCACGTTCATCCATCGACTGGTTGTCGCCGATGTTATTCTCGCCCACGCTCCACGTACCCTTATCGTCGCTCGACGCCGAATACCGCGACAAAGACACCGCGCCAATCTCCTGCCCGTCATCGAATTGCGCCCCAATAACATACGCATCCGGCTTCCCTGTCGCGACAAGCACCTCGCTCCCGTCATCGCCCGTGGTTTTGGAATAATTCTCCGACGAATAAAACATCGAATACGCGTGCGTTACAGACGTGGCATACAGCGTAACATCCGTCGTGCCGTCTATCGTGGCGCCGCTCTTCACAATCACGAGGTCGCTCAGCTCCATGTCGTCAGCCACATCGACCCGCGTCGGATACAGCGGCAACGCAGCCACCGCCACGTTTACCGTCGAGGCGATCAGCTCACACCCATCCCCGCCGGAATAGTCCACCTCCGTGCTAACATTCTGCTCGCGCGGAAACGTCACCGTGACCTTCGAGACGTTGGAAAACTCGTTAAGCGTGAGCTGATAATACCCAGTCTTGCCCGAGATACAGGATTCGTTAGTCGAAAAATCTAACCCAAAATCAGACTGCCCGTGAACAAAATAAGACTGGTCGGCGTCAACCGGCGTCGCTGAAATCGTCACCTCGTCGCCTTCGACAACATAACACCAAAACGTCACCTCGCTCTTCCCGCTAACATCTATCACCAACGGATTATTCATCGCTTCACCTCCATAATTCTACCTTTCCCGGCGTGATCGGCGTGCTCAGCTCAGCTTCGCCTCCAACGCCGCAATCCGAGCCTCCAACTCCGTCAGCTTCGCTCCAACATCAACTGAATTGAGAGTAAGCACGTAGCCCGAGCCTTCTCCTGAGCCAAGCGTCAACGCACTACGCGAAAATTTCGCGTCCGCAATCTTCTTGTCAGAATCTTGCCAAAATGTATACGCACCACCGCGGCAGTCACACAAAACATCAATACCACCTTCTGTATATTCAAATTTTATCCAACCTGAATTATAAAAATCTATCCCGCCGGCAATAGACACAGGCTCTCCCGACGAAAAAATAATTCCTGCTTTAGAACTATCAGGAAACACAATTCCTTCGCTGCCAGCAAAATATACATCCGAATAAAAAGACTTTTCTCCCGTTATGAACTGCCTTCCGTTAAGCGTCACATAATTATCCGGCGTGATGGACGTGCCGTTTAGCGTCAACGTGGCAGTATTCGTGGCATTCGAG
>JAJPZB010000042.1 GCA_021204635.1 Opitutia bacterium | reverse complement strand
CCCGCTAACTTAGCGGGAGAATCGCGCACTGCGTGCGCGAGATTGTTGCCACCACAGACCCAATCCTCACCACCGACCCTCGCAAAACAAACCTGTTTCTCACCACCATCCCAAGTCCCACCACCGACCCGGCCACCACTAACCCAACCATCAAAAAGCCGTGAGGGACGTTAGTCCCGAACAAATCCGTGTGACATCCTCTGCGGCAGTTTGCCGTCTCCACCATCCCCATTCCCTCACCACCACCACCACCACCATCCCACCCTGCATTATCGCGGTTTGCTTTCGCGCGCGGGACGGTTTTTAATCTCCGCCACTATGCAGAAACTTGCGCTTCTCTCGGTTAGCGACAAGACGGGGCTTCTTGCCTTTGCGAAGGCTCTCGTCGAAAAACACGATTACAAATTGCTTTCCACCGGCGGCACGGCGCGAATGCTTCGCGAGGGCGGGTTGCCCGTTACCGACGTCAGCGAGCACACCGGTTTTCCCGAAATCATGGACGGCCGCGTGAAGACGCTCCACCCGCGCGTGCACGGCGGCTTGCTTTGCCGGCGCGACGTTCCGGCGCACATGGAGCAGGCGGCAAAGCTGAACATTCCGATGATCGACATGGTCGTCGTGAACCTCTATCCGTTTGAGGCAACCGTCGCCAAGCCCGATTGCGCCTTTGCCGACGCCGTCGAAAACATCGACATCGGCGGGCCGTCGATGTTGCGCTCTGCCGCGAAAAATCACCAGAGCGTCTTCGTCGTCGCAGATCCGGCGGACTACGATCGCGTGCTTGCCGCGCTCGACGGCGACCCTGCTGCGCTGCCGGCGTTTCGCCGCGAGCTCGCGCTGAAAGCGTTTTCGCGCACGGCGGCATACGACGGCGCCATCGCGAATTATCTTGAAAAACAAACGCCGACGCCCGCAGAGGCTCCGGCTTTCCCGCGCAATTTCAACCTCAATTTAAAGGGCGCACAAGAACTCCGCTACGGCGAAAATCCGCACCAAAAGGCGAAGCTCTTCGGCGATTTCCACAGCTTTTTCACTCAGCTCCAAGGCAAGGAACTCAGTTTCAACAATATTCTTGACATCACGGGCGCGACAAATCTCATCGCGGAATTTGACCGCCCGACCGTCGGCATTTTGAAGCACACAAATCCCTGCGGAATTGCGACGGCGGAAACGCTCGCAGCCGCTTGGGATCAGGCATTCGAGACGGATAAGCAGGCGCCGTTTGGCGGAATTATCGTCACGAATCGCGAGGTTGACAAAGACCTTGCCGAGCGCATCGCGCACATCTTTTCCGAGGTCATCATCGCGCCGTCGTTCTCGCCGGAAGCCCGCGAAATTTTCGCGAAAAAGAAAAATCTGCGCCTCATGGTGCAAACAAAGCCCGTTGCGGCGGACAAGGTGTTTGACGTGCGCTACGCAATCGGCGGCGTGCTCGTGCAAGAGCGCGATTTGAAGCCGATCGACCCGAGCGCATACCGCGTCGTGACCGAGCGCAAGCCGACGGACGAGGAGTTGCGCGCGATGATTTTCGGCTGGAAAGTGGTGAAGCACGTGAAGTCCAACGCCATTGTTTATGCGGGTTGCGAGCGCACGCTCGGCGTTGGCGCGGGGCAGATGTCGCGCGTGGATTCTTCGCGGCTCGCGGTGTGGAAGGCGGGCGAGGCGGGGCTCTCGCTCAAGGGCTCGATTGTGGCGTCCGACGCGTTTTTCCCGTTTGCCGACGGGCTCATTGCTGCGGCAGACGCGGGCGCGACTGCGGCGATTCAGCCCGGCGGCTCGGTGCGCGACAAAGAGGTTATCGACGCGGCAAACGCGCGCGGCATGGCGATGATCTTCACGGGCCATCGGCATTTTCGCCACTGAGCAAAGGCGCCAGCGCCCACAGTTTTTAAGCAAAAAAAAAGGCGGCGTTCCGGAGAAGACAAACCGGAACGCCGCCGCGTCTATGAAACTAACAACTACTTATTACTAACACTAACTTAACTAACCACTAACTAACCACTAACACTAACAAACTAACGAACACTGACTAATGATACGACTAACCAACTAACTTGCTACTGATTGCTGATGAGACCTAACAATTGATACAGGATGATGAGAAAAAAGGATTTGGTGGAGCCAATCGGAATCGAACCGACGACCTTCTGCATGCCATGCAGACGCTCTACCAATTGAGCTATGACCCCGAAAAATCTTGCGAAGCATTGAAGCCCAACCGGAAAGCTTGGTCAATAACTTTCCGCCGATTTTGGAAAAAATCAAGCAAAAAATCCCAACGATTGCAGGAAAGTTTTCACGCGCGCCCGCACGTCGCCTTGCAGCTCGATCGTGTCGCCCACAACCGTGCCGCCGCAGGCAAATTTCCGCTTCAACTCGGCGAGCAAATCCCGCCGGCGCTCCGCCACCATGCCCGCGATGCCGCTCCCGCCGAGCACCGTGACCGTCTTCCCCGAGCGCCCCGATTTCTCGATCGCGAGCGCGACTTTGCCGAGCTTTTTCCGGCGCTCCGGCTCTGTGGTGGCGCCGTTTTTCGGTGAGACGGTGGCGGCGGCGGCAACGTCGTCGTAACTCGGCAGCCCCTCGGAGCTCAGCGCGGCAAAGGCGTCGTTTATCGCAGGCGTCTTGGACGAGCCGTCTGTCGGGATTTTTTTCATTTCGCAACAAACCCGCGGCAAATTATTTCTGCGCAACAAGCTCTTTCAGCCGCGCCTTCAGCTTGTCGAGCCCCTCGCCCGTGAGGCACGAAATCTTCGCAATCTCGCCTTTGTGGCGGCGCCGAAACGCGGCGAGGTTTTTCGCCGAACTTTCGCAATCCATTTTGTTTGCAACAATGAGCCGAGGCTTTTCCAAGAGCGCGGGATCAAAATTGCCGAGCTCTACGACGAGTTGCGCATAGTCGTCGGCAGGTTTGCGATTGTCCGTGCCCGCCATGTCAATAATAAAAATCAGCAATTTGCAGCGCTCGACGTGCTTCAAAAATTTGTGGCCCAAGCCGCGATTCTCGCTCGCGCCCTTGATGAGGCCCGGAATGTCTGCGAGCATCACGCGGAAAAAATCGTCATACTCGATGACACCCACGCTGGGGCTCTTCGTCGTGAAAGGATACGGCGCCATCGCGGGCCGCGCGTTTGTCAGCGCATTCGTCAGCGAAGATTTGCCCGCGTTCGGGAAGCCGACGAGCCCGACGTCCGCAATCGTTTTCAGCTTGAACAAAAACGTGCCCGCCGCGCCTTCTTTCCCGGGCGTCGTCTTGCGCGGAGCCTGATTGACCGAATTTTTAAACTGCGCATTGCCGAGCCCGCCGTGACCGCCTTTCAGCAAAACGACGCGCTCGCCGTGGTCCAACAACTCCGCCACGAGCAAACCCGAGTTGAGGTCGATGACCTGCGTCCCGGGCGGCACCTGCAAGACGACGTCGTCGCCATCCGCGCCGTGTTTGTTGCGCCCCTCGCCCGGGCGGCCGTTCTTCGCTGCCCAATGCGGCTGAAACCTGTATTCGCGCAGGTCGTTCTCGTTCTCGTTGCAGACGAGGACAACGTCGCCGCCCGCGCCACCGTCGCCTCCGTCCGGCCCGCCCTTGGGAATGAATTTTTCACGACGGAAACTCAGGCAACCGCTCCCGCCGTTGCCCGCTTTCAGGAAAACTTTCGTCTCATCTACAAACATGGTTGAGCAAGGAAATTCGCGTTTCCGCACAAACGCAAGGCGGAAGCGGCGCAGGGGTTGGTGGCGGGCGGGTTGGTGGTGGCAACAATCTCGCGCATGCAATGCGCGATTCTCCCGCTAA
>JAJPZB010000018.1 GCA_021204635.1 Opitutia bacterium | reverse complement strand
AGCGAAGAACAGATGCGTCTCCAAAAATTCCTCCAGAATCTCCCATTTGCCCTCACACGAAAACCCCTCAGAAAAAGCCATGAAAAAATCGAAGAAACCGGGCTTCACGCTCATCGAAATTTTGGTCGTTATTGCCGTGATTGCCCTTCTCGCCGCAATTCTCGTCCCCGTCGTCGGCGCGGCGATGAGAAAGGTCAAGGAGACCACGACAAAGTCCAAGTTCACGAGTTGGATTACCGCCATCGAGCAATACAAGCAGACGTACCAATATTACCCGATTCTCGAAACGGGAAGATCCGTCGGCGACGATGAGCACTACGACCTTGGCGACGGCAACATGAGCCTCAACTTCGTCAAGGCGTTGTCGGCGCGCGACCCGTCAACGGGCGACAAAATTTCCAGGTCCGACCAGAAGAATTTCAACACTAAGGCGAAGGAATTTTTCGCGTTCTCGGTCGAAGATTTCACGCAGGAAGACGGCTCCGTAGATTACGGGACGCTCGCGGACGGCTTCGGCAACAGACACATCCACGTCGTCATGGACACCGACGGCAACAAGCGCGTCGTGATTCCCTCGGCATACACGCCTGACGACGCGACAGACGCCGAGACGGACTCGAGCGGGCTGATGAAAACCGTCATCATCTTCACGTCGAAGAACGACGGCGACGACTACGAGAACGTTTACAGCTGGCGCTGATTGCCGCCGAATTTTCGCGTTGTAGCCACCACAAACCCCGCGCCGTTCTCGCAACAGTTCCCAAAATTTTGCAAGCATGTTCAGCCACGAAAAAACAAGACGCTCGCTGCTTTCCCGCGCGAAACGCGCGTTCACGCTGATCGAGATCCTGACAGTCGTCGCGATTATCGGACTCATCGCGGTGGTGATTATCGGATTGCAACCGGGAAATCCGCACGGCGTTGACGACGCGTGCCGCATTGCCGCGACAGAGTTCAAAATCGCGCGGACGCAGGCTGTGATGGGCGCAAATCCAGACAGAGACCCCGACGTGAACAAGCGCTACAACATTCGCGCCGCCGTGCTCGTGCTCAACGACGAAGACGACGAGGAGCGGCACCTGCGCTACATCGTGCCGATCATCGGCGGGACGGACGACGAGAGCAAAACCAACATTTCCGATTACTATTGGTATTCGCTCAGCGACAACGGCGGAACGCTTTTGCCGCAGGGAGTTTACTTTGTGCCGCCGTCAGACAGCGGGCTTTCCACGCACAGCGTCATCACGCCGATCGACGGCAACAGCGAGGTCACGCTCGAGCCCTCGTTGGAATCCGGCGGAAAGTCGTTCGGAACCGGCAGCAAGCGCTGGTATGTTTACTATTTTGACAGCAACGGGCAGACATACATGTCGAAGGCGACGTTCATGGTCGCGGAAGGCACGTGGATGCCGGGGAGCGGGGTAAAATTTGATACGGACACGCCGGTCGTGGGCTTCGCTATAACGCGAAACGGCGCAATAATTTACACGAACGATTCCGATGAGGCGGACGCGGCGGCAAACCTCTGAGCCGCAACAAACCAAGCACCGAGCGAAAATTCTTCTCCGCAAAAACGAAATTTCCATGAAAGCATTTCCGCAAAATATTTTGAAAATGGCACTGCTCCGGCGGCGTTCCCGCAAGGGATTCAGCCTCGTGGAAGTGTTGCTGGCGCTCGCGGTTTTGGGGCTCGCAATTCTCACGATTGTCGGCCTGCTCAATGCGGCGTTTGAATCCGTGAGCCAGAATTTGCAGACGAGTCAGGCGCTCAACGTCTATTCCCGCGTCGATCGCGCGATGCAAAACATCTCGGAGTTCACCGATTCTTCCGGCTCGACAAAGTATCCGCAGACCTCGCTCGAAAAAACGCAGTTTGAATATGTCTATGATTTGGTGAGAAGCAAAACGGGGCAAAGCTGGTCGGACGCGCTTTTCCTCGTCTGCTACAACAGGCGGCTGAACCCCGACGACGAGCAGGCGCCGCAGCTCGCGATGCAGATAATTCTCGCGGACTCCGAAGGAGATTTGCCAACGAAATCGGACCTCGACAGCTTGGATTTTGAGGGCAACGTCTATCTCGTGCGCGTTTTCATTTCCCCGCAACTATCCGGCCAGCGCACGACGATGGATTCCAACGGCGAAATGCTCAACACGACATATTCCGTAGGCGGCTCGCTTCCCGCCTCGGCAGACACCTACGCGCTTGCCTATCTGCCGCTGACCGTCGAAATTTATCCCTATTCTGTTGGCGCCTCGCAACAGTCGGAATCGCAAATCCCGATTCTTTCCCAAATGCTCGTCGTTCCCCGCTGACGCGTTCCCGCCAAATTCCCCGACATGCACAATACAAAAAAATACAGACGCGGCTTCACGCTCGTGGAAATCATGGCGGCGACGGCGATAATGGTCGTCGTCATCATGTTCGTCACGAATATCGCCGTAGATATGCTCCGCGCCTACGACGGCACAATTTCCGCAATTTCATCAAATTACGACGCGCGAAGCGTTCTCGACCCAATCGAAAACGACTTCGTTTCCGCCAAGGTTTTCAACGACAATCACCGCTGGTTTGAAGTGCGCTATGACGAAAGCGACACCGGCAATCTCGACAAGATGTCTGCCCCGCGAATCATGCTTTTCGCGCAGCCGAAAGACCGCGTCCGCCGCTCGATAACCGCCGATTCTTCCACCGAAATTCAGGGCGATATGTGCGCCGTCTGCTATCGTCTCGTGCAAAAGGCACCGTTCGGCACTTCGGCGGATTCCCCCGAAAATGCGCGCTACTCGATGTATCGCTCGATTCTCAACGCGAAAGACACCGGCGAACTTGCAATTCCCTATATCATCGGCTCAAACGGGAAATCGGGCTCGGCGGAAAATCAGACGCCAAATTCTTTCTGGTCATCGTCGGAATCAATCACAGACCCGAGCGACGACAAAAAGTACTCGCTGTCGGAATGGACCACGGAAATCCAAAATCTTCTCGTCGATGGCGTCCTCGATTTGACGCTCATTTTCTGGTACGACGACTATGACGACAGCGGCAAGCGCAAGATTGCGATAATAAACAATCCGCGCATCGCGCAATACGTCAGAAGCGCATATAAAAACAACTACGACGTGACGACGTTCTCGACGTCGATTGCCGCCGGCTACGACAAGATTGTTTTCGACAGCAACGTCAGCGGCGCGGTATCCGGCACGCTCAAGGCCGTCGATGTCTCCGTCACCGTGCTGAGCCCCGAGGGGAAATCCCGTCTATCCGGCCTCCAGCGGCAAGAGAGTTCGCAGACGATCAGCGACGACGAATTCACCGACCTGCTCCAAGAATATGGCGTGACTTTCACGCGCTCGTTCACGATTTTCCGAGAACAATAAACTCTCGGAGCCGCAAAATGCCTGAGCAGCAACACAGGCGCTTCCTCGCGATCGACTACGGTTCGCGGCGGATTGGTCTCGCGCACGGCGACGACGAACTCGGCGTCGCGATGCCCGCGCCCGCCGCCGTCGAAGCCGGCGAAGCCGAGAGAATGGAGCACATTGCCACCGAGATTCGCGCGCGGCGGATAAACGTCCTCGTCGTCGGATTTCCCGTGAACATGGACGGTTCGCACGGATACAAGACGCGGGAAGTTGACGCGTTTATCGGCGAGCTCGAAAGGCGCTTCGCCCTGCCCGTGATTCGCGTCGATGAAACGCTTTCGAGCTACGAGGCGGAATCCGAAATTTCCGCAAAGCGCAAGGGCGGGCGCAATGCTCGCGCGAGGCAGCAACATCGCAAAACCGGCGAGATCGATTCGCGCGCCGCCGCCGTGATCTTGCAGGATTTTTTCAACGCAAACGGCATCGGCGCACCGAGTTTCGGCGGCGACGACGCGTAATTTTTCCCGAAGATGAACAAGGACAAGCCGCGAAAAATCATCGGCTCCGCGAGAAAGAAAGATGCGCCCGCGAGGGAAAAGATTTTCAACGCGATTCCGGCGGGAATGACGCGATATCGCTGCATTGTCGCATACGACGGGACGGATTTTTTCGGCTGGCAAAGTCAGGCGGGCGGCAACGCAATTCAGGATATTTTGGAAAAAAGGCTCGAGCACATCACGCGGGAAAAGGTGCGCGTCCACGGCAGCGGGCGGACGGATTCCGGCGTCCACGCCAAGGGGCAGTGCTTCCACTTCGACACGCATTGGAACTATCCGGCGGAAACGCTGCTACGCGCGCTGCACTCGGGGCTTCCCGCCGGCATCTGCGTCGTCAGCGCAACGAAGGCGAGAAACGGTTTTCACGCGCGGTTTTCCGTCAAGGGCAAGCGCTATCGCTACTGCATTTTCCAAGGGTTCCCGTCGCCGTTTGACGCGCGTTATTGCTGGGGAATCGGCGAAAAAACGCTCGACGTAGCGGCGATGAAAAAGGCCGCGTGCCTCCTGCTCGGCGAGCACGATTTCTCCGCGTTCGGCGCAACACACGCCTCTGCCGAGCGCGAAAATCCGGTGAAAAACCTGCGGCGCCTGGACGTTTGTTGTCGCGGGAAAAAAATCTTCATCACAACGGAGGCGAGCGGATATCTCTACAAAATGGTGCGCCGGCTCGTCGGCGGGCTCGTCGCCGTAGGCTCGGGGAAAATGACGCCCGAAGACCTGCAACAATACCGCGACGCAAAAATCTGCGACGCCCGCGTGGCAACCGCCCCCGCCCGAGGACTCTGCATGGAAAAAGTCTTCTACTGACCCCCTCACCACCACCAACCCGCCACCACTAAGCGGCTTGGTGGTGAGGGTTGGTGGTGGGATTGTTAGTAGAGGGTTGGTGGTGAGGGTTAGTGGTGGAAGTTGGGTTAGTGGCGACAGTTTGGGTCGGTGGTGAGACCTTGGCTTTGTGGTGACAGGTCTGTTGCCACCACAAAACCAAATTCCCCACCACAAACCCCGTGCACTGTCTGGGTTGGTGGTGGGATTATTAGTAGAGGGTTGGTGGTGGGATTTTAATCGTGGCATTTCTGCCTTGCGGGAAAGTTTTTCTCGCGAAAGGGCTTGGTGGTGGCGAAAATCCCGAGATTGAAACCTGCCGCGCATAGTGGCGTTGAACTGCTTTTAAAAATGCTTACCGCCGAAAGACTCACACAGATTTTCCCGGAGATTCCGGTCGAGCGCTGCGACGAAATTTTCGATTCCCCGCTCGAGCTGCGTTGCCAAAAAATTTCAGAGATCACGGGAGCGACGACGACGAGGATCGCGGAAAAACTCGCGAAGGCGGAGGGCTTGGAATTTGCGCCGAGATTTGAGCTTTCGACGGAGCACCCAAATTTCCCGCTGCGGCTCATTCTGGAATATCAATGCCTGCCGATTGTGGAGACGCCACCGAGGGCGGGGACGCTTTCGCTCGTCGTCGGCTGGCCGCCGGAAAAGCGTATGGGCGACTGGATTTACGCGCTCTACGGAACGCGCCCGCGCTGGATAATGGCGATTCCCGACATGATATCGGAGACGATAAACAAGCGCTTCGGCGTGGGCTCGGGCTCGTTGGACGAGACCATGCTCGCGGATTTGCAGGAGGGGAAAGTCGAGGAGGAAGAGGACGAGAACGCCACGATCATCCGCTTTGTCAACGAAATTGTGCAAAAGGCGGCGAACGACCGCGCCACCGATATTCACTTCGAGCCGCAGAAGGAAACGCTCGTCATTCGCTACCGAATCGACGGCGAGCTCGTTCCGGTGAACGTCCCCGAGAATCTCGTAAAATTTCAGGCGGCGATAATCTCGCGCATCAAAATCATGGCGCGGCTGAACATCTCGGAGCGCCGCCGCCCGCAGGACGGGCGAATCACTTTCACCCAGCAAAACGGCGAGACGATCGACATCCGCGTCTCGACGCTCCCGACGCTCTACGGAGAATCGATCTCGCTGCGACTACTCGGCACAAAGGCGCAATCGCTGACGATCGGCGACCTCGGATTTTTGCCGGAAGACGAAAATGTCATCAACGCGCACCTGAAATTGCCGCACGGCATCATCCTCGTGACGGGGCCCACGGGCTCGGGGAAATCGACGTCGCTGACGGCGTTTTTGCGCCGAATAAACACGCCGAATCTGCGACTGATGTCCGTCGAAGACCCTGTGGAATACGAGGTTCCGAACGTGAATCAGACGCAGGTGCAAAGCGAGATCGGGCTGACATTCGCCAATGTTTTGCGAAGCATTTTGCGGCAAGATCCGGACGTCGTGATGGTCGGCGAAATCCGCGACGGCGAGACTGCCGACATAGCGATTCGCGCGGCGCTGACGGGTCACCTCGTGCTCTCGACGCTCCACACGAACGACGCTGCGGGCGCGCTCACGCGGCTGACCGACATGGGCATCGAGCCCTTTCTCATTGCGTCGTCCGTCGAAATGATCATAGCGCAACGCCTTGTTCGCCGGCTCTGTCGCCGCTGCTCGAAGCCGGCAGTTTATTCGCCGGCGCACGTGAAATCTTGCCTCGTCGCCTTGGGGCTCGACCCTGCCCTTGCACCGGAAATTGCGACGGCGCGGGCGCCCGCCGGCTGCGAGTATTGCCGCGGCATCGGCTATCGCGGACGCGTCGGAATTTTCGAGATTTTGCCTGTCTCCGACGCGATTCACGAGCTCATCATCGAGAAAAAATCTGCGACGGAAATCCGCAATCAGGCGCGGCGCGACGGCATGCGTTCACTGCAAGAATGCGGCTGGGAGCAAGTGAAGCGCGGGATTACTTCGCTCGAAGAAATAATGAACTACGCGGAACACGCCGAGACGGACATTCCCGCGACAGAGGGGTAGCTCCCGCGTTTTCGCACGCGAAAAACTCGGCGGCGACTGCGATGGCGCTTAGTCGCGGGAAAAATCGTTTCCAAAAATCGCGAAAACGCTAAGAATGGTCGCAACTATGCAATTGATTGACGGGAACGAAATTTCCAAGCAAACGCTCGCAGAGTTGCGCGAAAAAATCGGGCGGCTCTTTGCGCGGGAAAAAATCGTTCCGAGCCTCGTCGTTTTGCGCGTCGGGGACGATCCGGCGAGCGTTTCCTATGTCAAGAAAAAAGAAAAAACTGCCGCCGAGGTCGGGATAAAAGGCACGGTGAAAGTTTTCCCGCCGGATATTTCCCGCGAGGAACTCGCCCGCGAGATCGTCGCGCTCAACGCAGACGCCGGCGTGAACGGGATTTTGGTTCAGGCTCCGTTGCCGCCACACATCGACGAAAAATCGATGTTCAATCTCGTGCGCCCCGAAAAAGATGTTGACGGGTTTTCCGAGACAAACCTCGGGCGGCTCGCTCAAGACCTCCCGAGCGCCATCGCGGCTTGCACGCCGGCGGGCATCATCGAGCTTCTCAGGCGCTCGCGCATAGAAACTGCGGGAAAGCACGCCGTCGTCATCGGGCGCTCGCTCATTGTCGGCAAGCCGATTTCCCTGCTCCTGCTCTCGAAAAAATCAAACGCCACAGTGACGCTCTGCCACACGGGCACTACAAACCTCGCCGAAATTTCGCGGCAGGCGGACATCATTGTCGTCGCCGTAGGGCACGCGAAATTTTTGAAAAAGGAAATGGTGAAGCCCGGCGCAGTCGTCATCGATGTCGGGATAAACCGCATTCCCGACGCCACGAAGAAGAGCGGCTTCCGCCTCGTCGGCGATGTCGATTTCGACGAAGTTGCGCCGCGTTGCTCGCACATCACGCCGGTTCCCGGCGGCGTTGGCCCCATGACAGTCGCGATGCTCATGCGAAACACTTTTCTCGCGTGCTGCCGCCAAAACGGGATCGCCGAAGAATCGCTTTTGTGAGTAGTGTTCCCGCAATTTTTCAAGCCAAAAAACAGAAATGGAAACGCCTCCGCCCATATCGAAAAAACAGCTTCGCGAGCTCATGGACAAAAACCTGCCGCCGCCGGCTTCGGTATTTTTCCGTTTGTTGGCATTTTGCGCGGACACGATCCTTTTGTATTTGGTGATCATCGCGGAATCGCGCATTTTGATTCCATCAATCTGCGAGAGAGAATTTTCCACCGCAGTGCCGCTTCTCGAAAATTTTTGCACGGAATATGAAAACCTCGTTGCGAGCGGCGACGTGGTCTCGCTCCAAAATTTTTTGCAAAGCGCAGTGCCGGCATTGGCGAACAACGAAAACATAACCTCGCTGTTTTCCGCCATTGCGGCGATGGCGTTCACAACCGCGTTCGTGTATTTCATGTTCTCCGAGTTCTTCATGCACGGCGAAACTCTCGGCAAAAAAATCTTCCACATTCGCACAATCTCGCAGACGGGCACTGCGCCGAATTTCCTGCAATGCTTCTCGCGCGCGATATGGAAAGCGTGCTCGATCGCGCCGTGGGGGCTCCTCATCACAATCGTCATGATAATAAACGCGTACGTCCCGTTTTTCTCATATCGCAAGCGCGCGTGGCACGACATGATCGCGCGGACAGATGTCGTGGATTCAAACAACTCGGAGCAACAGCCCCGCGACGAAAAAGAAGAATAATTGCCGCGAGTTCGCACGCTTTATATTCCGCAACAAAGCCGTTGCTCGGTGCTTTTTATGTAGAACCGTTCGCAATAAACATCAAACCGGTGGGCTTTACGCTTGCGACAAACCTCAATAAATACAATTCTCAACCAAATTTTTCAACGCATTCAGAGCATGGGTATTTCTTCGATTTTTAAGATTTTCGCGGGGCGCAGCCATCGCAAGTTCGTGAAAAAATGCAAACCTATTGTCGCGAAAATCAACAAGTTGGAAGTTGAGTTCCAAAAGCTTTCCGAGGATTCCCTGAAAGCAAAAACGCAGGAGTTCAAAGAGCGGATTAAAAAAGGCGAATCGCTCGACAAAATTTTGCCGGAGGCATTCGCCGTGGTCAAAAACGCGGCGCGGCGCCTGTGCGGACAAAAAATCATCGTCTGCGACCACGAAATCGAGTGGGACATGGTGCACTTCGACGTCCAGCTGATCGGCGGAATTGCGCTTCACCAAAACAAAATCGCGGAAATGGCGACCGGCGAAGGCAAGACGCTCGTCGCGACGCTCCCGCTCTACCTGAATGCGCTGACGGGGAGAAATTGCCAGCTCGTCACCGTCAACGACTATCTCGCCCGCCGCGATTCTGAGTGGATGGGCTATCTCTTCAAATATCTCGGGCTCACGGTCGGCTGCATTCAAAATTCGATGTATCCCGCCGCGCGCCGCGAAGCGTATTCCTGCGACATCACATACGGCACGGCGTCGGAATTTGGCTTCGACTACCTGCGAGACAACGGCATGGCGGGCTCTGTCGCAGAGCAGGTGCAGAGCGACCATTACTACTGCATCGTTGACGAAATCGATTCCATTCTCATCGACGAAGCGCGGACGCCGCTCATCATTTCCGGCCCCGTGAACGACGACCACGAACCGCCGTTTACCCAATTCAAACCAGGCGTTGCGGCGCTCGTCGAAAAGCAGACGCGCCTTTGCAACAAACTCGTCGAGCGCGCAAAAAAGCTTTTGGAAAAGGCAAAGCCCGGCTCGGAGGCAGAGCAGGAAGCGCTCATCGCCCTGCTCCAAGTCAAACTCGGCGCGCCCCGCAACAAGCAATTTTTGAAGATGATGGAAAACGGGACATGGCGCAAAGCCCTCGATTCCTTCGATTCGGAATTGATGAACACGTTCAACCGCGAACGCCGTTTCAATATAAAAGAAGAGCTCTATTACGCCATCGACGAGCGCCGGAGAGAATCGGACTTGACACAGCGAGGGCGCGACACTCTGCGCCCCGACAATCCCGACGCGTTTGTCCTGCCCGACCTGCCCTCGCAATTCATCGCGATCGACGCGCGCGAGGACCTCGACGCCGACGGCCGCGCGAAACTCAAATCGGAGGCGGAGACAAATTTCATCACCGTCAGCGAGACGATTCACTGCATTTCCCAGCTCCTGAGAGCCTATGCGCTTTTCGAGAAAGACGTGCAGTACGTGATCAAAGACGGCAAGGTCATGATCGTCGATGAAAACACGGGGCGAATAATGCCCGGGCGCCGTTGGAGCGACGGGCTTCATCAGGCAATCGAGGCAAAAGAAGGCGTCGAAATCGAAAAAGAAACCAAGACCTACGCCACGATAACGATACAAAATTATTTCCGCATGTATGAAAAACTCGCGGGAATGACGGGCACGGCGGAAACCGAGGCCGGCGAATTTTACGACATATATCGCCTCGGCGTTGTCGCGATACCGACGAACAAACCGTGCATTCGCATCGACGACGACGACATGATTTTCAAAACCCGCCGCGAGAAATACGCCGAGGCTGTGAAAGAAATTTCCGAGGCGCACGCAAAGGGACAGCCCGTCCTCGTCGGCACAGCGAGCGTCGAAGCCTCCGAACTCCTCTCGCGAAGCCTCAACTACGCCGGCATTCCGCACAACGTGTTGAACGCGAAAAACCACGAGATCGAGGCGGAAATTGTCGCCAACGCGGGCCAGCGCGGCGCCGTGACAATCGCGACAAACATGGCGGGACGCGGCACGGATATTAAGCTCGGCGAAGGCGTGCGGGAACTCGGCGGGCTCTTTGTCCTCGGGACCGAGCGCCACGAATCGCGGCGCGTTGACCGCCAGTTGCGCGGCCGCTGCTCGCGACAAGGCGACCCGGGGCGCTCGAAATTCCTCATCTCGCTCGAAGACGATTTGATGAGGCTCTTCACAAACGCGGGAATGATTTCCAAGGTCTTGCAACGCTCGTTTGTCGAGGGCCAGCCGCTGCAACACCCGATTTTGAACCGCTCCGTCGAAACGGCGCAGCGGCGCGTGGAAGGCGTCCACTTCATGTATCGCAAAAACACTTTGCAATACGACGACGTCTTCAACAAACAGCGCGAAATCATATACGGCTTGCGGAATCAGGCGCTGCGCACGGACAAGCCGCGCGACCTGCTCTTCGCGCTCTGCGAGGAAGAAATCAACGAGCGCGTTGACGCCGCAGTCCCCGAAAACGAAGTCGGCGAAATCAACAAAGTCGCGGTTGAAGATTTTGTGCGCTGGCTCAATTCGACGTTCCCAGTGCATTTCACAGAGGAAGAAATTCTCGGCGCCGGCGAAAGCGGAGCGGCAAAACTCATTCTCGGGCGCGTGCGCGAAGCATATGAAAAGCGCGACAACATCGAGGACGCCGAGGCGCTCAAAAACATGGAGCGACACATAATTTTGCGCGCGATAGACACAAATTGGCAGGATCACCTCGCCGAAATGGCAGACCTGCGGCAGAGCATTGGGTTGCGCAGCTATGGGCAAAGAAACCCGCTCGTGGAATACAAAAACGAGGCGTTCTCGTGCTTCAAAACGATGCTCGGCAGATTCCGCTCTGCGGTTTGCACGGGCATTTTCCGCTCCGCGACAAGCATGGACGCCTTCCAAAAACTCATGGCAGAGTTGCGCGGAATCATAAAAGAACCGCCCCACAACAATGCCGACGGGCAACAGGAGGTCGCAATCGACGTAAACGCGTTGAAGCGCATTATGGCGCAATCCGCCGCGCAGAAAAACCCCGAGCCCGTGCCGGTCCCCGAAGACATTCTGCGCAACGACCTCGTCGTTGTGGGGAAAGGCGAAGAGCGCGTTGTCGTGAAATGGAAAAAGGCCCGCGAGATGATCGAGAGCGAGGGCTGGGTTTTCTTGGGACGTTCGCGCGCAATCGTTGCAGGCTGATTCACCACCAACCCAAGACGCAGCAACAATCCCCACCACCAACCTGGTTTCACCACCGACCCGCCACCACTAATCCAAGTTCCACCACCAACCCAAGTCCCACCACTAACCCAATCGCCACCACCAACCCGGACGCCGAGCCACCACCAACCCAATCGCCGCCACCAACGTTTTTTCAAAACTTGCGACGCTCCCCGCGAGAGTATAAAAGCAATAGCTCGCTTTTTACGCCGCGACAAACGCCTCGCCGCAAAAAAAGCAAGAACTAATTTTCACAAAATATAATGGATATGAATTCGAAAACCTCCGATTCCGCTAAGCCGGCATTCGTCAAGACGGGAACGTCTGACGAAGCCAAAAAAATGCGAGGGGCGGACGTCGTCGTTCGCTGCTTGGAACTCATCGGCGTCGATACGGTTTTCGCTTACCCTGGCGGCTCTGCGATAGAGCTGAATCAGGCGCTTTCACGCTCGCAAAAAATCCGCGTAATCCTGCCCCGCCACGAACAAGGCGGCGGCTTCATGGCAAGCGGATATGCGCGCTCGACCGGCAAACCAGGCGTGTGCTTCGCAACAAGCGGACCGGGTGCGACAAACCTCGTCACCACAATCGCGGACGCCTACATGGACAGCGTCCCCGTCGTGTTCATCACGGGGCAGGTTTTCTCGCAATTTATCGGGAAACAGGCGTTTCAGGAAACCGATTTCTTCGGAATGACGCTCCCGATCGTCAAACACAGCTTCCTCGCACTCGACGCCAACGAACTGCCCAACATCCTTTTCCGCGCATTTAAAATCGCTACAAGCGGGCGCCCGGGTCCCGTCGTTATCGACATTCCGAAAGACATCCAGCAGGCGATGTTCGTGCCGAAATTCCCAAAATCGCTCGACGAATTTCCCGCAAAAATCCCGGGAAAATTGCATGCGATGGACGACGAATTGAAGCTCGTGCTCGACCTCATTTCCGTCTCGAAAAGACCGGTGTTCTACATCGGTGGCGGCGTCATTTCCGCCGGTGCGTCGGACCTTTTGCGCGAGTTTGCGCGAATTACCGGCGTCCCCGTCGCCTCGACTTTGATGGGCGTCGGCGCATTTCCGGCGAACGACCCGCAGTCGCTCTACTGGTTTGGGATGCACGGCACGGTCGCCGGCAACTGGGCGGTTTACCACTCCGATTTACTCGTCGCAATGGGCACGCGTTTTGACGACCGCGTCACCGGCCCCACCGACAAATTCGCGCCGACCGCGAAAATCGTGCACTTCGACATCGACCGCTCCGAGCACAACAAAAACAAGACCGCGCAGTTCCCGATCGAAGGCGAATTGCACGACGCGCTCACGCGCTTGATCGATCTCGCAAAACGCACAAATTTCAAAAAGCCCGACCTCACCGAATGGTACGCGACGATCAACGGCTGGGAAAAGCAGCACCCGTTCCCCTTCGGATACAGGCGCCACGGCTCGCCGCACATCATGCCGCAAGAGGCGATTGAGGCGCTTTATCAGGAGACAAAGGGCGACGCGATCGTCTGCACCGGCGTGGGGCAACACCAAATGTGGACGCCGCAATATTTCCTCATAAACAAACCGAGAACGTTCATCAGCTCGCTCGGCTCGGGCACAATGGGATTCGGCTTGCCGGCGGCGTGCGGCGTCGCGGCGGCATTCCCCGACAAAACCGTGCTCAACGTCGATGGCGACGGTTCCGTCCTCATGAACATTCAAGAACTCGCGACAATGGCGATTGAGAAACTCGCCGTGAAAACCGTGATTTTGAACAACCAATTTCTCGGCATGGTCGCGCAGTGGGAAGATTGCTTCTACGGCTCAAATCGCGGCCAAACGCTGCTCGGCGACGTGCACAACATCGGCTCGCCCGACAACGCTTCCGCGCTCTACCCCGACTTTGTCACGATCGCAAAAGGCTTTGGCGTCAATGGCAGGCGGGTGCTCAAACGCGACGAACTGCACGCTGCAATCCGCGAGATGCTCGACACGCCGGGGCCATTCGTCCTCGACGTCGTCGTGCCATACGGCGAGCACGTCCTGCCGTTCGTCCCCGCAGGAAGTTCCGCCCTCGACATCATGACGGAAGAATCCTGCTACGACGCAACCGTCGCCCGCATGGAAAAACTCTGGGGCAAAAAATCCTGACGTCCCACCACCAACCCGAGAACTCCGTTTCTCCCACCACCAACCCGCCACAAACCTCTGAGTTTGTCGCGGGTTGGTCATTCTGGTGGGAGGTGGGTTAGTGGTGGGAATTGGGTTGGTGGTGATTGTGGGTTGGAGGTGAGGGTGTGTGCCCGTCTGGCTTTGCTACCCACCACCAACCCTCCGAAAAAAACTCACCACTAACCCCAATCCTCACCACCAACCCACACTCGTGCCCGCCATAAATCCGCGATGCGATAATCAACGACACTGTGCGTTCTCCACGCTTACCAGGACAAACACATCATCACCGGCAACGGAGTGACGAAAACCAAAATTTCCAAAAATTGAGTTCACTCGTCCGCGCAAATTTTAGCCAATTCGGTCCGATATCTTTGTTCAAAGTCAGGGATTACAAAATATCCGTATTCTAATGTAAGTTTGCGAACCATTGCTTCGCTTCTTTCCGAGAATTTCTCACCTTTCGCCAACACTTGTTGTTCAATTTCGTTTCTCATAGCCACCATTTCCTTTCTCAACAAATACCTTGCTCTAAATAATCCGCAAAAATACAAAATAAACTCATAAACTTCTTCATATCTTCCTGCATTCACAAGTGATTCGCAAAATCGTTTTGCCGCAGGAATCTCTATCTCACGTAATGTGTCTTCATACTCGAATGTTCGCATGCAGCAACAGAAATTTGTAGGACGCCTCCAATATAGATAATAAAAATACGCTGAATCTTCATACATTTTTTCTCTATAACAATAATCGGCAACATAGCGATACACAGGAGGGAAATGCTCTTTTGCAAGTTTTAATAATCCTTCTCCGCTACCCTCACGCAACGCATGAAAACTTCGCGACAAAAAACAATAAAATGGAGGCGATTATGCCTTTCATGATTTTTCAACAATTGCAATAAATAAAAATATTGCCATAAAATTTGTAAAACAAATTTAAGCTTTTCTTATCATTATATTTTATTTGAATCTGTATGCTGTTCCCTTTTTAGAGAGAGCACCCTCTACATAAAAACCGCCATCTTTTAGCGCTCCAGCTCTACATACTAAATCTCCAGAGACAAAGTCTCTGTAAACAATATCAAAGTGATCGTCTAAAACATACACAGAATACAATTGCGAAATCCTCCGGTTCTTTATAACAATCGCTAAAAATACCATATCATTGTGCTTCAATGGGATCAGCGCTGCTTCTACCAAACGATCCGGATGCGCCTTCTTGTTCAATGGCGTGTTTAAATTTTGCACCCCTATCTTGTATTTTTCACCCACGCAAATTTTGGCGAATCCCATTCTCTCCTCCATTAAAAAAATACATTTTTCTCCCGCGAATGAAAATTCTACTGCATCACCCACGAAGCCGCGACTTCTCCCTAATTCAAGTTTAGCCTTCCCCTCATCAGTAAGTTTTTTATTGACCCTGGTTCCATATATTGTCTCGCCTCTTGTCTGCGCATTTTTTGCACATCCATCGGAAAAGATATATTCGCTGCTCACTTTCTCCATTTCTGTGGTAGGAGAAAATTGCGATTTCTCAAATGGAATTTTCCGCCAGCATTCTCTTTCTCTTCTATCGAAAAATTTTTCT
>JAJPZB010000095.1 GCA_021204635.1 Opitutia bacterium | reverse complement strand
AACCCAAACTCTCACCACCAACCCCTCCCGCCACAAACCCGCCACCGTCTCGAAGTCGGGGTTGGTGGCGGCAACTGATTTCTTGCCTGCAAGGCGTTTGCGGGATATCTTGCGAAGCTCAGTATCTCGCGACAAACCCGCGTTGTCGCAGGTTGCCCCGAGTTTTTCCAACAAATTTGCAAACGGCAAAATCATGGTTTCCGTCCTGAAAAAAATTTCCGATTTTTTGCAAGCGCATGCCCCTTCCGGCGAAGTCGGCGGAGTTTCCTTGTTGGACGCGCATTGGATGTCGAGCAACACTGGCATGGCAATTTTGACCGGCGACTGGCTGAACACGAAAAAAATGCCGCCGCTGAAATTGCGCTCTGGCATGCGCCTACGCGAGATTTTGCGCATCCCGCCGTTCATCGCGGGCATCGCGGCGGGATATTACATGGATGGCGGAAACATCGTCTTCGTCCTCGCGCCGCCGCTCTACAAATCGTGCAACATTCCCACGGACACGGAGATTTTCGTCGCCGGCAATTTCAACGGCTGGAAAAGCGCAGTCGGCAACGAGCGCTGGCGCCTGACCCGTGTCCCGTTTGGCTCAATCGTGCTCTGGCAGGTTTCCGTCCCGCGCAGCCTCGTTTTTTTCGGCGACCACACCGAGGAAGTTTCGTTCAAATACGTTTCAAAAAATTTCGAGTGGTTCGGGCCGCCGCCGGGCTCATACAACTTAGTCTTGGACGAGCACGGCAACGGCAACCTGCGCGCGAGCGTGCACCAAACGGGCTGGCACGTTTTCAAATTCATAACCGACCGCCCGATCGACTTCGACAAGCCGGACGAACTCGTCTGGGAAAGCAAGCAGCACCCGCACTCGCTCACGATACACTCCGGCTACCTGATGTCGCGAATTTTCTCGCAAGACCGCCTCGGCTCAATCGTCGATGAAGACGGTTCGCGGACGACTTTCCGGATTTTTGCGCCTCGTGCGTCGCGCGTTTCGTTGGAATTTTGGAATCCGAAATTTCCTGCGGCGGCGCGGAAAAAGGTCGAGCTCACGCCGATGGAAAACGGGATTTGGGAGTTTGTCGCGCACGGCGATTTGGAAGGCTGGCACTACAATTATTTTGTCGGCGGGAAAAATTCCGACAACACGTCGGGCTTTGATGAAAGCGCGGCGGTTCTCGATCCCTACGCCAAGGCGGCAGTCTCGCGGCGCGGTCCCGCCATTGTTGTCGATGAAAAATCGCTCAGGCCGGCGCGGACGCATTTTCGCCCGCCGCACGTTGCAGACCTCGTAATCGCGGAAGTGCATCTGCGCGATTTAATCGCCAAACATCCGCGCTACGCCGGCAACAAAAAGATCGGATTTCGCGAACTCGCGGAGTGGGTTCGCTCCGACGATTGCTATTTGAAAAAGCTCGGTGTCAACGCCGTGGAGCTCCAACCGATTCAGGAATTTGACGCGGAAAAGCCCGAGGACTACCACTGGGGCTACATGCCGAACAACTGGTTCGCGCCGGCGTCGCACTACGCCTCGGATCCGGCGTCGGGCACGCAGATCGAGGAATTCCGCGAGCTCGTGGATGCGCTTCATCAAGCGGGATTCGCGGTGATTTTGGACGTCGTTTACAACCACGTCGGCGAACCGAATCACCTTTTGAGGCTTGACAAAGAATATTATTTCAACCTCACGCAATACGGCGATTTCACGAATTGGAGCGGCTGCGGCAACGACTACAACGCCGACGCGCCGATGTCTCGACGGCTCGTTCAGGAAAGCCTGCTGTGGTTTGTCGAGGCGTATGGGATCGACGGATTCCGCTTTGATCTCGCGGAGCTCGTCGGCGTCCCCGCGCTCATCGCCATTGAAAAGAAAATTCGCGCAAGATTTCCCGACACGATTTTGATTGCGGAGCCCTGGAGTTTTCGCGGCCACATCGCAGGAAATTTGCGGAAAACGACGTATTCGTCGTGGAACGACGGCTATCGCGACTACGCGGCAAAATACGTCCACAACTGCGTGAATCTCGACGGTTTCCGCTATTTTATCGCGGGCTCGCCCGAGTATTTTGCAACTTTCCCCGCGCAGACAATCAACTACACGGAATCGCACGACGACCGCTGCTGGCTCGACAAAATAACGGAGTGCGGCAACTCGAACGCGGAAAACCCGACGGTGCGGGATCGCCGGCGCACGCACATCATGCTCGCGTTTTTGTTTGCCTCGCTCGGCACTCCAATGCTCGCCGAAGGTCAGGATTTTCTTCGCACAAAACACGGCAAAAACAACACCTATCTCGACGGCGAAGAGAATGCGCTTGACTACACCCGCAAAAAACGCTTTGCGCGGACGCACGAGTATGCGCGCGCGTGGATTCGCTTCCGCCTCTCTCCAAACGGGCGTCTGTTGCGGCAACGAAAGTGCGTGCCGGAGGACTTTTTCAAGTTCTACCCCGACCAGCGGAACACCGCCGTTGTCGTGATTTACAACGCCGCGTTCACCCAAGGGAAGTTGCAATACGCGCTCATGCTCAATCCGCAGACCGAGACGGCAGTTGTCCAGATCCAAAAAGAGGTTCTCTTCGGCTTCCGGCAAGTTGCGAACTCGACGACATTCAAGGCCTCCGGCGTCCCCTCAGAAAAAGGTTTCTCGCACGAAAACGGCTTTTTGAAGCTACCGCCGCTCTCGGTTTCGTTCTGGCTGCGCGGCGAAGATTTTTGACGTTTCCCCGAAAATCGCGTTGCCGCAGAATGCAACTCAATTTGCGAGCGTATGAAAATTTCCGTCGTCTCATTTGACCTCACAAACACCCTGCTCCGCGTAAAACCTTCGATTGGCGCGATCTGCGTCGAGGCAATGCGCGCGCAAAAAATCGCAGAAATTCCCGAAGCAAAGGAGTTCGACGCCCGCGTTTCCGCCGCGAGAAAGACCGCGCTCGCAAACAAAAATTCGCCGACGAGCGAGACACGTTCCCGCAAATATTGGCAGGCGATGTTGTGGGAAATTTTCGCAGGCCGCTGCTCCAACGCGCAATTCGCCGCAGCGACGGAATTTGTTTACAAAAGCCTCGCGGAGCCGGAGCACTGGGCGCTGATGCCGCATGTCGAAGCGGTTTTGGAGGCGCTGAAATTTTTGGGCTTGCGCCTCGTCGTGCTCTCAAACGGCGATTCGCGTTGGGGAAAGGCACTCGCAGACAAAAATGTCTTGCAATTTTTCGACGGCGTTTTCTTGTCGGCAAAAACGGGTTTGGCGAAGCCCGATCCCGCCGCTTTCGACAATCTCTGCATGTCGATGAAAATTGAGCGCGGCGAATTGCTCCACGTCGGGGATTCGATGGCGGCGGACGTCGTTCCCGCGAAAAAATTTGGCGCGCAGGCCGCATGGCTCCACGCATTGTCGCCGGGCGAAATTCCGCCGGACAAGATCCCGACAATCGCAAGCCTCGCAGAGTTGCCGGGGCTCGTTCGCGCAAACCTCGTGGAAAAATTCGCGACAACAAAGCCGAGCCGCAGCGTCGGCAACATGCTCGCCGCTCTGAGCGGGATTCCCTGCGACGACATGAGCCCGCGAAAATACCGCGAGCTCGACAGAGAAAAGGAAATCAAGATCTCGACGAAGTTCATCAAAGCCTCGGAAGAGCGGCGGGAACGAGGCGACACCGAGCCTCGGGAAGCTGCCCCGCTCTTCAAAAAAGTCTTGATCTCGCACGGCTTTTTCGCGAACAGCCTGCAAAGCATAATACAGCAACACTGGGCGGAAATCGTTCCCTCGAAACTCGCGGATAGTTGCTCCCCCTCCGCGCTCGAAAATTCCATGAGCACGCTGCGCATTTTCTGCGCGAACCCGATCGTCCGCCAAGAACTCGAATTTCAGAAGAGCAACATCTTGAAGAAAATCGCCAAGTTCACCGGCAGCGACAAAGTAAAGAAAATAATTTACGAAATTGGCTGAGTTGGTGGTGAGTTGGGTTGGTGGTGATAATTGGGTCTGTGGTGGAACTTGGGTCGGTGGTGGGAATTGGGTTAGTGGCGACGGCAAAATGCCACGGAAAGTTGCCACCACCATCCCGCCACAGACCCGGCTCTCCACCACAAACCCTCTACCACAAACCGTGAGGGACGTTAGTCCCGAACAAATCCGTGTGACAATCCCTGCGAAATTCTGCCGCCACCACCAACCTGGCACCCCGCCACAAAGCCAATTCCCACCACCATCCCTCTCACCACCAACCCGCCACCACTAACCCTCGCCACTAACCCGCGCCACCTCCAACCCGGCTATTCAGAAGCCGAAGCCGCCATTGTCGGGCATGAAGTCTGTCGGGCAAATGATTTCGGCGCGAATATTCCTGTTGCTGACAGCGGCGAGCGAGGTTTCGCGAATTTTCTCGACGGCGTTGCATTCTTCGCTGACGTGGCCGAAGAAAATCGTTTTGAGTCTCGGGTTGTCATATTCCTGCAAAAAATTGGCGCACTGGCCGTTGGACAAGTGCCCGTGCAGGCCGCGAATGCGGTTCTTCAATTCCTCGGGGCGCGCCGAGCGATTTAAAAGCTCGGGGTCGAAATTTGATTCAAGGACGAGGAAATCGCAGTCCGCGAGCTTTTGCCGCGCGATATTCGTGATTTTCCCGCAATCCGTCATCCACGCCAATTTCTCGCCCGCGCACTCGAAGACGTAGCCGCATGTGTCCTGCGCGTCGTGCGGGACTGAAAACGGAGTGACTTTCAGGTCTTTAAACTCAAACGTCGTCCCGTTCTCGAAAATGTTCCAGCCAATCATTTTTTCTTTCTTGTAGCGCCGGTTGATTTCGCCCGCCGTGCCTTTGTTTGCGAAGAGGCGCGGGCAGTGTTCCGACGCCGTTATTCCGGGGATTCCGGCGCTGTGGTCGCTGTGTTCGTGCGTGAAAAAAATCGCGTCTATGCGGCTAAACGCGATGCCGAGATCGCCGAGCCCGCGCCTGATTTTTTTCCCCGAAAAACCGGCGTCGATGAGAACCGTGCAAGCCGGAGTTTTCAAAACCGAGCAATTCCCGCTGCTGCTCGTCCCAAGAATTTGAAATTTAAAGCTCATTGTTGCCGCCGCGCCGTTATCGCGCAGCTCCCTTTCCGCGCGATTTTTTCGCGAACGCCTTTTTCAGCGACGAAGCCTGAATGAGGCAAACGCAATCGGACGCGTCCTCCGTCTCCAACCAATTAAATTCTATCTGCGGAAATTCTGCTTCGAGCGCGCCCTGCAAGCCGCCGACTTCGACGACGAGCACGCCCGCCGGCTTTAATTTCTCCGCCGCCGCGCGCAGCAGTTTTCTGATGACGCCCATTCCGTCCGCACCCGAGAACAAAGCTTCTGCGGGCTCGCTGCGAAATTCTTCCGGCAGATTTTCCCTGATGGAATCGGGCTCGTATGGCGGGTTGGAAATTATCAAATCGTAGGAATTTTTTTCTGCGGGAACGCCGGCGAGGACGTCGGAATTGAAGAGCGAAATCCGGTCGTCGAGACCATAGTCGCCCACGTTTTTCGCCGCTACTTCAAGGGCTGGCGACGAGATGTCGCAGGCATCGACGCGGGCATTCGGGAAGGCGAGTGCAAGCAAAATCGCGAGCGAGCCGCCGCCGGTGCAAACGTCTGCCGCGCGCGCCACGAGCTCGACGTCGCCGAGCCACGGCGCGATTTTCTCCGGAATCATTTCAGCGATGTACGAACGCGGCACGATGACGCGCTCATCGACATAAAACCTGCATTCGCCGAGCCACGCCTCGCGCGTGATGTAGGCAGCGGGGACGCGCTCCAATGCTCGCCGCGCGATGAAATCTTTCACTCGCGAAATTTCGTTCGCGGTCAAGCGCGCGTCGAAAAACGTTTCCGGTCCGTCGAGTGGCAAATCCAATGCGCTTTGCACGAGATAGAGCGCGTCGTCATACGCCGTTGCCGTGCCCTGCCCGAAGCTCAAATTTTTCCTGCGGAAGAGCGACACGGCGAAGCGCACCCAGTCGCGCATTGTTGTCAGCACCTCGCAACCATCGAAAATTTTCTTTTTTTCTGCGGCAAATTTCTCTGCGGCTGCGTGCTGATTTTTCATGGCGCGAAACGTTATTCTCGCGCGACAATGCGGGCAACCGGAAACTTGGCAAATCGCGTCTGTTGCCACATTTCTGCGGGTTTGTGGCGGCAACAAACGGCGACAATCGGCACGCTATTTCTTGTAAAATTCCTGCGCCTGTTCCAAGGCTTCGCGGAGGACGGGGACATTCACCCTCGCGCCAGGCAACGGCTTGTAGTCGCGGTCGAAAATCTCGCAAGTCGCGCCGAGTCTCGTCCGCGTAATTCTGTCTTTTTCGATGACGCCAAATTGCTCTTCATGACCGACCAAGAGCCATTCGCGCGGCGTTTCGTCGAAGAGATTTTTCCCGACGGAATAGTCCGACGGCGGGTTCGTTGCGTGGAGATAATTTTGCATTATCGTGACCGACACGTCGTAGTGCGCGGTCCAATGCGTGAAGGTTTTCGGCGGAAGAGAGGCGTCGAAAATTATGAGCGGCACGTGCATTTGCGGCTCGGAGAATGCCGAGCCGTGCGTCCAAAAATTTTGCCCCGTCTCGTTAAATTCCTGCCCGTGGTCGCCCGTGATTATCACGATCGTGTTTTCCAAGAGCCCGCGCGCCCGCAAGTCTTCGAGGACGCGGGCAATTTGCTCGTCCTCAAAAACCGCGTCGTTGAGATACAAATTCCAAAACTCCGTGGGATCGGTGTCTTCGTCGAGAAACTCGTAGTGGGCGTTTGACCACGTGGGCGAGAACTTTTTTGCCGATTTTCTCGGCAATGTCATGGCGTGAAGCAAATCGTAGAAGAGGAAGCCAAAGAATTTTTTCTCGCCGGCGGGATTTTTCTTTTGCCAATCGGCGAGCCACGAAATCCACGCGCCCGTGAGCGCCGCATCGCCGCCAGGGACGTTGCCGGCGCGGTCGGAAAACGAATCGTGAAGTTTGTCGGGAACAGTCGAAAAAATCGTTCTGTCAAAGGGCGGAGAACTGAGGCCGGCGCACGAAAAAATGCCGAAATCGTATTTTTCCCGCACGAGCACGTCGATGAACGCAGCGGGAATCGCCCCGCCCAGAATCGCGTCGTAGTAGAGCCCCGGAAGCCCGTGGAAGAGGCTCGGCACGCCGGTGCGCGTCCCGTGGTCGCCGCTGTAATGATTTTTGAACACCTGCGCGCCCTCGGCGAATTTGCAGACATCCGGCATTACCTCGGGAGTGCAGGAGCGAAAACTCCACGAATCCAAGAGTATTATCAAAATGTTTTTCGTCGGCTCGGATTCGAGAACGATGGGATGTTTCGGATAATTCAGCGCCGTGCCCTCGTTCCACTTGGTTCTTTCCCGCACTTTCTCGGGATCGACAAAGCCGTGGCTGACCAAAAAGCTGTTTGCCGTAAGCGGGAAATACGCCGGATAAACCGAGGCAATCGCGGGAACCGCAGCTGTCGCCGTCGCAGAGCAATACGCATACATCAAGTTTGAGGCGACAAAGGAAAAAACAAAGATTCCGGCAAGCGTGACCGCGATTTTTTTGCCTATGGCCGGAACGATTTTTCCCGACAAATAGAAGATGAGAAACTGCAAGCCGAGAAGCACGGCAAGCAACAAAAACATCAGGAAATATTGCCCCGCCGAAAACACGAAAATCCCGTCAGCGTCTTGGCTGAAAAGCATGTCAAGCACAAATTTGTTGTAAACGTGGAAGCGAAAAAGCCCGTAAACAAACGTGTCGGCGAGAAGGATGAGCGTCCCCACCACGCAGACGGTGGCGGACAAAATCCACGCAACGCGCTCCCCGCGACGGCGGGAAATGCAGGCGGGCAGAAATGCCAAGACAACCCAACCCGCGAGCGCGAAAGAAGCGAAGTGACCGAGCGTCGCCAAAACGCAGTAGAGCCCGCTCAAAAAGGAAAAATCCGTGCCGAGCCGCGAAAAATAATTTAGCGAAATCACGCCGGCGAAAAGCGCGTTGAGAAGCCAAAAAATTGACAGCCGCTTCGAGCCGCGAAGCCCCTGTCGAATGGCGGAACCGATGCTGCCGGTGGTTGACATGATTTGCCCCATATTGATAGGGGGGGGGGGGGCTGTCAAGCCCAAATTTTTCCACCCCGCAACAGACCCACCAAAAATGCCCGCGCCGCCGGCGTTTGTCGCAGCTTTCACAAAATGCTTTTTCGCGCGAAATCAAAAAGCTATGATCCCGCGATATCCATGAACATAGAAACCATCCGCAAAGCATTGCCGCAGACAGCACTCATGAACGTCGCAGGGCTGCCGTTCCCGAAAATTGCCTCGGGAAAAGTCCGCGAAATTTTCGATCTCGGCGACAAACTTTTAATCGTGGCGACAGACCGCATTTCGGCGTTTGACGCAATCATGCCAAACGGGGTCCCGGGCAAGGGAATTTTGCTCACACAGATAAGCCTCTGGTGGTTCTCGCAGGCGGCAAAGATCATGCCGACGCACCTCGCCGAAAACCACGACGCCGTTCTCGCCGAACTCCTGCGCGACGCACCCTCGCTGATTCCGCGCTCCATGCTCGTGCGCAAGCTGAAACCGCTCCCGATCGAGGCCGTCGTTCGCGGCTACCTCGCCGGTTCGGGCTGGAAGGAATACAAAAAGACGCGGGCGATTTTGGACCACGCGCTTCCCGCCGGAATGCAGGAAAGCGAAAAGCTCCCCGAGCCGATTTTCACGCCATCGACAAAGGCGACGGAGGGCCACGACGAGCCGATAACCGAGGCGCGTTGCGCGGAAATTCTCGGTAGCGACATCTTCGCGAAGGTGAAAAAAGCGACGCTGGACCTTTTTGCGCTCGGCACGAAAGTCGCGGAACACGCGGGGCTGATTCTCGCCGACACGAAATTCGAGTTCGGGCTTGACGACGCAGGAAATCTGTTCCTCATCGACGAAGTCCTCACGCCGGATTCCTCGCGCTATTGGCCGCAGGCGGGATACAAGGCGGGGACATCGCAGCCGTCGTTTGACAAGCAATTCGTTCGCGACTACTTGGAATCGCTCAACTGGAACAAACTCCCGCCCGCGCCTGAGTTGCCGGCGGAGATTGTGGAAAAAACGCGAGCCCTGTATCTCTCGGCTCTCGAAAAGCTTTTGGCTTCAAAATAAAGGCTCTCGCGATGAAAAAAGCATACATCTTGATGGGCTCGGAATCGGACATGCCGCACGCCGAAAAAATTGCGCGCGGATTGGAAGCCGAGGGAATCGCGTTCGAGTATTTCGTGCGCAGCGCACACAAAGATCCGGTCGGCGTTTTCAATTTTGTGAAGGCGCACGACGCGGAAAAATCCGTGGTGTGGATTACGATTGCGGGCCGCTCCAACGCGCTTTCCGGCGTAGTCGCGGCAAACGCAAACCGCCCCGTCCTCGCCTGCCCGCCGTTCAAAGACAAGACGGATTTCATGGTGAACATCAATTCGACGCTGCAAATGCCGTCGAAAACCCCGGTGTTGACAATTTTAGATCCGGCAAACTGCGCGCTCGCGGCAGCGAGAATCTTGGGCGTCAACGAATAAAATCAACCCGCCCGCGTTCCCGCGCCGGCATTGTCGCGAGCGGGTTCGGCGGGTGTTGCCGCAGACAACCGCGATGCCGAAAAATCCTCCGCCCAAGAAATACCTGCCTCGCGGTGTCAAAATTTTATACGAGGACAACGACCTGCTCTTCATCGAGAAGCCGGCAGGTTTGCTGAGCGCGCCCGCGCACTACGAAAAGGAGAAAAACGCGCTCACGCTCATGACAAATTTCATCAGAAAGGGGCAAAAAAATTCGCGCAAAAATTTGTTCTGCGTAAACCGCCTCGACCGCGAGACCAGCGGCGTTTTGGCGTTTGCAAAGTCGTATGAATTTCGAGAATTGATGCACTTGGATTGGCGCGACAACGAAAAGATTTACATAGCCGTCGTCGCGGGAAATCTGCGCGACGACGCCGGATTTTTTGAATCGTGGTTGGTTGCGAACGACGACTACACGATGCGCAGCTCCGGCGTTGCAGGGCAAGGGAAACTCGCGCAAACCCGCTACACCGTTTTGCGGCGCGGGAAAGGCTGGACCTGCGTCTGCACCGAACTCCTGACAGGCGTGAAAAACCAAATCCGCGTGCAATTTTCCGAGGCAGGACACCCGCTCCTCGGCGACAAAATGTACGGGAAAATCCCCGCGCCAAGGCTCGCGCTCCACGCGTGGCGCCTAATCTTCACGCACCCGCGAACCCGCGAGCGAATCAAGGTCGAAAGCGGCGTCCCCGCATTCTTCGAGCACTACCTCGCCCCACCACAAACCTGATTCCCACCGCGCGGCTTGGTGGTGAGATTTGGCTTGGTGGTAGGGTCTGGGTTGGTGGTGGCAACTATCTCGCGCGCAGTGCGCAATTCTCCCGCTAAGTTAGCGGGAGGGGACCACGATAGTGGTGAGGGTGTGTGCCCGCCTGGCTTTGCTCCCCACCACTAACCCACCGGAAAATCCTCGCCACAAACCCTCCACCATCACCGCCACCACCATCACCGCCACCACCATCACCGCCACCACCATCACCACCACAAACTCGAAGCGCCCTTCTCCGGTTTTAGCCCACACGCTACATTCCTTCGCCCGCGCGAGCGTCCATCTCAGCTTTTTTCTCGCGTTCTTCAAAACGCCTTCGCAACGAATCTTCAAAGCGTTGCTCCAGTTCTTGATCTTCGTAAAAACCTTTGCGAGCCATCTCGCACCCGCGTGCATATTCCTCCGGATAATATTCTGCCAATGATTTACCAAATTCTTTCCGAAAATCCTCATCTGCGGAATCACAAAATTCGATAACACCTTTTGCAAGAGTGGTAAAAAGTGGGTATCGGTACATTACCGTCAAATCGTGTCGAAGCAATGCAAGCAATTCCGCGAGTTTCGCATACTCCTTCCTCTTTTGCCTGATAATTGCCATTTGAAGAGCGCAAATATAATGCGTGTTGCTAAGTTGTGATTCATGTCGCATACACACGTATGAGGCGTATAGAGATTTTTCTGCATCATTCGGATCTTTGGAGTTTTGCCCTCTACCAAAATATTTGAATGCAGACGATATTGCTAACATTGAATTTATATCAACAAAGTAATCTGATGCTTCATCCGATTTCTCCCAATTAGTTTTGGACATCGCAGGACCAAAAAGATAAACCTTCGCAAGTGTAGAATCTGTTTCTGCCAACCACTTTTCATGCTGCTTTTCATCATACATGAAGTCGGGTAGAACATTAGTGGAGGTTTCTTTCATCGATTTGTATAAAAAGTCGAGATAAAGGTTTTCTTTAGCAAATCCCGTCTTACGGATTTCTTCAATAAATTTGGCGAACTCATCAAAATATCCTGAAATTTCCCAAGCGAACGCCGGAATGCTGCAATCAATCAAATACCCAAATCTCCTGTAAAGCACATGCATGTGCGCAATACGAAACAGATAAAAGCGTAGCACCGGCGGATACAATTTCACGCGATCTTCTTCCTGTTTGGAAATTTCGTAGGACGACAGAGGTGGCAAATACTTTTCCCCGACAAAATTCATATACCTCACAGATTTTTCAGGATTAAAAATTCTGTCCGATAGCGCGCACAAAAGCATCGCGGCATCTGTGTCACCGGTTTCCTCCACTTTTTTCGCTAATTCCCCCGCAAGATTTGCATTGTCGTTGTTGTATTTCCACAGGTACAAGTCGGCATCGGGACCGGATATCGTCTTGCCATCAACTCCCAAGACCGGATAACGCCAAAAATCCACAGAAACCACTTTTATGTTCGCACCATGCACGCAAATTGCACCACTAACCCATAGTATAGTCGCGGTGAACAAAAATATCAATTTTTTCATAATTATAATCACACAAACTTTATTCTAAATAACTCTTACTTGTTCGCCTCAGGCGACTCCGTGTTCTCGGTTCTCTCTTTTTCTGCGAGCCTTCGTTCAAATATTTCATTGAATCGTTTTTCCAATTCGGGATCTTCGTAAAATCCATATCCTGCCATCTCAAAGCCTCTCGCATATTCTCGCGGATATACTTTGGAGACCGGTTCACCAAATTCGCGATTGAATATATAAGCGGCATAGCGAAACCACTCAACGCTTTTCTTTAATAATTCGGGATGGGAGGAATAGCGAGATTGATTGAGTATGGTTGTATTGTTGATATATGAAATGATCGTAGCCAATTTTTCGTAATTTTTCTGCTTTGCAAAAACCCCTGCTGTGCAGGCAGTAAATGTCAAATGGCGTTCACCAAGTTGAGATTTATTTCTCAAAGCCAAATATGATGCGTATAAAGTTTTTTCAATATCTTCATCTGAAAGCGTTTTACCATTTATCAACATCTCGAAATACGCAGTGGCAAAGGTGCATGATTCGATGAGAAAATTTGTATCGACTGCAACCTCAAGAGGCACCATTTTTTCTCTCAGTGAGAGCGTACCAGTGGAAAAAATCTCAATATCGCGGAATAATTTTGCGGAAAGAGAGTTTGCCGGCGCGCGCAAAAGCATGTCTTTATGTCGTGCCTCGTCGTACATATAATTTATTTTGTTAAGTTGCGGATCTTTTCCCCGATTTAAACTCAACGCGAGAAAATCTATGCCAAGATTCTCTTCTATTGAATCCGTTTTGCGAATTTCTTCAAGGCATTTGCTAAATTCATCAAAATATCCCGATGAAATTAATTCACTCGCAGCCCCTGGAATTCTGTTGTCAATTAAAAATCCATACTTCTTTTCTACCGTATGCTCGTGTATTGAGCAAAACAGATAAAATCGCAATACCGGAGGGAGAGAAATAAGTTGTTCTTTTTCTGCTTCAGAAACTCCACTATACACTGTGGGAGTCAAATATTTTTCTTCTATGAAAGTCTTATAAAATACGGACTTTTCCGGATTAAAGATCCGATCAGACAGCGCGCATAAAAGTATTGCGGCGTCTGTGTCGTTGGAGTTTTCCACCCTGGCTGCCAACTCTTCGGCAAGATTTGCATTGTCTCTGTTATACTTCCACAGATACAGGTCGGCGTCCGGACCAGATATCGTCTTGTCCCCAACTTCCAATACGGGATAACTCCAAAAATCCACCGACACGACTTTTACGTTTTCGCCGAGAACGCAGACACTTGCGACGCCCCACAATAGCGCAACTTCAAAAATCAATATTAAATTCTTCATAAATTGGCTCTACCTAAAAATTGAAGTAAACACAAAAAGTAATTTTGAAACCTTGTGGAGATATAAAACGATCATCTACATAGTCACTTGAAGGTTTCCATTCATTAACAGGCATGGAACCAAAGCGCCAACCTCCAGAATTTTTAAGAAAACCTAATACGGAATCAATATTTCGAATCCCAACAGCAATTGTTGTATTATCTATTCCTCCGGTTATTTCAGGAAGTCTAAAATTCTCAGGGTAGCGTGTAGTTTCTGGATATGGTTTGTATGCATAGGTAGTTGGAGCGAAGCAAGGGGGACATTCTCCCCCAGTATATGAATCTTCAGGATATGAATCCTCAAGATGTAAATCTGCAGGATATGGATCCATAATATATGAGTGCTCAAGATATAAATCCGTAGTACTACCCTGATTCGGAATATATGGATTCTGGGTATATGGATACCCAGGATATAAATTCTTAGCATATGGATCGGCGAGATATAAATCCGTAAAATTTAAGTAGAAATTCGGGGAAGATGAGGAAAAATAGGGATCTATCTCGGGGATAGGCAAAAGATTAGCACCATATGCCGAAGGTGGTGTCGAATAGGAATCTAGACCAAAAACGTCCAACACCCCGAACTGGTTTCTCAAAAACGCATACAGATTCAGTCCGCCTTGCTCTTCGATGGGGTCGCGGGAGAGGAAGCGACCGAGGGTTGGCGAGTAGTGGCGGTAGTTGTAATAGACGAGGTCGAGTTCAGGGTCGTGGAACTCGGACGAAAAGCGGAAGGGATTTTGCTCGATCGCGTCGAATCCGGTCACGCGCGTCGCCCTTGTCGTGCGGCAAACCGCACCAAATGGCGCATAGTCATAGTGAGCTCCGATCCCGTTTGCTTCCGCGAGATAAAACACTTCGCTGACATTCTTATTGCCATCAAAGTTGTAGAGCAGATTTAAACTCTCCCTTACGTGGGAAAACGCGAGTGGTCGCGTCGCGACACTCTCGGTCGGATCCCACACAAACTCCTTGATGACGGCATTGTTGCTATCGCCATCAAGAATCTGTACGCAGAGGAAACCGTTATACACGTAGCGCTCTCGCAGCGTGCGCACGCCCGAGGCATTCAACACTCGCTTTTCAGTGCGACGACCAAGCGCGTCAAACATCATATATATCTTTTCGCCGGTCTCGCGCTTTGTCCACGTTGTTGGGCGATTTTCTCCACTGTGTTCAACATCCCATGTCCCACTTGACGCTTTGACAACAATCATGTTGCCGTCGGCATCATACTCGGGAACAAAACTATCGCCTTCCACGACAACGTCGGAGTATTGATTCAATTCATTCGCAGAATACGCAGTTGTTGTGCCCGATTCTGTGGCAGAATTTCTGTTCCCTATGTTGTCAAAATCATACGCGTAGGAATACGAATTATCGTTTGCCGCGACGGCGGAAACGACCTCGCTACGATTGTTGTAGCCGACTGCAACTCTGTCATCTCCGTCGAACATTGTTCCCGACTTTGCGACAACTGTGCGACGACCGAGAGCGTCATTCTCATAGTCGTATTGCGACGTTATTGCGGAGTTGATGGTGTTCTTCACGCATGAGAGTAAATCGCGCTTTTCCTCATAAGACCACTCTGAAACTGCGTCATTTGGGTAAACGAGTTTCGATTTCAGCGAAGTTCCGGCGAGATAGTTCCACGCAAAATTTTTCGTTTCGGCGAGCAAAGAAGACACGCGCCCCGTATCGCTCTCAAACGAGATTATTGTCTTGCGTTCCCCGTCCAACGAATAGCCGATTTCTCGACCAAAATCGTCGTAGTGGTGTGTCAAGACTTTATTGAAGAGCCCGCTCCGCGTTTCGCTTTCAACTTCACCAAACTCCGTGTACCCATACGAAATTGTAATTTCTGAGGAATCGCTCATTCTGAGCAATTGCCCGAGGAAATTATAAACATACGACGTTGCGACAGTCCCATCATTGCTCGTCACGGAGACGAGTTCGTTCGTCTTATCGTCGTAGGCGCGGGTGAGTTGTAGCCGCGTGCCGGCAGCGTCGATCTCGCGGGCGAGCGTCGTCGTCGCAAGGCGGTTGCGCGCATCGTAGGCGTAATCCGTCCGCGAGCCGTTCGGATAAATTTTTGCGAGAAGAAGGCCCGTCGCCTCGTGATAAACCCAGAGCGTCTCGTCGAAATCGCCACGCTCGCGCGGGTCGCCGTCAATTACTTCGCTGCCTGCGCGAAAGAATTTCTGCGAAATTTTGTTGTCGGCGTCGTCGAACTCAAAAACGGCAGGTTGCGTGCCCGAGCCAAATTCCGCGACAACATTCCCGTGCAAATCATAGGCAAATCGTCGCTCGTTCACGGGAACCACTTTTCCCGCAGTGCCACACGGAAGCGTATATGTCAAACTCGCGACGTTGCCCTCCGGCGGATTGTATCCAATGTTTGAATAAGTGA
>JAJPZB010000178.1 GCA_021204635.1 Opitutia bacterium | reverse complement strand
ACACCGCTATGAAGGGAATACGTTTTTATTTCTTACACAAAAACGCCCAAAACAACCAATAACATAATTTGAATAAAATGAATGGAATAATTACCCCCCCCCCCATAAACGAAAAATTTGTGAAAAAATTTGCCTGAAAGGAAAGCAATACATTCCAAAATTGCGAAACTTACAGAGTACATCATGGATAGAACGCTTTGAACTTTTTGATATACGGTTCGCAGGAGAATTGCGTCCGCGCAGCAACGCGATTTGGTTGCAATCGATCTCGCCGGCAAGCGGTGTACCGCGCGAGAGCGGGCGGAGGATTGGATGATGCTTGATGCAAGTTGCGGCGTTGCCATTCCCGAAAATGCAAAACGACGCCAGCGTTTTGCGATGGCGTTTTTGAATTTGGGGTTGCGCACCAGAAATTTCATGCAGTTTTTGCGAGGAAAGGAAAAGTCCGACGTCTCCGGCGACGCGGCGGTGTTCCCGAAGGAAGCGTGGCGTGGAGTGGGAGAGTGGCGAGTGAAGCTTGCCGACGGAATAAAGTGCTCGGCGGAAGATGTTGTGGCGCTCATTGGCAAGGCGCCTCGTGAGATTTTGCAGTGTGGTCGTGAGCGCGTCTCAAAAGATAATTTTTTTGATGGAAAGCGTGAGCGCGTAGTTGTTGTCAAGCGATACGCACGGCAGGGATTTTTCCAAAGCCGTTCGGCGATTCACATCGGGTCAAAGGCGGAGCGGGCATTTCGCGCTGCGCAGGTTTTGACAAGGCATGGCATAGGGACGCCGGCGCCGATCGCTGTTGCCGAACGCTGGCAGGGGAAGCAACTCGTGGAAAGTTTCCTCGTCACGGAGTTTGTTGCGGATATGACGAATTTTCGCGACGAACTATTTCGCATTTACCGGGATGATCCGAATTTTGGCGTGCTGATTCCGCTTATGCAGAGCGTTGCAAAGGCGTGCCGCGCGTTTCATGACTGCGGGGTTGTTCACCGCGATTTGGGGAATCAGAATATATCTCTTGTGCGTGGTGGGAGTGGATTTAAAGTGGTGTTCATTGATCTTGACAGGGTTCGTTTTAGCAAAGAAATTTCGGACGCCGAGCGTGGGCGTGATATGGCGAGAATCGATCTGCCGTCAGATTTGCGCCGAATTTTTTATTCAATGTATTATCTCGGATACAACCCTCCGAAGTCGTTTGTAGAGGCGGGAAATGCAGAGCGACGGGCGTTTGCTTGGCATTCTGCGTTGAGACCGTTGCGGCATCCGATTCGCGAGTACAAGATCCGCAGGGCGGAGCGAAAATCCGCCAAAGTCGCGGCGAAAAGAGGAAGGTCTATCCCGGTTCCGAGTGGTCGTGATTTGTGGTTGTGGGACGAAAAATCTGCGCAACCATGCCATGCATACATGAGCCGAGACCGCAGAAAGTTTCGCCCGACTTTAAATGTGGCGTCTGCGATTGTTGCGGGGCTTGTGAAATTTGGCATTCCGGCGTGGCAGGAATACAAAAAATTGATGACTGTGTTGCCAAAAAAATGCATCCCAGATTACCGGAATGGAGTGGGAATGTCGCTCGACCCAAATCCCGAAACATGGGAAATGCAGTTGAAATTTTTGCGCGAATTACAGAGCAACAGTCTTCCAGAGAATGCCGATTTGCGTTTGCCAATACTGCTTGGAATTTACCACCACAAACCACGACTTTGGCAATGGACGCTCGATCGCGCTCGCGAACTCCACGAAGTTGGTCACAAGGTTGCTTTCGCACTGACGCAGAGCAGGCGGGCGATTCTCGAACCGGCGTCGTGGGCGAAAATGGTCGCGTTGGTTTTTGCGCAAGCAGGTGATTTTGCAGATTTCGTGGAGGTTGGTCACGCGGTGAACAGGACGAAGTGGGGGATTTGGTCGCCGCAGGAATATAGGGCATTGCTCGCGCCGGTGATTGAGAGCAAACGCCGTTTCCCGCGTGTGAGAATTACGGGTCCCGCATGTGTAGACTTTGACATGCACTCGCTCCCTACCGTGCTCGGCGTTACCCCGAAGGATTTTAGATTTGATGCAATTTCGCACCTCCTTTACGTAGATCGACGCGGGTCGCCCGAAAATTTTCAAGGCAAATTTGATACTTTTCGCAAAATCGCGCTACTTTCAGTTTTCGCGAAATTGGCGGGAGCCCGTAGCGAGAAAATCATAATATCGGAGGTTAATTGGCCCTTGCTCGGCGCAGCGGAATATTCGCCTGTCGATTCGCCTTCTGTTACTCGTGGTTCCTGGGAGACTCGCCCTGTCTCACCGGAAATAATCAAACCGCCGCGCGCTTCCGAGGAAGACTACGCCACATACATGGCGCGTTACCTGGGAATTGCCCTGTCGAGCGGATTTGTCTCGCGCGTCTATTGGTGGCGTCTATGCCACCACGGTTTCGGGCTCATAGATGACTTCACCCGCAAAAATCCACGTCCACGCCCTGCATTTTTTACCCTGCAAAAAATGCCACTTCAAAATTACGACGCTCTCACGTGAAATCGGATACATCAAAGTTGGAAAGCAAAATTGCCATTCTTGCAAAAGTCTCTTACCCGCTGGGTCTTGCGGGGCAAAATTTGTGCGCAAATCACGTCCTATTTTTTCGCGGCAACAGTGCTAAATTGGACGCATAGCCAATGCTACGCGAAAAAAATTCGACCATAGAGACACTGACTAACCACTCATGGTGTGACCGCTCGCCGTCGGGGCGTTGCAAACCGGCGCTTTGACGGCGAGCTTTGCTTTGTATTGTGTTATCGGGATAAACGGGGGTCTCGCCGCAGTTTTACTCAGCTGCGGCGAGATTTTCTTTGCCCACCACCAACCCGCCACCACTAACCCAAGTCCCACCACCGACCCGCCGCCACGGTGCGGCGCTATTGCGGCGGGTTGGTGGTGGGGCGGCGCGTGAGCGGGGTGTGGGTTTGTCGCAGGAAGCCGAGTTTCGCGAGCGCGACGGAGAGCGCGACGGCGACGGCGTTTTCGACGCGGAGGATGCGCGGTCCGAGGCGCGCAAATTCGCAGTTGTCGGTGGTGCGCAAGATTTCGCGCTCGGTGGCGGACCATCCGCGCTCCGAACCCACGGCGAGCACCACGTTTGTTGTCGTTGCGACAACAAACTCGACGTCGGGAAGCGCTTTCGCGTCATTCTCGTAGGCGTCAAGCGCAAAAATTTTCGCTTTGTTGTCGGTGGCGACAATGCTTTGCATGGCGGCGCGAAGGTTGTCAAAAAGCGTCACGCGCGGCAAGAAAGTTGCGCACGCCTGCTCTGCGGATTTTTTCAAAATTGCGTCAATTTCGGCGCCACCATCGTGCCACAACAAACTCTTCGCGTAGGCAGGATCGCCATTGTCGGAAACGAAAAACGCGATCGTGGCACACCCGATTTCCGAAGCGAGCGCGATAACTTTTTTCGCGGTTTGTGGTCGCGGAAGCCCAACGAGCAGGCTCACGGGCGGCAGTTGCGTGGTCGCGGCAACAGCGCTTTCCCAATCCACGCGAAACGCGATGTCGCCGGCGGGCGAGACGCTTTCCACGGTTGCGACGCCGCGCGCGCCATTTTTCACGCCGCACCAAAACGTCGCCCCCGCCTGCACTTTCAAGACGTTTCGCAGGTGCGTTGCCGCCGGCGTTGTCGCGGCGAGAACTTGCTGCGTCGCGGGATTGTCGAGCAAAACGAGATTCACGCGGCTTTTTCCTTGACTTTTTTTTGCAAATTGTCGGGCACGAGTGCGCCGCCGGAGATGATCATTTTCATCGCGTCGGCAACGGAGATGTCGAGATATTTCACGTCTGTTGCGGGAACGAGAATCATATATCCGCCCGTCGGGTTTGGCGTTGTCGGGACAAAGACGTGGAGGAGTTTTGTGCCGGCGAGGTCGTCGAACGCGGTCATTGCGTCGCTCGTCAAAAACGCGAGTGTCCAGCAATTTTTTCGCGGGAATTCGACGAAAACGACCTTGGAATATTTCTGTTCGTCGCGCGTGCCGAATGCGTCAAAAATCTGCCTTATCGCGGAATAAACAGAGCTCACCATCGGCAGGCGGTAGAGAAATTTATCGACGGTTTTCAGCAGCCATTTCCCGAAAAACACGCGGGAAATAAACCCGATAATCCCGATGACAATCGCGACAATGACGGCGGCGGCGAGCGTAGAGCCGATGTCAAAAAATGCGCTTTCTCGCGAGATGTCGAAGCCGATCAGCGACAACAATGCGTTCATGACGCCGCGCGCGGGAGCCGCAAGTGCCCGCACCAAAAACACCACGACATACACCGTCAGCGCGACGGGCAGACACACGAAAAGCCCCGTCAGGAAAGCCCTTTTCGCGCCCTCACCGCCTTTGCCGGCGTGTGTCGTCGTGGGCTTCGCGTTTTTATGGTTTTGCGATTCGCTCATCTCGTGCAATTCTGTTGTCGTAGCCGTTTTGTCGCGAGCCCGATTTTCACTCGCTCACAGGGTAATCGTCTCCACCGAGAGCGAAAATCCGTTCAAAAAAACAGACGCGCTTTCGACAAATTTTTCGGCGCTCTCCGTCGTAAGAAATCTCTCGCTGCCGTGCCGCGAAATCCGCGAATCCATCTCGCCGTGGCGCGCGAGGTAGTCGGCAAGGCTCTCGGCAACGCATTCGCCCTGCGGGAAAATTTTCACGCTCGCAGGAACGCATTTCTGCAGCGCCGGCAGGAGAAGAGGGTAGTGCGTGCAACCGAGGACGAGAGTGTCTATCTCGGGGTCGCGGCGAAAAATTTCGTCAATATTTTTTTTCACAAAATATTCGGCGGCGGGGGAATCGGTCTCCCTGTTTTCGACGAGCGGCACCCACATCGGGCACGCTTCTTCGGTGATTTTCGCCTCCGGAAAAAGCTTCGCAATTTCGAGAGAATATGAGCGGGAGGCGACAGTCCCCGCAGTCTCGAGCACGCCGACGTGCATATTTTTGCTGACGGATTTCAGCGCCTCAACGGTGGGGCGAATCACGCCGAGCACGCGGCGCGTGGGATCTTTGCTGCGCGGGAGATCGTTTTGCTGGATTGTGCGCAGAGCCTTTGCCGACGCGGTGTTGCAGGCGAGAATGACGAGCGGGCAACCCTCGTCAAAAAGCCGGAAAACCGCCTGCTTTGTAAATTCGTAAACAATCTCGAACGAGCGCGTTCCGTAGGGCGTTCGCGCATTGTCGCCGAGGTAAAGGAAATCGTGCTCCGGCAGGCGCTCCCTGATTTTTTCAAAAACGGTGAGGCCGCCGTAGCCGGAGTCAAAAATCCCTATTGGCGCTTCGCAAGGCATGGGCACGCATTTTGCGGGAATGCGCTTTGTTGGCAAGAACGCAAAAGTCTGCCGCAACAAACCCGATTCTCACCACCGAGCCGGTTTTCACCACCAACCCAAATCTCGCCACCCTCCCAAAATCTCACCACCAACCCAAAATTCCACCACTAACCCGCCACCTCAGGTCCAAACCTCGCGAGGTGAGTTGGTGGTGAGATTTTTTTTTCGGAAGGGTTGGTGGTGGAGGTTGGGTTTGTGGCAGAAGCAAGGTCAGGCTACGCACAACGGACACCCTCACCGCTATCGCGGTCCCCTCCCGCTAACTTAGCTGAAGAATCGCGCACTACGTACGCGAGGTTGTTGCTACCACAAACCCGCCACAGCAAAGCCGAGCCTCACCACCAACCCGGATTCTCACCACCAACCCAACACCCGCCACCAACCCGCATTGTTGCCGCCACAAAGCCGAGATTATGCCTCGGTGGTGGCGTCTGTTGCGGGCTCGGTGACGGGATCTTGCGGCTGGGTTTGTGGTGGAATGGGCTCGCCACGGGCTGCGGCTTTCGCAGCCTCTATGTCAAAATCGTCCTGCGACCAACCGCCACCGAGGGCTTTGTAGAGCGAAATCTTGGAGGCGATTTTCGCGTAGTGGACGGCGAGGACGCTTTGTTGCGCGCTGAAATAATCTTGTTGTGCGAGAATTACTTGGAGCGACGTCGCATTGCCCGCCTCGTAGCTCATGTTGACGATTTCGTAGCGGCGTTTTTGCGAGGCGAGAGCTTGCTCCTGCGCCGCGACGCGTTTGTCAATCGTGTTGAGCACGGCAAATTCGTCGGAGACTTCGCGGAACGCCGTTTGAATTGCCTTCTCGTAGTTGGCGATTTCGATTTCGCGTTGCAATTTTGCGACATCGAGTTCGGCGGCGAGGCGACCACCGTTGAAGATCGGGATGTTCACCGTCGGCGAAAAGCCCCATGTGCGCGACGAACCTTTGAAGAGATCGGAGAGGTCTGTGCTCGCGAATCCGGCGGACGCGTTGAGCGTTATCGACGGGAAAAACGCGGCGCGCGCGGCGCCAATGTCGGCGTTAGCGGCAAGGAGTGCGTGCTCGGCAGAAAGGATGTCGGGGCGCATTGCGAGCAACTCGGACGGCAGACCTGCGGGCACGGTCGCCAGCACGGCGCTTTCGTCGGAGAGTTTGTGCGGCGGCGGCAACTCGCTGTCGTCGGGAACCTCTGCGCCGAGGAGGAGCGCAAAGGCGTTGATGTTTTGCTCGTTTGTCGCGCGAAGTTCTTCCGTTGCGTTGAGCGAGCTTTGGTATTGCGCCTCAGCCTGATGGTAATCGAGCTCGCTCGCGGCGCCGATGTCGAATTGCGATTTCACGAGGTCGCGATATTGCTTCGAGAGTTCGAGCGATTGCTCGGAGATTTCGAGTTGCTCGCGCGAGAGTTCGCAGGCGAAGTATTGCAGTGCGATTGAGGAAACGAGCGTCGAACGCACGGTGCGCTCGGTCTCGGCGATTTGCAGGTATTGCTCCCACGCCTCGTCTTTCAAACTGCGAATGCGCCCCCATATATCGATTTCGTAGGAGACCAAGCCGATTTCCGCGTCAAAGACATTTCCCGTGTATTCTCTGCCGGTTGAGGAAAGTTCGCGGGCCGTGCGGGAGCGGGAATATGAGCCGTCGATGTTTATCGTCGGCATGAGCTGGGAACGCGTAATTCTGTATTGCGCGGCGAATTTCTCGATATTCAGCACGGCGACGCGCAAGTCGCGGTTGTTTGCCAAGCCGATTTCGAGATATCTCTTGAGGCGCTCGTCTTTGTAGAAGTTGCGCCAGCCGAGAAACGCGGAATGCTTTTCGGCAAGTTCCTGCGAATCTGCGGGCGCGCCGCGAAATTCCTTCGGAGTTGGGGGCTCGGGTCGGGTGTAATCCGGTTGCATCGTGCAAGCCGCACCCGCCGCGAGCGTTCCCGCTGCCAAAAAGATCAATTTCAGATTCATAAAATTCCTTTGTTCGTTTTTAAACATGTTGACTTCGATTCGCTTAACGCCGGCGCGATTAGGTCCTCACGACAGCGTTGGGATTACGCTCGCCTCGGAAGATTTTGCGGACGACGACGTAGAAGCACGGAATCAGGAAGACGCCGAGGATTGTCGCAGCAAGCATCCCGCCGATAACGCCGACGCCGATGGAATTTTGCGCCGCAGACGAAGCGCCCGACGCGCGCGCCAACGGCACGACGCCGAGAATGAACGCGAACGACGTCATCAAAATCGGGCGAAGTCGCATTTGCACGGCGAGAACAGTCGCGTCGTAGAGCGAGTGGCCTTGGTCTTGCAAGTCTTTCGCAAATTCGATGATCAAAATCGAGTTTTTCGTGGAAAGACCGATGATGACGAGGAAGCCGACCTTGAAGTAAACGTCGTTGTAAAGGCTCATGAGTGTTGTCGCGGAGACGCAGCCGAAAATTCCGACAGGGACGACGAGAATAACGGCGAACGGTATCGACCAACTTTCATATAGAGCCGCGAGGCAGAGGAAGACGATGACGAGGGAAAGAATGTAGAGGTAAATCTCTTGATTTCCCGCCGTGATTTCTTCGAGAGACTGCCCCGTCCATTCGCCGCCGATTCCGGACATGCCTTGGGCGGGGAGCGACGCGACCAAGTCGTTGAACTCCTGCATTGCCTCGCCGGAAGAGCGACCGGGCTTCGGCTGCCCGACGATGTTGAGCGACGAGAACCCGTTGTAGCGCGTCAGCGCCGGAGAGCCCTGCGCCCACTCAAAGGAAACGATTTCCGAAAGCGGCATCATCTCGCCCGAGCTCGAGCGGACGTACATGTTCTTTATCGCGTCCAGGTTCGACCGGTCTTTTGCGTCGAGTTGGACGATTACGCGCTGGACGCGCGAGCCCTGCACGTAGTTGTTTACGTAGTAGGAGCCGAGCGCGATCTGAATCACGTCATAAAGAGAACCGATATCGACGCCGTGGATTTGCGCCTTTTCGAGATCGACTTTCATGTTGATCAGCGGGACGTCTTCGAGGCCTTGCAGACGGACGCCAGTCATCGCAGATTCCGGCGCATTTGCCTTTGCCAAGATGTAGTTTTTCGCAGCCACGAGAGCGTCGTGGCCGACGCCGCCGCGATCCTGCAATTGGTATTCAAATCCGGTCGTGTTTCCGAGTTCGGCAATTGCAGGAAGGTTCATCGAGATGATCATACCGTCGCGGACCGTCTGGAAGTGCTTGCTGATTTCTGCCGCAATTGCCGGGGCAGAGTGTTCGTAGCCCTTACGCAAGCTCCAATCTCGCAACTTGATGAACGCCAAGCCCACGTTTTGCCCGTGGCCGTTGAACGAGAAGCCTTGGACAATCATGGTGCCTGCGACGTCGGGCAACTTGAGAACGTAGTTCTCGTATTCTTTCACGAGTTCCAGCGTGCGCTCCTGAGTCGCGTTTGGCGGGAGTTGGAGAATCGCCACGATGTTGCCTTGGTCTTCGTCGGGGAGGAACGCGGTGGGAAGCCTCAGGTAAAGCCACATGAATCCGGCGCCGACGGCGAGGAAGCCGATGATGCCGACTGCGGCGTGGCGGATAAGTCTCGCGACAATGTTTTTGTATCCGCGCGTCATGTTTTCCATGCCGCGATTAAACAAGCCCGCGATGCCGTGCTTTTGCCCCGTCGGGTCGTGCTTCAAAATCGAAGCGCAAAGCGCCGGGGTCAGCGTCAAGGCGAGGAACAGCGAGAACACCATTGAAGAAATCAACGTCAGCGAGAACTGGCGGTAAATGATTCCGACAGAGCCCGAGAAGAACGCCATCGGGACGAACACGGTTATGAGGACGAGCGTGATGCCGACGAGGGCGTTGGAAATCTGCCCCATCGCCTTGCGCGTGGCGTCTCGCGGCGACAGCCCCTCCTCCGCCATAATTCGCTCGACGTTTTCGATGACGACAATCGCGTCGTCAACGAGAATACCGATTGCCAGCACCATGCCGAACATCGTCAAAATGTTTACCGAGAATCCCATCGCGAACAGCGCCGCGCAAGTTCCGCACAACGCGATCGGGATAACGATTGTCGGAATGAACGTCGCGCGGAGGTTCTGCAAGAACACGAGCATGACGAAGAAGACGAGGATAAGAGCTTCGACGAGGGTTTTGATAACTTCTTTGATCGAGATTTTGACGAAGAGCGTCGTGTCGTATGGGAAGCCATACGCCAAACCTTCGGGGAAGTACTTGGAAAGTTCTTCCAACTTTTCCTTGACCGCGTTGGTGACTTCGAGCGCGTTCGCGCCCGTGGCGAGCTTAATACCGAGACCTGCGGTGACCATGCCGTCGAAGTGCGCTTCGTAGCTGTAATCCTTAGCGCCGAGTTGGACAGTGGCGACGTCTTTCAGATAGACGCGGGCACCGTCCTGCGTCGCGCGGAGAATGATGTTTTCAAACTCCGTCGGCGTGTCGAGTGTGTTGGGCCCCTGAATCGTGATGTTGATTTTCGCGCCCGGGACTGCCGGAGCGGCGTTGATTTCGCCCGCCGGCACCTGAAGGTTCTGCGCTTGCAACGCGGCGACGACATCTTCCGCCGTCATGTTGAAGGAATTGAGTTTGTCGGCGTCCAACCAAATGCGCATGGCGTTTTCAGCGCCGAAGAACATGACGTTGCCGACGCCGTTGATTCGCTGAATCTGGTCGAGAATGTTGGACGCGACGTAGTTCCCGATCTCGTCCTTCGCCATCGAGCCGTCTTTTGAGTAAATGCAAGCGACGAGCGCAATGTTGCGCGAAGATTTCTGCACGGTGATGCCGGTTTGCTGGACGACGGAGGGGAGCATCGGCGTCGCGAGCGAGACCTTGTTCTGAACCTGCACCTGCGCGGTGTCGTCGTTCGTGCCGGCGTTGAAGTAAACGTCGATCTCGGAATTGCCCATCGAGTCCGACGATGACGTCATGTAGAGCAAGTTATCGATACCGTTGAGCTGTTGCTCGATAATCGCCGTGACGGTTTTTTGCGTCGTTTCGGCAGACGCGCCGGAATATGTTGCCTGGACGGCGATACATGGCGGCGCGATCGTCGGGTATTGCGCTATCGGGAGCATCTTTATCGAGATGGCTCCCGCGATTACGATCAAAATCGCGAGCACCCATGCAAAGACGGGGCGGTCAATGAAGAATTTTGACATGATGAAAAATTAAAAAATTCGCTTGCGGATTGTCGTTCCCGCGCGGCGCCGCACATTGCAGCAAAGTTGCGCGCACGCGGGAGCGATTGTGGAAAACATCGAAACTCAGCTGGCTTCCTGAACTGTTGCCTCGGACGCCGCCGGAGCAGATTCCGCCTCGGCAGATTCCGGCACTGCCGGCGCTTCTGCGGGTTTCTCGCCCGCCATGGCAGCCTGCATTTTTTTCAGTTCTTCCGCCGTGGGAATGCGGACGGCGCCCTTTGTCGTCATCGCGCTGACCTGCGTGATGGAATCGATGACGATTTCGTCGCCGGGCTCGAGGCCTGCGGAGACGATCCAGTTGCCGTTGGCGTCCATTTCCGTCGCCTTGATCGAGCGCGTTTCCACGATGCGGTTTTCGTTGAGGCGGAACACAGACGCCCTGCCCGCCGTGCCGCGCGTGACCGCGACTTGCGGGACCAAGATGGACTTTTTGTCAATGCCCTGCACGATTATCGCCCGCGCATACATGCCTGGGAGCAGCGTGTGCTCGGGATTCGGGAATTCGGCGCGAAGTTTGAACATGCCGGTCGATTGTTCGACGGAGACGTCGGAGAACTTCAATGTGCCCACGTGCGAATATTCGGAACCGTCTTCGAGAAGGAGTTTCACCGGAATTGTGCCGTCGATTTGCTCAATGCTACCCTCTTTCACCGCGCGGCGAAATTCGAGCAACTTGCGCCCCGACTGCGAAAAGTCGAAGTAAATCGGGTCCATTTGCTGGACGACGGCGAGCAGTGTCGCCTGCGACGCGCTGACCAATGCGCCTTCCGTCACGATTGCCTCGCCGATGACGCCGTCGATCGGGGAAACCACAGTCGCGTAGCTGAGGTTGATTTTCGCGGTTTTCACAGCCGCCTCGCAGCCGAGAAGATTTGCCTTCGCGTTATCGACGGCGATGCGGGAATCGTCGTAGTTCTGTTGCGAAACGCCGCCCGTTTTGACAAGTGCAGAATAGCGCTTGTAAAGGATTTCCGCGCTTTCCAACTGGACTTTTGCCGCTTCGAGAGACGCTTCGGCGCTGGCGAGCAAGGCCTCCAATTCCTCCGGATCAATTTCGAAAAGCACCTGATTTGCCTTTACGAAATCGCCCTCTTTGAAAGCAATTTTCTTGACGATTCCGGTCGCCCGCGCGCGGACTTCCGCATTGCGGATTGCATCCACGCGACCCGGCAACTCTTCGCGAAGTTCGCGGTCTTCTGCCTTCACGACCATTGTCGAAGCGGGGAACATGGCGGGGCCTTCTTCTTTGAGCTTCGCCTCTTGTTTCTCGCAACCCGGCAGAGCGAACATTCCGGCGGCAATCAAAATGCCGAAAGAAACCGTCGCAGTTTTCAATGTGCTTTGTTTTCTCATGTTTGTTTCCGTTTTTATTTGACTTTGTGTGTCATATCGTCGGCTCCGCAGTCATGATGGCTTCGAAGCTCTTGAAAATTATTTCCACGAATTGGTCTTCCGAAATTCCGGTGATGTCGCGATTTATCTTTGCTTCGCCGTGCGATTTTTTGAGCACGCTGTAGAGAATCACGTTCATGCACATGAGCCTCAGTCGCAACTCCGGCAATTTCAGGCCAGGGATTGTGCGGGAAAACTCCCGCTCGAAAATTTCGTCCGTCTCCTTGAAAATCCCGCGCGCGATTTGCGCGAGCCGCCCGCCGTCCGCATTTTTCCGCGCCTGCGAAAAGAGCATGGAGACGATTGCGAGCGCGCGCCGCGAGCTGTGTGCCAGCCTCGGGAGCGAAAAAATTTCGAGGAGCGTGCGCAACGGAAGCGGCTCGCCGGAACTTTTTTCGAGCGCGGAGGTAAGGCGCTTCTTTTCCTCTTCCGTTATCGGCAAAAGAAAGCGCTTCAAGACCTCGGTCAAGAGGCTTTCTTTGGACTCAAAATAGTGATAGGCGACGGAAAGGTTGACGCGGGCGCGGTCTGTAATCGCCCTGATTGACGCCCGCGCATAACCGCGGTCAGCAAACAGCTGCTCCGCCGCGTCCAAAATTTTGTCTCTCGTTGTCGATTTGCCCTTCACGCAAAAAAATAGAACGCTCGTTCTAATTTTTTAAAATGCGGGCGTCAACGAATTTTTTTCGCGATTTTTCGGAAAAAATAATAAGCGACAAAGCGGGCGCCCCGCTGTGGAGCAACCCGCTTTGTCGCGAAAAATCTAAGGCTTGCGCGCGATGAATTAGTCCTCGTCGTCGCTGTCGTCAGAGTAATCTTCTTCCTCGTCGTCAGAGCCGGCTTCGTCTTCATCTTCGTCGTCAACAGCGGCGCTGGCGTCTCCGATTCCGGAGCCGGGCACGTTGAGCGGCTGACCGCAGTGCGGGCAACGGGCAACGACCTTGTCTTTGCTCGGTTTGTCGTGGTCAACAAACGGCGTGCAAACGAGTTCGTCTTCGACTTCGATTTCGGGCGATTCGATGACACCACGCACTTCTTCTGCGGTATAGACCCAGAATTTAACAGGATCGCGCACGTCGCCGTGGCTGCTGACAGGCGGCTGATATGTCTGCGGTTTCGGCTCACCAACGACAGCCAAGACGCCCGGCTTCATGTTCTTGTAAAACGTAATGCGGTCGCCCTTTTTGAATTGCTCAACCGATTTGAACTCCACGAGCGAAAGGCTCGGCTCGACAGTCATGACGAGCATTTTTCCTTCGCGCGGCGGCGGAATAACCTCTGTGGCGGAAGCATTTGCGATCATGTTCGCGCCCTCGGCCTCAACTGCTTCGCGGAGATTTTCTCCGAGTTTGAAATCGCCATCGCCTTCTCCGTCGGGAGCGGCAACAACTTCATTATCGTCGCTCTTTTCGCCTTCATCGGGGGCTGAGGCGGCAGGAGCGGCGGGTCTCGATGAGCCCGCGCTCCAGGGGCTTCTTGTGCTGTTGCCATTAGAGGCACAGCCGAAGCAAACGAATACGGACGCGCAGGCAAGAATCGCGAGAAGTTTTCTCATAAGGCAGAATTTTTGGGGATAAATTGATGTAGAAAAAAGAATGCGAGACCGCAACCGTGCGGTTTCTGTTTGCGAAAATCTCACTGCCTCGGAGAATTGTCAAACAAAATTCTTGCGGCTTGACAAGGTTCGCGCCGCCGTAAAGGCTGGAACGAATCCACTTTTTTTCAATCCCAACATAACGAAAGAAACAAATATGCCGGAAACGACAACACCATATCTGATGATCGGAATGCCAAAGGGAAGCCTCGAGGAATCCACGCTCGCGCTCTTCGCGCAGGCAGGATACCCGGTGGTGAAAAGCTCGCGCTCGTATCGCCCCTCCTTCGACGATCCCGCCTTGGACGGTCGCTTCGTCCGCGCGCAGGAAATCGCGCGCTACGTCGAGCACGGATTTTTCGACTGCGGGCTCACCGGCTACGACTGGGTTGTGGAAAACTCCGCCGATGTCGTGGAAGTCTGCGACCTCGTGTATTCCCGCGCCTCCAACGTGCAAAGCCGCTGGGTCATCTGCGTCCCCGAGGCCTCTGAAATCAAAACCGTCAAAGATTTGCAGGGAAAGCGCATCGCGACAGAGCTCGTCGAGACCACGCGCCGCTTCCTCGAAAGCCAAGGCATCAGCGCGCAGGTGGAATTTTCCTGGGGCGCAACGGAGGTGAAAGTGCCCGACCTCGCCGACGCAATTGTCGATCTCACCGAAACCGGCTCTTCGATAAAGGCGAACAAACTTCGCATCATCGACACAATCCTCAAGACCAACACGAAACTCATCGCCAACAAAAAGGCGTGGGCGGATCCCAAGAAACGCGAAAAAATCGAGTCGATCGCGCTCATGCTCCAATCCGCGCTGACGGCGAAGCACCTCGTCGGGCTGAAATTCAATCTCCCGAAGGAAAAGCTCGGCGAAGTCATCGAAAAGCTCCCCGCCCTGCGCAATCCGACGATTTCCAACCTCTCCAACGACGCGTGGGTCGCCGTCGAAACCGTCATCGATTCCAAGCTCGCACGCGACATTATTCCGACGCTCAAGACGCACAACGCCGAGGGCATCATCGAATATCCGCTCAACAAAGTCGTTTACTAAAAGCGCAACGCATTGTTGCGGCGACAACAAAGGCGCTCCCGACAAATCTCCGCGCGGGAACGCCTTTTGTTTTCGCTTTGAAATCGCAACAGAGCCGGCGCAAATTTTCCCCACAACAAATGGAAAATACCCGCGCAACAATCTCGCGCCTCGCGCCGGCAAAACTGAATCTGCTCTTGGCAATAACGGGGGCGCGGCAAGACGGATTTCACGACCTCGTCTCGCTCGTCGCCATTGTTGCCGGCAACGATCTCGCCGATGAAATCTCGCTGACCGCGACATTTGGCGACAATGCCCGCGACACCTTGGTCTGCGACAAACCCGATTTGCCTTGCGACGACAACAATCTCGTTTTGCGCGCGACAAAGCTGTTCCGCGAACAATTCCCGCTCCGAGCCTCGCTGCACTGGGTCGTGAAAAAGCGGATTCCGAGCGGCGCAGGGCTTGGTGGCGGGAGCTCCGATGCCGCAACTGCGCTGCGAATGCTCGACGAAATCTCGCGGATGCCCACCACCAACCCGAGTTCCACCACTAACCCAAATCCCACCACCAACCCATTCGCCACCACCGACTCAGTCGCCACCACCAACCCGACCGCCACCACCATGCCGCCTGCAGATTTCTCGGGCACGGAGCACCAACGCCGCTTGTTCGCAATCGCAGAGCGCATAGGCTCCGACGTGCCGATTTTCCTGCTCGGAAAAGCCGCTTTGATGCGTGGCCGCGGCGAGAAAATAGAAATGCTTTCCGCCACCGAGGCAGCGGCTCTGCGCGGAAGAAAATTCCTCGTTTTCAAACCGGCATTCGGCATTTCGACAGCGGAGGCGTATGCGGAAATGAGGCGCAACAAACCCCACGACTACGTCTCTGTTGCCGAGGCCGAGGCGCAAATCGCTAAGTGGCGGGCAAACCCGATGGGCGCGCTCCCGCAACTAAACAACATGGAGCGACCCGCATTCAGGAAATTTCTCGCCCTGCCAACGCTGTTTAAAATCCTGCGAGAACACCACGGACTCTCCGCGAGAATGAGTGGTAGCGGCAGCGCCTGCTTCGCAGAAATCCGTGGCGACAGTGGCGACGGTGGTGGCGACATTCTCGCCACCGAGGCAACAATCCGCAACAGCCTCGGCGCAAACGCATTCGTGCGACAAGTTGTCCTGCAATAAACGCGGGGTCTGTTGCCACCACCAACCCAATACCCACC
>JAJPZB010000024.1 GCA_021204635.1 Opitutia bacterium | reverse complement strand
GGAGAATTACGTTGGTGCTCCGGCATCGCAGGTGGGTAGCTTGCCGCCGCAACAGTGCCAAGTGCCGAAACAATCCCCTTCCACCACCAACCCGATTCCCACCACCGTTCCGCCACCACTAACCCAGCGCGACCACCAACCCAAATCCCCACCACAGACCCGCCACCACCAAGCCTCTCACCACCAACCCAAATTCTCGCCACTACCCCAAGTCTCGCCACCAACCCTCACCACCAACCCAAGTCTCACCACCAACCCGCGCCACCACCAACCCAAGTCTCACCACCAACCCAGTCGCCACCAACCCGCCACAAAACAAAGGCTCCACGGGTTTGTTGCCGTGGAGCCTTGTTGCCGTGGGTTGGAGGTGGCAACTATGCCTTGCGATTGTGGCGGCGACGGTTGCGGCGCGTAGCGGCGAGCGCAAGTGCGCCAAGCCCTGCAACAATGCCGAACATCGAAGGCTCGGGGAGTTGCGCCGAAACATACAGTGTGTTGTCAGTGTATGTCCACGCTGTGACCTGATAAATCCCGCTGTTGATGTTGACGCCGGACGCGTTGACCAACTCCGTGACGTCGCTGTCGCTCGCGGTGTTCAGTTCTGTCGAGCCAAACTCAATGTTGTTGGACGTCACCACCGCCACGCTGATTTGCTCGACGTCTGACGAGTATGTGGTGGTCGCGCTCGCAAAAAGTTCTTCGCTGAGCACGAGCGTCGAACCCGCCGCGAACGACACCTCGCTCGCGGAAGTTGAAACGGTAAGCGTGGTGTCGAGCTGCATTGTCGCGCCGCTCGCCACCGTGACGTTGCCCGAGCCGAGTGCGTTGCCGTTTTTCACAACCAAGGTTCCCGCCGAAACAGTCGTGCCGCCCGAATAGAGATTGTCGCCGGACATTTCGAGCGTGCCCGCGCCCGCCTTTATCAGTGCGCCGGTCGAGGTCGTGGCTGTGCCGCTGACGTCGCTGCTATCTGACATGCCGTTTGCGATTTTCATCGCAACATCGAGCGTTGCGCCTGCATTTTCCACATCGAACACGAGCGTCGCGCCGTCGCCGAGGTGAATGTTGCGCGGATCGCTCGCCTGGCTGATGTAGCTCGTGCCGCTGCCGGAATATTTATACGTGCCCGTGCCCGAGGTGACGGCAAAGCCGCGATCGCCCGCGCCTCCCGACGCCTGCGACGCCGTGATTTCGAGCGTGCCACCGTCGGAAATCTGCAACAAGCCGTTGTACATGCTTGAGCCGAAATTCGAGGAACTGCCCCACGCGTAATTCGCAATTTTCAGCGTGCTCCCCTCGCCACTCACCGAAAGCCCGGCGTTGCCGCCATTTTGCGATGTCGTGACGCCGGTCAAATCCACAACCGCGCCATTGCTGATGGCAATTGCGTTGCCGGAAGAATTTACAAATTCGCCTGATATCGTCGAATCGCCCGTGATGGCGAGCGAGCAATTGCTTTCAATCTTGACAGTCCCCGCGCTATTCAGCGAACCCACCTTGGACGCACCCGAAACATTATCTATGACCGAAATATCCAAGGTCGCGCCGCTCGCAACCGTGATCGTCGCGGCAGACGCGTCAACACCGTCGAGCGAGAGAGTGCCTTCGCTGACGGCAATCGTGCCCGCCGCCACCGTGGCATCTTTCTCCGCAGAATTGTAAATCGAGGTATCGACGAGGAAAAATGTGCCCGCGCCGGTCTTTGTCAGCGTGTTGCCACCGAGGTAAATGTCCGATTCGCCATAGTTGCTCGCGAGCATGCCGTAGCTGACGCCCTCCCCCGCATTCACGGTGGAATCTGCGGTCACGGTGATTGTCGGCAACTGCTTCACGGTCGTGCCTACGCTACCCGCCGAAGTCAAGGTGCCACCGGCGAGGGTAAGCCCAAACGTCGTCTCGTGCTTGCCGTTAATATCGAGCGTTCCGCCTTCGCCGACCACGATCGTCGCGGCATTGTTGTCGTAGGCATTGTCGCCAACGAGCGTCAAATACACGGCGCCGGAGCTTCCCTTTTCAATTGACAAGGTGCCGGTGTAGTCCGTCATTGCGCCAACCTGCATGTACAGCGTTTGTCCATACACCGTCTCGTCCGAGCCCACCACCGTGAGGTTGCCTGAGCCGGAGAGCGTGCCGAGGGAAAGTTGCGTGTAATTTTCGCTATCCGTGAAGTAGGACGTAATTTTTGCGTCGGCAGAGACAGTTGTCTTGCCGATTGAGAGCCCGTCGAGCGAATTTTCATATCCCGCGCCGAGATCGTAGATGTAGAGATGGGCGCCGGCGTCCGTAAATTCGAGCGAAGTCCACTCGTTTTTCTCATTGTCGTAGATGAGCGTGCCGCCGAGTTTGATCTCGTCAAACGACAGCGTCATTTGCTGCTCGGCAGAAGTGCCCACGCGCAATTCCGCGCCCGAGGCAATCGTCAAGGTGGCGCCCTTGATTGTGGCGCCGGTCGAATTGTCAAGAGAAAAACTTCCGCCGGCAACGGTCATGGTTCCGACCTCGATGTAGTCCGACGAATCAAAATTCACGACTGAGGCGGATGCCGTGGAATCCCCAGTCGCGCCAAATATCACGCTGTCGCCTGAGAGGAAGCGGCAATCTGCGCCGTATGTGGGGCTCAGCCAATTCACGTTCTTCGCGTTCCAGGTGTCGCCGGAATCGCCGTTCCAGGTGACGGTGATTTTTTGTATGCTGTCAACCGAAATCGTGCCGGTGTCACCAATAACCAAATTTACGAGACGCTCGGGAGCTCCGTAATATGCGAAGTTCGTCACGCCCAAGTCGCTCCACGAGTCGTTTTCATCGACGACGAGCGAACTATTTTCCGCGCCCGAAATCAGAGTGTATGACGTTGTGCCGCTCGAATATATCGAGGCGAGGTCGAAAACTGTCTTGTTGGCGGTGGAATACTCGGAGGCGCCTTTCTTCAGCACGATCGAACCCGAGTTGGAAATCGCGGAAGCGAGCACCACTGCGCCGTCCAAAACGAGCGTTGAGCTCGACGAAACGGTGATACTGCCAAAGCCGTAAATTGTGCCGCTCACCGTCGTTTTTCCCTCGTTTGAAATCGTGAGAGTCGCGGTTTTTGCCGAAGGATCATAGCCTGCCAAATCGGAGCTGACCTCGTAATCAACGTCGCCGGCAAATTCCATATTGACCGCCCGCACCAATGTGTTGCCGACCGTCAAAGTCGTGGCAACGGCATTGCCCTCATCATCGGTGAACGAAGAATAATTGTATTTTAAATCGAGGCAGGAAGCGATTTCGCCGGTACCGGAAACGTTCGTGGTCGCCGCCGCTGTGCCGCCGTCGCCGAAGTAAATGTAGCTCGCACCGCGATCCGTCGTTCCAGAGGTAACGGAGAGATTGCCGGAGTAGCCGGAGAGATCGCCGGTAAAGGTAAAGCGGAAGGGCACCTCATTGAGACCGGCTGTCCAATCGCCGCTTCCCGAGATTGTGCCGGTAAATTTGTATGCAGTAAGACCGGTGCCGCCATCTTGGACAGATGAAAATCCGTTGCTCAGCGTAAATCCGCCAGGACCAATATTGATATTGCACTCGTAAGTGGTGTTTACGCCCTCCAAATACCCGATCAAGCCGTCGATGTAAACGGTGTCGGAACTCGAAAAATCGGAGAAAGAAATATTCTTCACTTCCGATGTGGAACTATACGGGTCGTCCGCAGTTCCGGAGCCGGAAGCGTCAGATAGACCATCTGCGCGAGCATTAACACAGGGGACAATTGCCATCGCTGACGCCGCGACAAGTGTCGATAAGAAAAATTTCAGGGTCGTCATGATTTTTTTGCTTGGTGTTGAACTGAATGATTACGCAATAGTTATAGGGGGGGGGGGGGGGGGGGGAAGCCAAAAGTT
>JAJPZB010000119.1 GCA_021204635.1 Opitutia bacterium | reverse complement strand
CGTGCAAATATTTCTGTTTCGGGGCAATCGCTTTGCAAATCGCGCCCCCCACCGGTTCCCGGCCAAAACAATTTGCCCCCCCCCCCCAAAAAAAATTTAATTACCTACAAAAACAACATGACAACTAATCATAGCCTAAACATCTCAACTCTCGTCGCTGCTGCCGCAGTGGCGATTTTGCCTGCGGTTGCGAGCCGTGCGGCATACGAGAGTTCGAAATACATAAGCTCGGACGTGACCATAAGCGAAAGCACTGACGCCTCCGGCACCCAAATCCGCCTGAACCCGGGCGCTTCACTCACCGTTGAGGGCGAAGGCACGATCTACACGATCTACAGCTTTGTCGGCACTTCAAGCAGTGCAGACAATGGGGGCGACACGACCTTCAACATCAATGAGGGAGCGACGGCGACCATTCTCGGGACCGCAGTTTCGTCCAATTCTCCCGGCGAAAATGCCTCTGCCGGCTCGTTCTTTTTGACGAACTGGCCTTACACCGGCACGGTCAACGTTGCGGGCACGCTCAACTTGAACTCCGGCATTTCCAACCGCGACGGCACCGGCGTGCTTAACGTCAACGACGGCGGTGTCGTCAATTTTATTGCCGGCATGACCTACGCGGACAACAAGGGCGCGATCAAAATCAACGTGAACGACGGCGGCCGCATAAACGTGGGCGGAAGCGGCATTGGCAACTCGTCTGTCGCGACGCTGACGATTGACGGCGGCACGATCGGCATTCTCGACCGCGATTCGTGGTCGTCGGCAGAACCGCTGCACATCGGCGCGGGCGGAGCGACGTTTGACACGGAGAAATACGCGATGGCGGCGGACGGCAATTCCGCTTCTGCCACGGGCACTGCGGCGTCGATGACGTTTAGCGGAACGATTTCCGGCTCGGGCGAATTGCGCGTCGTCGGCGGCGGAACGCTTTCTTTGACGGGCGCGACGACGATAGGCGAGATTTCCATCGCGGACGCCTCGACGCTCTCGCTCACCGGAGCGGCGGCGGTTGACACCGTGTCTGTCGCGGGCAACACGGGCACGCTTTTGACCTCGGCTGCGGCGCAGATTGGCACGATTTCAATCGCGGAAGACGCGACGCTCAATCTCGGCGGCATTTTGAATGCCACGACGGCGATTGCCAATTCGGGCACGCTCGCACTCGCGAGCGACGTTGCTTTCAACCTCGCCTATTCGCCCGATAGAAGCTATTCGCAGGCGATTGTCACGGGCACGGTTGTCGTCGGGGAAGGCGGCGACTGGATGTCGCTGACGGCGTCGAATTTTGCCATTGAAGGACAAGTCATGAGCGCCGATCGCGCCGAAAATTTCAGCCTCATCAACGGCGCAGTTTCCTTTTCCACCTCAAAAATGGATCTCACCTGGGCGGGAAATTCGGGCGATTATTGGAATATAAGCGAGCAGAAATGGACGAACGCCGAGGGCGAATCCCACGCATTTTTCCACGGCGACAATGTGACATTTGGCGCGGCAGGAGAGCAGGCTTCGTCATCGCCGGTCGTCATCAATTTGACGGACGTCGAAACCGTCAGAGTTGGCGACGTGACTGTCGCCGGCGGGAGCTATGAATTTAACCTCGCGAGCGGCTCTGCCACGATTTCGGGCGACACGCTGACCATTGCCGCCGGCGCAAGTTTGCAAATCGGAAGCAGCGATTCGGCCTCGCTGTCGGCGAATTTTGAAAGCATCAAGCTCGGCGGCACGCTCGTTCACGACGACAATTACGAGGCGTGGAACTCGCTCGAGTTCACGGATGCCGGTGCAAATCTTTACATCTACGACATGAACGGCGCCGGCCTCGCAATCACCAATGTCGTCGTTTCTGCCGACGCGACAATCACGTCGTACTACACAAAAAATTTGGCGAGTACGGCGGTAAAGATTGCGAAACTTTCCGGCTCGGGAAACCTCGATGTGACGGGTTCGGACAACCCGAGGTGGGCGCAGACGCTCTACTTGGAGATTGGCGACATCACGGAATACACGGGGAGATTGTCGATTGCCCAAGGTCAACAAGGTCAAAAGGGGCCGGGGCATCTGACGCTCACCGGCGACAATGCGGGCTATGGCAATGCCGCCGCGACAATCGCGGTGGGCAACGGCGGCACGCTCGACCTGAACGGGAAGTCGGGCACGACGTTCGCGGTCGAACTCGCCGGCGGCACGCTGACTTCGACGGCGACAATCGCGCAGAGCGCAACGCAGTTGCCGGTGATCACCCTGACCGCCGATTCCACAGTCGAGGCGACGAGCGGAATCAGCTTCGGCGTGAACGCAGGCACGAGCAATGTGGAAAGCGGAGTTTATCTCGGCGGACACACGCTGTCGAAAACGCACTCGGGAACGTTTTTCCTCATTGACACTGCGGTTTATAATTCCGTGGAGCGGAATGATGACGCCGCCGGCGCAATTCACGTGGATACGGGCACGCTCGCGCTCGGCGGGACGGACGCTTCGCGGGCGCCGATCTCCGTCGCAAGCGGCGCGACGCTGAGCATTGTCGCGGGCGAAAAGGGCAACAGCACCTCGGAGGTCGGCGAACTGACCGGCGCGGGCACGGTGTCGGTGAGCGCCGGCAGCACGCTGAACGTTTCCGGCAATTCGACGCTCACGGGCGCGCTGAAGATTTCCGGAGTGCTTACGGTTGGCAACGGCGCGACGCTTGATTTGACCGGCGTCACGGCGTCGCAAAACGGCGGAACCGGCGAGATTGCGGTGAGCGGCGAAGGCTGCACCGTGAAGATGTCAAGCTACGCGTGGGGCAGCGCGTCGAACTTCGGCTCCAACATGTACAACGCCACCTTGCAGATTGCCGACGGCGGGACGCTCGAAATCACGGAGGCGCAAACCGGCGGCGCCGGCGATCGCGCATTCTCTGTCACCGCGGGCACGGGCACGTATAAATATTCCGGCGACGAAACGAGCTATATCAATAACGCCAACAACCGCAATATTCACCTCGGCGACGACGCCACTCTCGACTTCGACGTGGTGAATGCCGACGCGGCGCTCTCCGTTGCGATGGAAATTGCCAAGGGAATGGCGAACAACGACATCGCTGCCACTGCGGAAATTTCGACAGGCGCATTGCAAAAAACGGGCGCGGGCACGCTCGTGCTGACGGGCAACAATCTGTATTCCGGCGGCACGACCGTCAGCGCGGGCACACTCGTTGCGGGCGGCGACAATGCGCTCGGCAACGGGACGGTGAAAGTTGATGGCGGCACGCTCGAAGTTAGCGCGGGCGTGACGCTCGCGAACTCGGTCTCGGTCGTCATCGACAGCTATGTCGTCGCGACCACGATCGCTCTCGCGGAAGCAGACGATGTCACCGCTACGCCGACAACCGCCTACGCGATCGTGCTCGGCGACGGGGCTTCATTGGGCGACGCCGCGACAATCTTGGTCACCGCGAGCGCCGAGTTCTTGGAAAGCCTCGACGAAGGCGAAACGTATGAGTTCGCGATCGTCAGTGGCAGCTATGCAGGCGCCTTCGACTATTCCGAGTTGGCGCAAGCCGGCTACGCGGTGAGTAGCGACGGCGGAGTTATCACGGTCACCACCGTGCCCGAGCCATCGATGTTCGGCATTGTTGCAGGGCTTGGTGCAATTGGCTTTGTGGCGGCAAGGCGCAGGCGCCGCAACCGCAAGGCGTAATCGCGCGGGGTAGTGGTGAAAAATGCAGAAAGCTCTTCGGCTCAATGCCGGAGAGCTTTTTGTTTGCGGCGGGTTGGTGGTGAGATGGGGTTGGTGGCGAGGGGATGGTGGTGAGAAGCGGGCTTGGTGGTGACAACAAACCTGCCACGGAGGATGTCTCACGGATTTGTTCGGGACTAACGTCCCTCACGGCTGTTGGCTTGGTGGTGGCGAGATTTGGGT
>JAJPZB010000151.1 GCA_021204635.1 Opitutia bacterium | reverse complement strand
CCCAATCCGGGCACGAAAAAAATTCCCGAGCAAAAAAGCAGTTCGCCCGCGCTCAAAAAGGTCTCCACGCCCGCCGTCAAAAAGTCGCCCGCGCCGAGCTCCACCGCTACCCAAAAAAGCAGTTCGCCCGCGCCGGCGGTAAGCACGCCCAAGTCCAACCCGCTCAAAGTTATTCCCGCGCAAAAAAGCAAGAGTTCCGGATTCGGTAGTTTCTCCACCCCGAAGAGCAAGAGTTCGAGCAAAAGTTTGGGCAAAGCCTCGGGCGGATTCGGTAGTTTCTCCAAGCCGAAAAGCAAATCCCCCGCCATCTCGCCCGGGTTTGGCGTGCAACCCGCGAAAAAGAGCACGGCGGCGGCGAGCGTCAAAACGCCCATCAGCCAAAAACCGGGCGGGGTGAACAATCGCGGAACGCCCGAGGAAATCGCGCAAAAATTGCACGGGCGGATCAAGCTCGTCGGTCCAAACGAAATTTGCGATTATATTGTGCGAATCACTTTCACGACACCGGATTTGCGGGTGCGCTTGGTAGATTCCCTCCCCAATGGCGTCGGCGAGTGGCAAATGGTCAAAAAAGACGATCCCAATTACGATTACAGCGTTTACCTCTCCAATCCGACCGGTCCGATTCCCGACCTTACGGTGTTTTTCGAGCCCCGCGAGAGTTATGATTTGAACAGCCATAATCCAAATAAGAGGTAGTTCATTGTTTTCGGGCGAAACGCGCCGATTAGGCGCTTTTAATAATCGTTGAATCGACTTTGCCGTTGTCGCCCATTTGCCACTCTTTCGTTACCTTCCAGCGGCGATCCGTCGCGCTTTTCTGAGCCGTCGCGCCGACGTATATCCATTCGCCGCCCGGGTTGGGTCCCGAGGGGTTTTGCTTTTTGCCGACGTTGTTGAGGAGCGAATCTATTCCGGATTTGTAGGTGGTCTGATTGTAGGTGGCGTTTGCAACGGGGTAAGTCGTCTCGCCCTGCATGATTTTTTTCAAAATGTCCACGCCCGAGCCCGAGCCGAAAAACTTCATAATCAGCGAGTGCAAAGTCGCCACTTCCAAGCCGTCATCGGTGGCTTTCTGCTTGTCCTCGTCGGAAAGATTGTCGCCAATCCGGATTAACACCAAGCCGTCGCAAAAAAGGAAGCTTTCTCATTTGCCGCAAAATTAAAGGCAATCCACGCACGACTTTTGACCGTTGACGCCGTCAACGAAATTTCAATCAAACTCGGGCTCTCAGCAGAAAAAACCGCCGACCTCGTCAACTACATGGAAACCCTCCACGACATCTTTTGCCAGCGCGTCGTTCAAAAATATGGCAACCCCGACAACGACGACGACCCCGCCGACGAAACCTCCACCGAAATCAACCCCGCCGCAACCGCAAGCGACACCACCACAACCACCGCCGACTAATCCCGCCGACGCGGCCTCTTATAATTGGGAGCAAAAAACAAAAGCAAAAGCCCCGAAATCAAACAAAAAATCATATAGAGGAAAAACGTACCGCCGAGAAGCCAAAAGAATTTTTCGCTTCCTAAAAACTCTTTAAAGTCGTTAATAAAACCGGAAACTGAACGTGTATGCTCGGGATGTATTATGGCGTCTATACAAAACACAAAAAACGAAACAACAATCACGAAAATCCCGCTCAACTTTGGGAAGCGCGAGACAAATTTGAGAATCCACATACCAGCCATTTTCCTGCTCGTTCCCGCTTTTTTCAACAAAAATCTCAACGCAACCCGCCGCCGACTCGTTAGCCGGAGTGACAAACGCCAAAACATTCCCACCCACCATTACTCTTTCGACGGCTCCTCTCGATACTCTTACAATTTCACCCGCTCGATTATAATAAGCGATCTTTCCCGCAGTTTCGGATGATTCGCATTTCCAGACTTCGTTTTCAATTTCGGATTTTAACATTTTGAAGGATTTCTTCTTTTGAAACCCTTCACCTACTATTCAATTTCCCAACCTGCCTAATTTATTATCTGTGCCAGAATCCAACCTGAGAGGTCACGCCATTGTCACGCAGGTTTGAAGTCATTAATGGGCTTCTTCTAAGATGCGGAGTTCGCGGATTACGACGACGCGGATTTTGCCCGGGTAGGTGAGTTCGTCTTCGATGGCGATGCGGATTTTTTGGGCGATTGCGCGCGCCTCGGCGTCGTTTGTTTCTTCGCTCGAGACGATGACGCGCAGTTCGTGGCCCGCCTGGATTGCGAATGCATCAACAACTTCTGGGAAGCGTTTTGCGATTTTTTCCAATCCGGAAATTCGTTCCACGTAGCCGTCAAACGCGCTTGCGCGGGCGCCCGGGCGCGACGCGGAAATCGAATCCGCGAGCATCAGCAGGGGTCCGTAAACGGTTGTGTGACCGACTTCGCGGTGATGCCCTTCGACGGCGTTGACCACCTCTTTACACTCGCCCGTTTGTCGCAAAACCCTCGCTCCCGCGATGGCGTGGGCGTCTTCGTTTTCGGCAGAAATTGCCTTCCCGATGTCGTGGAAGAGCCCTGCGCGCATGGCGATTTCGACGTTCAGCCCGAGTTCGGCGGCGAAAGTTCCCGCGAGTTGCGCGGTCTCGATCGAGTGCGTGAGCGTGTTTTGGTTTATCGAAAGCCTGTATTCGAGTTTCCCGAGAAGTTCGCGCACGCGCTCGGAGACATTGCTCAGGCCGAGGTCGTCGCACGCCTTTGTGCCGAGATGCAACGCGTCAACGCGGACTTCTTCTTCCGCTTCCTTGACGCATTTTTCAATGCTTTGCGGGTGAATCCGCCCGTCTTCGACGAGGCGTTTCAACGCGCTCACAGCGACTTGCCGGCGGAACGGGTCGAAACACGAGACCAAGACTGTGCCGGGCGTGTCGTCGATGATCAGCGTTGTCCCCGTGCATTGTTCAAAGCTCTTTATGTTCCTGCCTTCGCGGCCGATGAGTCTACCCTTCGTCGCCTCAGTCGGAATGGGCACGAGCGTCGCGGAACGCTCTTCGTTCACGCGCGGGGCGATTCTCTGCATCGTCGTGATGAGCAATTTTTTCGCGTCGGCGGCGTATTCGTCTGCGGATTTTTCGAGAATGTCGCGGCGTATTTTTCGCGCTTCCTCCCGCGCCTTTTCTTCTGCGATTTTCAACACGTCTTTGCGCGCCTGCTCGGAGGAAATTCCTGCAGCGGCAACGATTTTTTGCTCATAAAGTTCGCGCGAATTTGCAAGCTCCTGCGACTTTTTTTCGAGGTCGCTTTCGACTTTGGAAATCTTTTCGAGCCGCTCCTGCACTTCGCGGGAACGCAGCTCGCATTTTATTTCTTCTTCGGAAAGTTTTGCCTTGCGCTCTGCGATGAGTTCGTCTGCCTCGGCGAGGTGGAGCGCCATTGCCTCCTCAGACTTTTTTTGTGCGTCTTCAATTTCGCGCCGCGCGGAGTCCAAATCTGCCTGAGCGCGCAGCAGTCGCCTGTTGTGAACAAGCAGAACGACAGCGCACAAAACTGCGATCGCCAACAATGCCGAGACCGCCAAAAAGATTACAAACTCCTGAGTTTCCACAGCCTTTCAAAAGATTGTAAAAGGAAAATCCAAAAAGCGGGCAAATGCAAGTTGCAACGCCCGCCGCCTATGCGGAAATGTTCTCGGACGCAAGCAGAAAAATTTCGCTAATTTTCGGGCGCAAAGTGCTCGTATGCGCGTTTGTTGGAGAGTTCCGGCGGCAGGGTTTCTGCCTCGCCGGCGGCAATTTCGCCGATGCATGTCAACTTTGTTGTGGGGAATTTTTCCGCCCACATTTTTTTGAGAATGTCGGCAAAATCCGGCGCGACGCAGAACAGCAATTCATAGTCTTCACCGTCGCAAAATGCGTGGACGAGAGCGTTGCCGCCGAGCGCCTTTGCGTCGGCGGAGATTGGGATTGTTGCGAGATCAAATTC
>JAJPZB010000050.1 GCA_021204635.1 Opitutia bacterium | reverse complement strand
ACCCAATTTCTACCACCAACCCAATTTCTACCACCAACCCAATTTCTACCACCAACCCAAAAATCCCCGCTTGTCTGCAAGCGCGCAATCTTGCAAGATTTCCTGCAAGTAAAAGTTCTCGCCACAATCGCAGAAAAACCTTCCCAAATGCCGAAAATCTTCTCGATAGCAAACCAAAAAGGCGGCGTCGGCAAAACCACCACTGCCGTAAATCTTGCCGCCGCGCTCGCACGCCGCGAATTGCCCACGCTCCTCATAGACCTTGACCCGCAGGCAAACGCGACATCGGCTCTCGGGATTGAAAAAACGCCCGGGAAAAGCCTCCTGCCGGCGTTCTCGGGCGAAGAACCGGCGAAGAACAAAATTGTGGAGACGACGACGAAAAACCTTTCCCTAATCCCGTCGGAAATCGATCTCGCGGCGCTCGAAACCGACCTGCGCGGGCAGGAAAATTTTCTCCTGCGCCTGCGCGAAATTCTCGACCCGATAAAAAAATCCGGAAAATTCAAGGCAATAATAATCGACTGCCCGCCCGCGCTCGGAATGCTCTCGATGAACTGCCTCGCCGCCGCCGATTGCCTTTTGATTCCGCTGCAATGCGAGTATTTCGCGCTCGAAGGGCTGAGCCTGATTTTGGACGCCGTGGAGCAGATTCGCGCCGGCGGCGTAAACGCGGATTTGTCGCTCGGCGGCATTGTTTTGACGATGTTTGACGTCAGGACAAATCTCTCGCGGCAAATCGCGGACGACGTCGAGAAGAATTTTCCGAAGCTCGTTTTCAAGGCAAAAATTCCGCGCTCCGTCAGACTTGGCGAGGCGCCCGGATATGGCTTGACAATTTTTGATTACGACCCGTCCGGACCCGGCTCGCTCGCATATGATGCGCTCGCAAAAGAATGCATCAGGCGCTTTGAATTGAAGCGATAGTGGCGGCAGGTGTTGGGTTGGTGGTGGCGGCAAGTGTTGCGAGGTGAGTTTGTGGTAAGGATTTTTTCGGAGGGGTTGGTGGTGAGGATTGGGTTGGTGGAGGGAGCAAAGTCAGGCGACGCACAACCAACACACTCCCTCACCACCAACCCAATTTCACCCCTCGCCCCAATCCCCCGCCACAAAGCGGCGTCATTGTTGCCGGCGCGTTTTTTCTTGATTTTTGGCGGTTTTGGCGGTTTTCTCGCGGGAAATTTTAACCCCAGCGATTTTCATGGCGAAAGAAACGTCCAAACCCATTCCGGCTGCGGGAAAAAGCGCGCTCGAGCTCGCAATTTCCGCGATAAACAAGACCTTCGGTGAAGGCACCCTCATGCGCATGGGAGCTGCGGCGCAGATGGACGTTTCGACGATCTCGACGGGCTCTGTCGCGATCGACATCGCGTTGGGCGTCGGCGGCTTGCCGCGCGGGCGCATTGTCGAGATTTACGGGCCGGAATCGTCGGGCAAGACCACGCTTTGCCTCAGCGTCATCGCGCAGGCGCAGCGCGCGGGCGGGACGGCGGCGATAATCGACGCGGAGCACGCGTTGGACCCGCGCTACGCGAAGGTCGTCGGGGTCGATTTGGAGAATTTGTTGGTGTCGCAACCCGAGAGCGGCGAGGACGCGCTGAACATTGCGGAGACGCTGATTCGCTCGGGCGCGGTCGATGTCGTTGTCGTCGATTCTGTGGCGGCGTTGGTTTCGCGCCAGGAATTGGAAGGGCAGATGGGCGACACGACGGTTGGCTTGCAGGCGCGCATGATGTCGCAGGCCATGCGGCGTTTGACGGCGGCGATTGCGAAGACGAATTGCCTTTGCATTTTCACGAACCAGATTCGCGAAAAAATCGGCGTGATGTTTGGCTCGCCGGAGACAACGCCGGGCGGTCGCGCGCTGAAATTTTTCGCGTCCGTGCGCATAGACATTCGCCGAATCGGGCAAATCAAAGAGCCTTCGGGCAAGGTCGTAGGCAACCGCACGAAGGTGAAAGTTGTGAAAAACAAGGTCGCGTCGCCCTTCACGGAATGCGAGTTCGACATCATGTACGACGAAGGCATTTCGCGCTCGGGGTCTGCGATTGACCTCGGTGTCGAGCACAAAATTTTGGAGAAAAAAGGCGCCTGGATTTCCTATGAGGGCAATCTCATCGGGCAGGGGCGCGAGGCTGCGAAGGATTATCTCAGGAAAAATCCGGCAGTGCTCGAAGAAATCCAGCAAAAAATCTTGGAAAAAGTTCACGCCGTCGTGGGCAAAACCATCGGCACGGCGGAAGAGGACAAACCCGCGGGCTCTTCTGCGGCTTGAAATAAAAGCCGCCGCCGCGCGAAACATAAGCACGTCGGGCTCGTTTAGCAGAGCCGGCGAACGTTGCCAAATTCCCCCGTTAAAAAAAACAAAAAAATCAGATGAATTTCCCGAAAATTTTGTTCTCGGCGATAGGACTTGTATTGCTCGCAGCAGGCTTAGCGAGCGCGGAACCGGCGCCGAGCGTTTTCGGCCGCAGAGCTCCCGTCGTTCTCGACGACTACAAGATCGACCTCGCAGGCAACGCCTACGTCGTCAAAGGGCGCGGTGGTGCGCGGATTGACAACAGTCGCGGGCTCATCAATTGGAAGAACGAAAAGGTCGGGGTCTCCGTGTATTTCCGTTTGGAGCACGCGCAGAGCGACGTCGGGCTCTTCATTACCGCGCGCGGCACGGGCGAGATCGCCGTGAACGCGTCGGGCAAGACTTTTTTTGTCAAGCTCAACGACGCCGCGAACTTCAAGAAATACGCCGTCGGGCGCGTCAATTTCCCGAATTTGGGCTACAATCGCGTGAACCTCAGGGGCAAGACCTTGGGCGACAACGGCGAGTTTGGCGAGGTCTCGCAGGTGATTTTGGAAGGCGTGCGGGGCGGCGCAAATTATGTGCGCAACTTTGAAAATTATTGGGGCAGGCGCGGCGCGAGCGTCCATTTGACCTACAAAATGCCGCCGGCGAAAAATCCGCTCGAATATCTTTACAGCGAAATCACGGTTCCGCGCGGCTCGGACGCCGTCGGCAGCTTCTTCATGACAAACGGTTTCGCGCAGGGCTACTGCGGGCTGCAGGTAAATTCGCCGACGGAAAGGCGCGTGATTTTCTCGGTGTGGAGCTCATTCAAAACGCAAAACCCGAACGAAATTCCCGACGACCAGCGCGTCACGAAGCTGCGTCAAGGAAAATCGGTGTCCGTGCAAAAATTTGGCGGCGAAGGAGCGGGCATGCAGAGCTTTTTGCGCTATCGCTGGAAGGCGGGAACGACGTACAGCATTTTGACGCGCGTGCGCCCCGACGGCAACGGCAACACAGATTTCACCGCGTATTTCGGCGTGCCCGACGATTCAAACCCCGACATCAAACGCTGGTCGCTCATCGCGAGCTTCCGCCGCCCGAAGACAAATATGTGGTACAATTCCGCGTACTCGTTCTTGGAAAATTTCTTGCCGGAGCAAGGCTATATCGAGCGGAAAATGCTGCTCGGGAATCAATGGGTCTGCGACAGAGCGGGGACTTGGCACGAAATCACCGAGGGCACGTTTCTCTGCGACAACACAGGCAATGCGAAAGTGCGCTGGGATTACACCGGCGGTGTTGCCGACGACAACCGCTTCTTCTTCCTCCAAAACTGCGGCTTTTCAAACGACAACACCATCGCCGGCACGAAATTTAAACGCAACCCCTCCGGCAAAAAACCGCCCATGATAAACTTCGCCGCCCTCGAGAGAATTTGAGCCGGGTTGGTGGTGGCAGAGATGGTGGTGGAGATTTGGGTTGGTGGTGATGGCAACCTGCCACGGAGGGATGTCACACGGATTTGTTCACGCCTAACGGCGTTCACGATTGTGGGTTGGTGGCGGGGATTGAGTTAGTGGCGAGATATTTTCGGAGGGTTCGTGGTGGTGGTTGGGTAGGTGGTTGTGAGCAGAGTCAGGCGCCGTTCGACGGA
>JAJPZB010000110.1 GCA_021204635.1 Opitutia bacterium | reverse complement strand
GAATTATCCCGTAGCAGGTCACGACGAGGAACTGCCCGCGGAAAAACGCGATGACGATGTCGCGAAATTGTCGCGCGAGAAAGCTCAAATCCTTGACGACGGGCGCGGGCAAAAGCGACGCCGCCTCTTTTTCCAACTCGCCGATGATGTCGCGTTGCTCGCTGACGAAGTAGTAAAAATACACGGGCACGACGGCGGCGGAGACGAGTTGCGCGGCGAGCGCCGAGGTCGTTCCCCAAATGAATTTCAGGCGCGGCATCGAAGCTTTGAGCAGAGTTTCGAGCTCTTTGCCGAAATCGCCATCGGTGCGAATTTTTTCCGCGAGCCCGCCGTCAATAAAAAATTCCTTTATTTTCGCGGCAACCGCAGGGTGGCTCTCCAATGCGGCATTCCAAATCGCAGGCACCTGCCCCGCCAATTCGTGCGCCTGCGCGACCAGCGCGGGGACGAGCCAGACCAAAATTCCCGCCGCGACGAGAATAATAAGTACAAATATCAATATCGCGGAAATGCCGCGCGGCAGTTTCAATTTCTTCCCAAGAAACACAAACACCGGCTGCAAAAGGAGCGCGAGCAAAAGCGCGATCACGACGGGCCACAAAACCGTCCCAAACACCGACAAAAATTTCGCCGCCGCGCGGCAAAACAAAAACACGAGCGCAATCAAGACAGAAATTGCAATCCCCGTTGCCGCCCACGACAAAATCCTCTTTTGTAGCGAAGAAAAAATTTCCATGCGCAAATTTTCGCAGATTGCGTCTCGGAGCAAAACACTTTATTTGCGGCAAAACCGGCGGCGGAGGAACTATTTTTGAATTGCGAGAACGACCCTCGTCGCGGATCATCACGGGCACTATGGCACAACAAATCGTCTCCCCGCGCGTTCGCGGATTCGTTTGCATCACGGCGCATCCGGAAGGTTGCGCGGCTCACGTCCGCGAGCAAATCGCCTACGTAAAATCGCGTCCGCAAATAAAAAACGGGCCCAAAAACGTCCTCGTCCTCGGCGCTTCCACCGGCTACGGGCTTGCCTCGCGCATTGCCGCAGCTTTCGGCGCCGGCGCAAACACTTTCGGCGTCTATTTTGAGCGCCCCTCGGCAAACGGCAAAACCGCCACAGCCGGCTGGTACAACACCGCGGCGTTTGAGGCCGAAGCGCGCAAGGCCGGGCTCTATGCCGCCTCGGCAAACGGCGACGCGTTTTCCACCGAGATGAAAAATCAGGTCATCGAGCGCCTGAAAAAGGAAATGCCGAAGATCGACCTCGTCGTCTATTCTCTCGCCGCCCCGCGCCGCACAGACCCGAAGACCGGCGAGACTTTCAAGTCCGTCTTGAAGCCGGTCGGCGCCGCGTATTCGTCAAAAAATCTCGACACGGATCGCAAGGTCGTGAACGAAGTTTCGTTGGAGCCCGCCACTGAGGCGGAAATCGCGGCGACCGTGAAGGTCATGGGCGGCGAAGATTGGGAGCTTTGGATTTCCGCGCTCGACGAAGCCGGCTTGCTCGCGGAGGGCTGCCAGTCGGTCGCATATTCCTACATCGGACCGTCCGTGACCTGGCCGATTTACAAAGAAGGCTCGATCGGGCAGGCGAAAAAAGACTTGTATCGCGCGGCAAAGGCGATCGATTCGATTCTGAAAATCCGCCGCGGGCGCGCGTTTGTGTCCGTCAACAAAGCAGTTGTGACGCAGGCGTCGTCGGCGATACCGGTTGTCCCGCTCTACATTTCGATTTTGTTCAAGGTAATGAAGGCAAAGGGCTTGCACGAAGATTGTATCGAGCAAATTCAGCGCCTTTTCGAGACGCAGATGTACAACGGCAACTTCCTCAACTTCGACGAAGCCGGCCTCGTGCACATCGACGATTTGGAAATGCGCGACGACGTGCAGAAGGAAGTTTTCGAGATTTGGCCGAAGATTTGCACGGAAAATCTCGCAGAACTCTCGGATTTTGCCGGCTACCAGAGCGGATTTTTGAAGCTCTTCGGCTTCGGGCTCGCCGGCGTAGATTACTCGACGCCGGTCGAGGTTGAGGTGCCGATCGCGTAAAACCCGCGCCGGCAAAGGCTTTCCGGCAACTTGACAGCGCGCAAAAATTCAAAAAAACGCCAAAATCTTGCGCCCCGAACGGGAAAATTTCCAAGTTCGGGGCGCATTTTTTTCTCCGAAATGACACCCAACATACACACAACAGTTTCCCGCAGGAGCGAAAATTTTATGTTGCGCCTCTGTATAACTTTTTTTTATTTTCTATATACGAAAATTATTAGCGGATAAGCGGTGAACAGCCTGTGAAAAACTGCGAATAAGTTTTTTCAAAAAAATTCTCGACAAATTCTTTCGCGGATAAAATTCGGCATTTCGCCTCAAAAATTCCCTCCGATTTTTTTGCAAGCGAGAAAATTAAAAAACTTGCTCACATTTTTTGGTCAATAACCTGTTCAAAAAAACTCCTTGCGACAAAATAGGCTCGAACGCACCCTTTTTGGCACGCTTCGGAAAACCTCCGAAGCGTTTTAAAAACCTCAAAATAACCCTTTTCCCGATGACTGAACATCAATCGAACCCTTTGTTTATCGCGGTTTCCACATACTTTTGCGGAGGCGTTGCCGTCTCGGCGGCAGCCGCAAAAATCTCCGCGCCCGCAACCTCCCGACAACCGCTCGCAACCCTCGTTCGCGGGCACGTACACGCGAGTAATTCCCTCTGCATGTGAATAAGTTGGGAGTAAAAATGCAAGAACCTGACCTTTTTTCCTCTCCCTCGCCGGCAACCGACCCCGACGAGATTTGGGCGTGCGCAAAAGAAGACCTTCGGGCGCGAATTGAGCCGAATCATTTTTCGCAATATTTCGACGCGTTGAAACTTCGCGGGGTCGAAAACGGAAAATTTGTGTTCTACGCAGACGAGTTTTCCTCGTTTTTCGTGACCAAAAATTACGCAGATGTTGTTCGGGAAGCCCTCTTCAAGGCGTCCGGCAGAACCGTCGATTTTGAAATTCTCTCGCCCGGGCTGAAAGACCCCGACGCCGAGCGTCAAAATTCGCGCCGCGCCGACACTTCTGCGGCAAAGCCGGAGCGCCCGCCCCGCGTGCTCCCGCCCGCAATCCGCGCCTGCAACACATTCGAGAACTTCGTCCGCGGCCCCGAAAACGAGATGGCGCTCGCCGCCTCGATCGGGATCGCCGACAATCTCACGGACCCCGACGCGCAAAACCCGCTCTTCATCTACGGGCCCTCGGGCGTCGGCAAAACGCACTTGCTGCACGCAATCGCGAACCGCGCCGCGCAGAAAAATCCGCAGGCGAGAATCTGCTACGTGACCTGCGAGACTTTTACGAATGAGTTCACCGCCTCCTTGCAGGCGAGCGGCAACGAGAGCCAGTTCCGGCGCAAATTCCGCGAGCAAGACCTGCTTCTCGTCGATGATATCCAGTTCCTCAAAGGCAAGGAGCGGACGCAGGAGGCGTTTTTCCACACATTCAATTCGCTTTGCGTCAACGGCGGCAAAATCGTGCTCACGAGCGATCGACCGGCGCACGAGATCGACATCGATGACCGCTTGGTTTCCCGCTTCCAGCAAGGAATTTCGGCGGACATCAACCCGCCCTGCCTCGAAACCCGCATCGCGATTTTGCAGGAAAAAGCGCGCTTCCGGCACTTTCATTTCGAGGATTTTCCCGGGACGCTCGACTTTGTCGCGCAAAACATCACGCGCAACGTCCGCAACCTCGAGGGCGCGCTGAACAAAATGTTGCAATACATTTCGCTGAAAAAATGCACCGTGCTCCCGCGCGAAATTTTGGAAAATTTGCTCGGTGACCTCCTCGCGCAAGAAGGCACGGTTGAAATAACGGCGGATTTTATCCAGCAGCAAGTTGCGAAATACTTCAAACTCGACGTCGGGAAAATGAAGGAAAAGGTCCGCACGGCAAACATCGCGTTTGCGCGGCAGGTCGCGATGTATCTTTGTTGTGAGCTGACAAACATGAAGCTCACCGAGATCGGCGCGGCATTTGGCGGGCGCGACCACGGTACCGTGATCCACGCGCGGAAAACTGTCCAAGACCGCATAGACACCGAGGCCAAGGACAAGCGCGCCGTCGAGTTTTTGCGCGAGAAAATCGCGTCAGCAAGACCTTGACGCCCACCACCAAGCCTCCGCCACCACCGGCCCAAGTCGCGGGTTGGTGGTGGGGCTTGGGTTAGTGGTGAGTTTGGGTTAGTGGTGAGAAAATGGGTTGGTGGTGAGAGTTTGAGTTGGTGGTGAGGATTTGGGTTGGTGGTGGAGGGTTGGTGGTGGCGCGTTTCCCGAGAGTTGCGAAAACGCCACAACGAAGGCAAAATGTCCTGCAAATCCGCAGTCGCGGGAACGCATTGTTGCGGGCTTGGTGGCGGCGGGAAGCTCACCACAGAGCAAAATTCTCTTCACATGCCGTTTGATCCAAAGAAAATAAAAACCGTGCTCTTCGATCTCGACGGGACGCTGATCGACAACTTCACCGCGATTTACAAATGCTACTCGGATGTGTCGCGCGAACTCGGCCTCGAACCCAAGGGCTACGCACAACTACGCGCCACGGTTGGCGGGGCAATTTCGCTGACGCTCTCGCGGCTGATTGGCGACGACCTCGCCGAGGAAGGCGTCCGCCGCTTTCGCGAGCATTTCCCGCAAGTGATGTTCGACGGAGTTTTCACGCTCCCCGGCGGCGAGTGGATTCTCGATAACCTGCGGCAACGCGGCTACAAACTCGGCGTTTTCACAAACAAAGATTATCCCGCGACAACAGCCCTGCTCGATTTTCTCAAACTTTCCCCGCGCCTCGATTTCATCTTCGGGACAAACACGCCCGACATGCCGTGGCGCAAGCCCGACAAGCGATACACCGACTACGCGCTCGGCAAAATGGGCGCGCTCGCGCAGGAAACGCTACTCGTCGGCGATTCGCCCTATGACATACTCTCGGCGCGAAATGCGGGAATGCACGTCGCCTGCGTTACGACGGGGACGCACATGCCGGAGGCGCTGATCGAGTGCTATGGCTCGCCCGAAATTGTGTTCCCCAACCTTTATTTTGTAGGGAAAGAGGTCTTCGGCTTGCCGCTGCCTGCCACAACAAACTGCGATTTGAAATGAAAAATTCACTACGTTTTTCATCAATTCCGCGCCTCGCGATTGCCGCGTTCGCCACGACAACAATCGCCACCACAATGGCGACAGCCACCACCAACCCATTCTCACCACCAACCCGCCACCACCAACCCGCCACCACCGTCTCTGCCACCACCAACCCGACCACCGAGCAGTGGCAGGAGATTGCCGACCCGGGAAAAATCATGCCCGCGCCGGGCGAATACATTGTTGTCGCGTCAAAAAAAGCGCTCGCCGACCCCGCGTGGCATATTGTTGTAGATGATCTGCGGCAACGCTATTCCGCGCCTCTCGTGGAGTGGGAAAACGACATCGCCGAGGCGGAGGCGCAAATCGTCGCCCTCGCGCCGCGATACATTGCGATTGTTGTCAAGCCCGAAGAAGCAGACCGCGTTGTTGTGGCGAAAATGCACGCGATTGCGCGCCGCATTGACCCCGATTTCTACGGCGACGCGATTTTCGGCATAATCACGGCGACAGACGCCACCACGCTCGCGCGCCTCGTGGAAAAACAAGCCGAGCCGCTCGTCCTCGAACGCGCGATGGGCACGACAAACTTCGACCAGTCGCGATTCCTCGAAAGCCTTCTCATAACGGACTGGAAGCCCTACGAGTTTGTGGCGGGGAAAAGCGGGATTGTGGGCGAAAAAACCGATTTGCCGGCGGGAAGCGACACCGCGATTTTCTTCGCGGAAAACTGGGGGAAAATCCGCCCGCAATACGTTTTGACATCGTCGCACGCCACCGAGTACAACCTCGAAATGCCGTTCAGCAAAGGGCTTCTCGCCTCCTGCGGCGACAAATTCTACGTTTTCCCCGAGAGCCGCTTTGAGAGTTTCCTGCCACTCATCGGGCAAACGGCGGAAGTTGAAAAACTCGCGCGCGAATTTGGGCTTTCCACCCTGCCCGACAGCGGCAACCCGAAGGTCTGGATCGCAGCCGGCAACTGTCTTTTCGGCGACGCCGCGCGCGACAAAAACTCGATGGCGATAACGGCGATTTCCGCCACCAACGTGCGGCAACTCGTCGGCTACACCGTGCCGAGTTGGTTTGGCGAAGGCGGTTGGGGGACAAACTCCGCGCTCTTCGACGGCCACGAGGCAACGAGCGTCGCGCAGGCGTGGTTTTTCGCGAACCAGCAGATTTTGGCTCGGTTGCCTGAGAAATTGCGGCGCGCGAAAGTGCCGCTCGAAGCCGAGGGGAATGTCGGGATTAACGCGATGGTGGTGGCGCAGATTGTCGCGAATTGTGGCGAAGAACTGACAAAGGAAAACATCGGCAGGCTCTACGACCGCGACACGGTGGTGCTCTACGGCGACCCGCTTTTTCGCGTGAAATTCTCGGACGCCGCCACCAACCTGCAACCGTGGAAATGCAGGTTGGAAAGGCGCGGCAACGAACGGCGCCTGACGATCTCGGGCACGCAAAACAAGGCGCACAAGGGATTTTTCAATTTCTGGTTTCCGGAAATTTGCGACACCACAATGCCGCTCAAATTCACGAAAATCTCCGGCGACAACAATGAGGAAATCGCACCACGGCATGCGCTGACGAAGAATTTTCTCATGTTGGAAGAGGAAATGGAACTCGCCCCAAGCGAGAAAATTTCCATCGAATACCAAGTAAAACCGCGTTGACCACAGAGCTTCCTCCACCAACCCAAATCTCACCACCAACCCAAACCTCACCACCAACCCAAATCTCACCACCAACCCAAATCTCACCACCAACCCAGATCTCACCACCAACCCAGATCTCACCACCAACCCAGATCTCACCACCAACCCCAAGCTAAAATGGCATACGAAACTTTCACCTCGAATCTCCCGCGAGCATGGGCGGAAATCGACTTGTCCGCCTTTGAGCGCAACATTGGGAAAATCAAGGCTGCGTTGCCGCCGCACGTGCGCTACATCGCCGTCGTGAAGGCGGATGCCTACGGCCACGGCGTCGGCCACATCGTCGAGCGCCTGTTGCAATGCGGGATAGACGCGTTTGCGGTCGCGAATGCGCGCGAGGGTTCCGACGTGCGCTACATCGCGCCACAGTCCGAAATTTTCATTCTCGGTCCCACGCTGCCGGAAGAATTTGAATCGGTGGCGGCGGACAAGCTGACTGTCGCGATCTCCAACGCGGACGAGGCGCGGGCGCTTTCCCGCCTCGCCGAAGCGAAGAAAACGCGAGTGCCCGTGAACGTAAAAATCGACACGGGCATGGGGCGCATGGGCGTTTGGCACGAGGAAGCGCTCCCTTTGCTCGAGCTTTTGCCGACGCTCGGCGGGCTCGATTTTCGCGGCGTTTTCACGCATTTTTCCAGCGCGGATTCGTCGCGAGAATACACGGAATTGCAGCGCTCGCGCTTCCTTGCAGTCGTGGAAAAAATCCCGCCAAAAATCCGCGAGAGGCTCACGATTCACGCGGACAATTCCGCCGGCTTGGAGACATTTTCCCGAAAAAAGCCGTTCAACGCCGTGCGCGTCGGGATTTTGCAATACGGGCTGCCGCCGGTTGCGGGCACGATTTTTGAAGAAATTTCCCCCGAGCCGGTGTTGTCGTTCCGCGCGCGGATCGGGCTCGTGAAGACGCTGCCTGCGGGAACGCCGCTCAGCTACAATCGCACGAAAGTTCTTGACAAGGAAACGCGCATCGCCCTCGTCACCGCCGGCTATGGGGACGGAATCCCGACAGCGGCGAGCAACAAGGCGGAGTTTGTCGTGTGCGGGAAGCGCGTGCCGGTCCTCGGGCGCGTGACGATGGACCAGACGATAATCGACGTCTCCGGCGTGCCCGAAGTCCGCGTCGGCGTGCCCGCGACAATCATTGGGAAATCCGACGGGGCGAGCGTGTCGATCGAAGAATTTTGCTCGTGGGGCGGCTGCATTTCGTGGGAAGCTCTCGTCTCAATAACAAAGCGCGTACCGCGCATTTACCACGGTTTGAGAAATCTATGAAAAAAATACTCTTCGTCTGCCTCGGAAACATCTGTCGCTCCCCCGCTGCCGAAGGCGTTTTTCGCAAAATGTTCGCCGCGCAAAATCCGACGGCAAGCCCGAGCTGCGATTCTTGCGGCACGGGCGATTGGCACATCGGCAACCTGCCGGACGCGAGAATGCGCCGCGCCGGAGCGCAACGCGGATACAATTTCACGCACCGCGCGCGGCAATTGCGCGAAAGCGATTTCGCCGATTTCGACATCATCATCGCGATGGACCGCGACAATCGCACCGACATTCTCGTCCGTGCTCCCTCCGAATTTGACGACAAAAAAGTGCGGCTTTTCACGGAGTTTTGCACGGGGAAATTCGCAAATTTCAGCGAAGTCCCCGACCCTTATTACGGCGGGGAAAAGGATTTCGAGCTCGCGTTGGACATCATCGAAAACGGTTGCGCCGCGCTGGTGCGCCTCGCCGGCTGATTTTAGCGCGAAATTTTGCGCGCACGGCAGAGTTTCGGAAATCGAGCGCGGGCTACGCATTTTGCCTGCCCGCACGGAGAGCCTTTTCTCCATCTTTTCCGCTTAGACAAAAGAATTATTCCTTGCAAGGAATGGTGCGGAAGTTAGTCTTGAACCAGCCTTTTTTAAAAATTTGCGTATGTCCGAAGAAGTGTCGAATCTGGTTACCATCAACATCGACGGTCGCGACTATCAGGTTGCGCCCAAACAGAATGTTGTGGAGGCGGCAAAAAGCGTGGGAATAGAAATTCCGCACTACTGCTATCACCCAAAACTTTCGACGGCGGGAACGTGCCGAATGTGCCTCGTCGAAATCGGAACGCCCATGCGCGATCGCGCGACCGGCACCCCGATTTTGAACGAAGACGGCTCGCCGAAAATCGGCTGGATGCCCAAGCCCGCAATTGCATGCGGGACAATCGTTTCCCCGAATTTGCACGTGAAAACAAAGTCGCCGCTCGCCGTCGTGAGCCGGCAGGGAGTGACGGAATTTTTGCTCGCGAACCACCCGCTCGACTGCCCGATTTGCGACCAGGCGGGCGAGTGCACTTTGCAGGAATATTCCTCGGACTACGGACGCGGCGCCTCGCGATATCGCGACGCGAAAAACGTGAAGCCGCGCAACAAAAGCATCGGTCCGCGCGTGCTGCTCAACAACGAGCGCTGCATTTTGTGCCGCCGTTGCGTCCGCTTTTGCCGCGAAATTTTGAAGCAACCGATTCTCGGCGCGACGCAGCGCGGTTCGCTGACGCAAATCGATTGCTACCCCGGGAAGCAGCTCGACCACCCATACTCGATGAACGTCATAGATCTCTGCCCCGTGGGCGCGCTCACGAGCAAAGATTTTCGCTTCAAAATGCGCGTTTGGTTCTTGAAAAAAACGAACAGCATTTGCACGCAGTCGAGCGTCGGCGTGAACACCACCGTGTGGTCGCGCGAAGGGAAAATTTATCGCATAACGCCGCGCCGCAACGATTTCGTGAACGACACGTGGATGAGCGACCTCGGGCGGATGCTCTACAAATCTGTCGATGGGGAAGACAGAATTTTGGGCACACGACGCGGCGAGAGTGTCGTCGATTTCGACGAGGCTGTCGATGCCGCGCACGAGCTGTTGCGCTCGGGCTCGACGGCATTTCTCGCCTCCGGCAACATGAGCACGGAAGAGCAATGGGCGCTGAAAAAACTCGCGGAAACGACGGGCGGCACTGTGTATCTCTCGAAAAATATTTGCGACAACGACGGCTTCTTGGTCTCGGAAGATCGATCGCCAAATCGCAGAGGTGCCCTCGTGTCGGGCTTGGTGAAGAACTTTGAGGACGCATCTCCGGCAAAGCTCGAAGAGGCAATTGACGCAGGGAAAGTCAAGACGCTTTTCGTGTGCGGCGAAGATTTGCAGTCGCAGGGCATCGACAAGGCGCGGATGAAAAAGATCAAGGTCGTGTTCCTCGGGACGCGCGCAAATAGCACGTCGGAAATGGCGACGGTCGTCTTCCCCGTGCGCACGGTTTTTGAGAAATCGGGGACATTTATCAATCAGCAATTCCGCCTGCAAAAATTTGACGCGGCAATTCCCGGGCTCGCCGGAACGTTTGACGATCTCGACGTCATCTCCGCGCTCGCGTCGCGAATTGGCGGGCTCGAAAAGACCTCGGTCGCGACGCCGGAGGCAATTTGGCTCTCGATGAAAAAAGATTGCCCCGCCCTCGCGAACATCGATTTTGCCACGATTCCCGACACGGGCGTCGTGCTCGACGCGAGTGCCTGGCGCGGGATTTCATTCCCCGAAACCGGCTCGCTGCACTATTCGCCGGAGACGCCGGCGGGAAAATAGCGGGAGCCACGCAGAGAAAAATTTAACGGAAACGGCATATGGACGCATTTGCAAAAGCTTTTATCGAACTATTCAACGGCTCGTGGCTGCAGGGTTTGTTCGGCATTCCGGACATTCCCGCCACCGACGACGCCGCTGCCGTCACGGGCGCGATATTCAAGGCGATTTTCGCCATCATTCTCGTGGTCGTCATCATGGTTTGCTGCCTCTACACGGTGTTGCTCGAGCGCAAAACTGCCGCGTGGGCGCAAGGCCGCGTGGGCCCGTGCCGCACGACGATGCCGATCATCGCGGCAATTCCGGTTGTTGGGCGCGTCTTGACATATTGCGGTTTTATTCAGCCGCTCGCCGACGGCGGAAAGCTCTTCCTGCGCGAGGAGCCGGTGCCGGAGCACGTGAACAAATTTTACTATTGCCTCGCGCCCTGCTTCGCTCTCGCGCCCGCGATAATCACGCTCGTGATGATGCCGTTTTCTTCATACATCGATCCGGAGACCGGCAAGGAAACGGCGCTCATGCTTTGCAACATGAATCCGGGCTTCGTGTTCGTCTTCGCGGTCAGCTCGCTCGGCGTCTATGGCACTGTTTTTGGCGGCTGGGCGTCCAACTCGAAATATCCGTTCCTCGGCTCGATTCGCAGCGGCGCGCAACTCATTTCCTATGAGCTTTCGATGGTGCTCTCCGTACTTCCCGTCGTTTTGCTGACGAGCAGCAACCCCGACGCCAACCCGCTTTCGCTGCTCTCGATTGTCCAGGAGCAAAGCGGAATGTGGAACGTCATCTTCGCCCCGCTCTCTGCGATTTTGTTCTTCGTCACGCTCATGGCTGAAATGAGCCGCCAGCCATTCGATATGCCCGAATCTGAGACGGACACCGTCGGCGGCTTCCACACGGAATACGGCACTTTCAAATTCGGCTTGTTCTACACGGGCGAATATCTGCACATGATTCTCGGCTCGACGATGTTCTCGCTGCTGTTCCTCGGCGGCTGGCACGCGTTGCCGTTCATGCCGACGCTCGGGCTCACGGGCGTCGCCGCCGCGATTCTCGGCATAATCTGCCTCATTATAAAAATCCTCATCGTCCTGTTCATCATCATCTGGATTCGCTGGACGGTGCCGCGCTTCCGCTTCGACCAGGTTATGCGCGTTGGCTGGCAGCTTCTGCTCCCGTTTGCGCTCGCAAATTTCGTCGCGTATGTAATCGGAATCGGGATTTACGACGCGCTTTTGAAATAAATCTCGCTCTCGAAACTTCGGAGAAAGGAATTTACAAAAATGGCAATCCAAAATTTTAAGCCGGTTGAACGCAAACCTCTGCGCTGGTGGGAAAAACTCTACATTCCGCAAGTTCTCGCAGGCATGAAAATCACGCTCGGAATCATGCTGCGCAAGCCGGTGACGCTGAAATATCCGGAAGAGCGCCCGACGATCCCGAAGGGATATCGCGGCGTTCCGACTTTGGTGAAAGACCAAAACGGGCGCGAAAAATGTGTCTCGTGCCAACTCTGCGAATTTATTTGCCCGCCGAAGGCAATCCGCGTGACGCCGGGCGAAATCGACCCCAATGCGCCGGACGCCGCACTCATCGAAAAGGCGCCAAAGGCATTTGAGATAAACATGCTCCGCTGCATCTACTGCGGAATGTGCCAGGAAGTTTGCCCAGAAGAGGCAATTCGCCTGCAAAACGAATACTCATTCTGCGGCGGCTCGCGCTCCGCGATGGTCAACGACAAAAAGCGCCTTTACGAACTCGGAGGGACGCTACCCGACAAAATTTTGAAGTGGCACACCAAGGCTGAGGCGCGGAAAAACGCGCAAAGCCACTGAGATTGCGCGGTCTTTGTTGTTGCCCAAAAATTCGCCACGAAAAACGCCGCACGGATTGGGTCTCGTGCGGCGTTTTTGCATTTGCGCAGGCGGCAAAATCACGCCGCGCGCTCGACCACCAAGATGTTCGGAAAAATTACCTTGACAACGCGAACGCGCGCCCCGGCGGGAATTTCCTCGTCCTTCGGCGAAATCGCCGGAAGCATTGTCGCGCAACCACCGAGCCGCAACTCAACCTGCCCGCCCGACGCGCAATTCGGCAAAACCGCAACACTCACCTTGCCAAACTCGCCCTTCGCCGACGCGACTTCAACCGTGCCCGACGCGCGCGCAGAATAAAGAATTTTCATCGCCCAAAGCGAGATGAGCGCAAGCAAAACGCCCACGACAATGCCGCCCGCGAGCGCCAAAAAAATAGATTTGCCACTCTCGAGAATCGCCCCACCTATGACCCCGGCACCAATCAAAAACGCGACCAACGAGCGGGCGGAAATCAGCCCCGCTCTGTGGCGGCCGGACAGCACGTCTTCCGAAATGTTCGCTCGAATGTTGGAAACCCTGAAAATCACCACCAACGCCCGAAAAAAACCGACCACAAAGGCGACGATGCCGACAACGTAAAAAATCCGCGCCTCGGTCGTGAGAACGCTCCACCACTCAAAAACTCGATCATACGTCTCCATCTGAGAGCATGGAGACTAAATCACGCCTCTCAAATCGCAAGCCCCAACCCACCACCAACCCGAGTTGGTGGCGGGCGCGGGTTGGTGGTGGAATTTGGCTTGGTGGTGGAACTCGGGTTTGTTGTCGCCACCATCAACCCAGTGCCTCACCACTAACCCTCTACTTCCACCACCGACCCAAGTCTGCCGCTGCCACGAACTCCGCGACTGTGGCGAGATTGGGGAAAACGCTGTTGCGGGCGCGCGCGGCGAGGAGCAGAATGGGCGGAACATTTTCGCTATGAGTAGCTCCGAGTACAACTTCGCAGAAATCGAAAAACGTTGGCAGAAATATTGGTTGGAGAATGGGACGTTTCGCGCGTACGACAAGTCCGACAAGCCAAAATATTATGTGCTTGACATGTTCCCCTATCCCTCCGGAGCGGGCTTGCACATCGGGCATCCCGAGGGCTACACCGGCTCCGACATTCTCGCCCGCTACAAGCGCGCGAAGGGCTTCAACGTGCTTCACCCGATGGGCTGGGACGCGTTTGGGCTGCCCGCCGAGCAGTTTGCGATAAAGACGGGCAAGCACCCGCGCGGGCAGACGCTTGCGAACATCGCGAATTTTCGCCGCCAGCTCCAAATGCTCGGATTTGCAATCGATTGGAAGCGCGAAATTTCCACGATAGAGCCGAAATATTTCAAGTGGACGCAGTGGATTTTCCTGAACCTTTTCAAACACGGTCTCGCCTACGTTGACGACAAACCGGTTTGGTTTTGCCCCGAGCTCGGCACCGTGCTCGCAAACGAGGAAGTGATTAACACGGACGAGGGCCCGCGCAGCGAGCGCGGCAATTTCCCCGTCGAGCGCCGCCCAATTCGCCAGTGGGTTTTGAAAATCACCGCATACGCCGAAAAGCTCATCGCGGGCTTGGACGCGCTCGATTGGCCAGATTCGACGAAGCGTTTGCAGAAAAACTGGATCGGGCGCAGCGAGGGCGCGGAAGTGGAATTCCCGCTCGCCGACGACCCCGCCGAAAAGCTCAAAATTTTCACGACGCGCCCCGACACTCTCTACGGCGTGACATACATGGTGATTGCGCCGGAGCACCCGCTGCGCGAGCGCCTCACTGCGCCCGAGCAGTGCGCCGCCGTTGAGGCATATGTGGAAAAAGCGCGCAACAAATCCGACCTCGAGCGCACCGATCTTGCCAAGGAAAAGACCGGCGTATTCACGGGAAGCTACGCGATAAACCCGCTCAACGGCGACAAGGTGCCGGTGTGGGTTGCCGACTATGTGCTCATGGGCTATGGCACGGGCGCGATTATGGCGGTACCGGCGCACGACGAGCGCGACTGGGATTTTGCCAAAGAGCACGGCATTCCGATAATCCAAGTCGTTGAAAAGCCCGGCGAGAAAGTCGATGTGCAAAAATCTTCGTTTGTCGCCGACGGCGTGTTGGTCAACTCCGGAAAATTTACGGGCATGCCGACGAGCGAGTCCAAAAAGGCGATAACGAAATATGTCGAGGAGCAAGGTTGGGGTCACGGGACTGTCAACTACAAACTGCGCGACTGGCTGTTTTCGCGGCAACGCTACTGGGGCGAGCCCTTCCCGATCGTGTGGGTTTCAGAGAGCGACTACGAAAAAATTCCGGCAGATTCCGCGCTACGCGAGTTTATGCCGAGCGAGAAAATTGCATACAAGGCGCCGGGCGGCGAGACGCACATCGCTGTGCCGCTACCGGCGAAAACGCTCCCGCTCGAGCTCCCCGAAGTGGAATCATACAAACCGTCGGGGACAGGCGAATCGCCCCTCGCGAACGCGAAAAGCTGGGTGAACGTGTTTGTCAATCTCGCGACGGGGGAAACGCGCCCACGCGCCGACGGCGACAGCGTGCCCGCCGGTTGGGTAGCGGCGACGCGCGAGACCAACACCATGCCGCAATGGGCGGGCTCGTGCTGGTATTACCTGCGCTTCCTCTCGCCGGATTGCGAAACCGCGCCCGTTGACCCCGAAATTTTCTCGTATTGGAAAACGCCGGATTTCTATATCGGCGGCGCCGAGCACGCAGTGTTGCACCTGCTCTACGCGCGATTCTGGCATCGCTTCCTCTACGACATCGGCGTACTCTCCGTCCCCGAGCCCTTCCCGAGGCTTTTCCACCAAGGAATTATCCTCGGCGAAGACGGAGAAAAAATGTCGAAGTCGCGCGGCAACGTCGTGAATCCCGACAAGATTGTCGCCGATTACGGCGCCGACGTGCTCAGGATTTACCTCATGTTCCTCGGACCACTCGAGGCGATGAAGCCCTGGAATACAAAGGGAATCGAGGGCGCGGCGCGGCTTCTGCGCAGGATTTGGCGGCAATTTGTCGATGAAAAAACGGGCAACATTTCCGCGCGCATTTCCGTCGATGCAACAGAGAGCGCGGACTTCCAGCGCGTGTTTAACCGCACGATTAAAAAGGTTTCCGAAGACATCGAGTCGCTCGGCTTCAACACTGCGATTTCGCAGATCATGATCCTCGTAAACGCTCTCGAAAAAGAACCCGCGTTCACGCCGGCAACCGCGCGCGGATTGTTGCAACTCATCGCGCCATTCTCGCCACACATCGCGGAGGAATTGTGGTCGCGCCTCGGCGAACAAGGCTCGATATGCGAGAGCGGCTGGCCAAGCTTCGACCCAGCGAAGTTGGTCGAGGACACCGAGACAATCGTGTTTTCCGTGAACGGCAAGCGACGCAGCGAGGCAAAGCTCCCGCGTGGCTCGGCGAAGGACGCGATGGTTGCCGCCGCGCACGCAGACCCGACTGTACGCAAGTTTATCGACGGCAAGGAAATTGTCCGCGAGATTGTTGTGCCCGGCAAGCTCGTCAACATCGTTGTCAAATAAAAACGCTGTGGCAACGATCCACCACAAACCTGCGAGAAGCCGGGTTGGTGGTGGGATTCGGGTCTGTTGCGGAATTAGGTCGGTGGTGAAAATTGGGTCGGTGGTGGCATTAGGTTGGTGGTGAAAGGCAAAGTGCCACGAGAGTTACACGCGCGTTTCTCGCGCGAAAAAAAGCTTCACCCTCTCACCTCACCACTAACCCAACTCTACCACTAACCTTCCCACCACAAACCCAAAATCTCCACCACCAACCCAGCTCTCACCTCCAACCCAAGGCTCACCACCAACCCGCCACTGTCGTGAGGGACGTTAGTCCCGAACAAATCCGTGTGACAACAATCGTGGCAGGTTT
>JAJPZB010000026.1 GCA_021204635.1 Opitutia bacterium | reverse complement strand
GAGATTGTTGCCACCACCAACCCGCCGCAACAAACCATTCTCACCACCAACCCAACTTCCGCCACTAACCCAAATCTCACCACCAACCCTCCCACCACTAACCCAATCCTCCACAACAAACCCTCGCCTTCACCACCAACCCGCGCCACCAACCCACACTACTAACCCAAATCTCACCACCAAGCCATTACTCACCACCAACCCAAATTCTCGCCACTGACCCAAGATCTCACCGCAAACCCATTCCACCACTAACCCGCCTGCTCTCTTCCGAGAGGGACGTTAGTCCCGAACAAATCCGTGCGACAACAACCGTGGCATGCAAGATGGTTGCGGCAGTCAGTTGCCACCACCAACCCGTGCGGCTTCGTTTTTAACTTTCGTTCCCGCGCAGAAACGATAACATAGGCACAAGGAAGTTTTTTTGTATGAGAAGACGCATTCTCCGCCCCGCCTTGGTGACGCTTGCCGTTGCCGCATTTTCAGTCTCGGGATTTTTCCTCGGGACAGTCTTTCCCGCTGTTGCGCAAGAATCTGCCACAACAAACCCTGTCGCCGCCGGCGATGACGCCCTTGCCGACTTAGCGAAAAGTTTCTCGCCCGAGCAAAACATAGATCTCACGGGGACGCAGATCGCCTACAAGCTTCCCGCAGGCATTTCGGCGAAGATTGTCGGGACGACATACGAGCAGCTCGTCGATTTTGACGGCAAGATTCGCAACCCGATTTCGCCCAAGACCACGAAGCTGACGTTTGAGCTTTCGGACGCGACGGGCGCCACCGCGACGACGCCGACGTTTGAGGTCGCCGTACCCGCAAAGAAAAAGAGCGCGACGGCGAAAGAGCGCAACCCGAAGCCGCGCGTCGTGCCTGCGTTGCAGGAATGGGTTGGCGCCGAGATTGGCAAGACGTTTACCCCGGGCGAGAATTTCCGCGTCGTGATTCCGCCCGAGGCGGAGCGCGGTGGAGACACGCTTTTGCGCGAGCGCGCGGAGCTTTTTGCGGCGGAGCTTTCCGACGTCCTCGGGCGGAAAATCGAGGTCGAAGAAGGCATGGAAAATTTTGCCGACAACTATGGGCGTCTTCGCGGCTGCGTCGTGCTTTTGCCGAGTGTTGCGGGCGACGAGGCGAGTCTCCTCGGCAAAGAGGGCTACGTTCTCGCGTGCAGCGAGCGCATGATCAAGATTGTCGCGGCGGATTCTCTCGGCGCATTTTGGGGCACGCGCACGATTCTTCAGGTTTTCAAATTGCATGAAAATTCGTTCCCCTGCGGCTTTGCGATTGACTATCCGCAGTATTCGCTACGCGGCTTTTCATATGACGTGGGCCGCAAGCCGACGACGCTCGAAAGCGTGCGCAACGTGATGAAGACGATGGCGTATTACAAAATGAACGACTTCCAGTTGCACCTGAGCGACAACTTCATCTGGCTCTACAAATATACCGATTCGCCCGACGACAAAAAGGCGTCGCCTGAAGAAAAAGCCAAGGCTTGTCAAGAAATTTTGGCGGCGGACGCGGGCGCATTTCGCATTGAATCCGATGTCGTGGGCAAAAACGGGGTGCCGCTGACGTCGCACGACCTTTTTTACACGAAGAAAGATTTCGGCGAGCTCATCGATTTGGCGAAGATTTACGGCGTGACGATCGTGCCGGAAATTGAGGTGCCGGGCCACTCGCTGAGCATGGTGCGCGTGAGGCCCGAGCTCATGTATCGCGGCAAAGTTCGCAAGCCGCACGATTCCGAGCGCACCGCGATGCTCGACGCGTCGGACGACGTTTTCGATTCCGCGACGGGGCGGACTTATCGCGACGAGACGCTGAGCTTCGCGCAGAGCGTTTTTGACGAATACATCGTCGGGAAAAACGGCGAGCCTCCCGTGTTCCGCGATTCGCCGGTCCACATCGGCACCGACGAATATTACGGCGACGCCGAGAACTATCGCGCCTTCACCGACGCGATGATCAAATACATGAAGAGCCGCGGCCGCACCCCGCGCCTCTGGGGCAGCTTTTCGATTAAGCACGGGGAAACGCCGGTGGAATCTGCGGGCGTGCAGTTGGACGTGTGGAACCTCGGCTGGCAAAATCCGCAAAAGGCGATCGACGACGGCTTCGACATCATCAACATTCTCGATTCGACAAATTACATCGTGCCCAACGGCACGGGGAATGTCGGCGGCTACGGCGACGTGCTGGACCTCCCGCGCATTTACTCGCAGAGCTGGCAGCCAAATGTCCTCGGCACCGTTGAGATTATCGCCGGTCACCCGAAAATTCTCGGCGCGGCGTGGGCAATTTGGAACGACCACACATTCCAAGGCGACACGGGCCTCGTCGATTACGACCTCGTCGATCGCATTCAAAAATCTTGCGCCGTCATCGCGGAAAAGACGTGGAACACGGGCGAAGACGCGGACTTTGACGAATTTATGAAAACCGTTGACGCCGCGAAATTCCCGCCGCTCTCGAATCCCGCATACACGGTGAAATCCGACGACGACGAGCTTTTCACGATGGAGTTTGAAAAACTCGCGCCCTGCGCAGACCTCTCCGGCAACGGCAACGACGCGACGGAGACGAACAACGTCGGCTTCACGCCAGGGAATTTCGGCACCGCGATCGAACTGCGCGGCGGCGAAAGTTTTATGAAGACGCCGCTACTCGGCATCGCGCCAAATTACAAGGCAGAATTTTACGTGAAACGCGCAATCGGCACACCCGACGACCAGCCGCAGGTGCTCTTCTCATCGCCCGTCGGGAAAATTCTCGCAGTGCAAAAAGACACGGGCAAAGTCGGAATCACGCGCGACACCTGGGACTATTCCTTCGACTACACGCTCCCCGTCGGCCGCTGGGTGAAACTCACTTTCTATGCGCGCGACAAAGAGGTCGTGCTCTACGCGAACGACAAAAAAATCGGTGCGCCCGTCCGCAACAAATATCCGGAATCGCACAAATATTCCACCTTCGTGTTCCCCTTGGAATACATCGGGGCAAAGGAAGACGCTTTCGTCGGGCAAATCGATTCGCTGAGAATTTCGCGCCTCAATTCAATCAGCCTCGCAGACGTCGTGCCCGCAGACGACATCGCCGCTGTTAAAGCGAGCAGCGAGCACGGAATTGAGCCCGACGGCGGCGTCGCAGACCTGATGGACGGCGACCCCGACACATATTGGCACAGCAAATACAACCCGAAAGACAACCCGCCCTTTGAAATCGAAATCGAGTTCACAAGCACGCAGGACATCGGCGCGTTCGCGTTTCTCCCGCGCAAAGACAGCGACAACGGCAACGTCATGCGCGCAAAGCTCTTCGCGAAAGTCGGCGACGCGGATTGGAAAAAAATCGCAGAGTTCCGCGACGAAAGCAGGTCGCGCGAGTTGAAAAAAATCTTCTTTGCAAGACAAAAAGCAGACGCGCTGAAATTTGTCATTCTCGAAGGCGCAGGCGGGTTTGGCACAATCGCGGAAATCTACCCGCTCAGAGCCTCGAAAAACAACCCGGGCATCACCACGCCGCTCGCCGAAAACTACGCCGCAGCAAAGGCCGTCCAAGCCGCTGCCGAAAAGAAAAGCGAGCAACTCGACGCCGCTCTGAAAAAATTCGCCACCGAGGCAGAAGACCCCGACTACCCGACCGCCCAGCAGGAAAACGCAATTCGCGAACTCGACAACGCCCTCCTCGCCGACTAAGCGCGGATGGGGTTGGTGGCGAGCCGGGTTGGTGGCGGCAGGTCAGTGGCGAGGATTTGGGTTGGTGGTGACAACAAACGTGCCACAGAAATTGTCACACGGATTTGTTCGGGACTAACGTCCCTCACGGTTGTGGTAGCGGGGTTGGTGGTGGAATTTGGGTTAGTGGCGGAATTTAAGTCTGTGGTGAGAATGGTTTGTTGCGAGGGTTAGTGGTGGCAATAATCTCGCGCACGCAGTGCGCGATTCTCCCGCTAAGTTAGCGGG
>JAJPZB010000038.1 GCA_021204635.1 Opitutia bacterium | reverse complement strand
TTCTCCCGCTAAGTTAGCGGGAGGGGACCGCGTTAGCGGTGAGGGAGTGTGTTCGCTGAACGTCGCCTGACTTTGCTCCCCACCACCAACCCAACTTCCACCACCAACCCTCCGAAAAAACTCTCACCACAAACTCACATCGCGGCACTTGCCGCCACCACCAACCCGGCTACCCACCTGCGATGCAGGAGCACCAACGTAATTCTCCCGCTAAGTTAGCGGGAGGGGACCGCGTTAGCGGTGAGGGAGTGTGTTCGCTGAACGTCGCCTGACTTTGCTCCCCACCACCAACCCAAAACTCACCACCAACCCCTCCGAAAAAAAACTCTCACCACCAACCCAATCCCCACCACCAACCCAAATTCTCACCACCAACTCAAATTCCCACCACCGTGCAAACTATTTCCTGCCTTGGAAAAAGAAGCCGAGATTCTCCACAACCTCTTTGATTTTTGCCTCGGGGACCTCGCCTCGCACAACGAGCATTTTTGTCTTCGGATCTGCGACAACATCTTGCACGCCCTGCAACTTGCGTACGGCATTTTCAACGCGCATTTTGCAATTGTCGCAGTGCATTCCCTCGACAGCATAAACCGTCCCGCCCTGCATGTTTGTTGCAACAGTCCGCAACTGTCTTCGCTGCTTGATTATCAGATAAGCTGCGGCACCCAACAGCACCACAATCACCGCAACCCAAATGCATTCCTGGACTTCACGCGGAATCGACAACAAAAGAGGCAAAGTTTTCATCGCGCGCAGACTTTACCCCACGAGTGAACGCAGGTCAAACGCCCGCGTTCGAGGCGGGATGGTGGCGGGTTTGTGGTGAGACTTGGGTTAGTGGTGGCGGGTTGGTTGCCACCACCAACCCAACCGCCACCACCAACCCGAATCCCACCACCGACCCAACCCTCTCACCACTAACCCGAATCCCACCACCAACCCGCGCGCGGCAACAAACAAAAAAGCGTTCCGGCGAGAGTTGCCGGAACGCTTCGAGCAGAAAATTTCAGGAATTTTTCCTGTCGATTATTTGGACGGATTCCAAACTTCGAGAAGAGCCTCTGCGAGGTGCGAGGGCGTTTGCGCGACGGAGATGCCTGCGGCTTTGAGCGCGGCAACCTTGTCGGCTGCGGACGTTCCCTTGCCGCCGACAACAGCACCGGCGTGGCCCATGCGGCGCCCTGCGGGAGCGGTCATTCCGGCGATAAACGCGGCGACCGGTTTCTTGCAGTGCGCTTTGATGTAGTTTGCGGCGTCGATTTCTGCGGTTCCGCCGATTTCGCCAATCATGAGAATCGCGTCGGTGTCGGGATCTTCGTTAAAGAGTTTCACGACATCGAGGTGCGTCAAGCCCTGAATCGGGTCGCCACCAATGCCGACGCATGTCGATTGCCCGTATCCGCGCTGGGTAATCTGATACATTCCTTCGTAGGTCAGAGTTCCGGAGCGGGAAACGATTCCGACGCGGCCCGGGCGCGCGATGTAGCCCGGCATGATGCCGATGTTGCATTGACCCGGCGTCATGATTCCCGGGCAATTCGGCCCGATGAGGCGCGTGCCGGGAGACTGGCGGAGTTTTTCCTTCACGAGCGCCATGTCTTGCACCGGAATACCTTCCGTGATGCAGACGATGGTCTCGATGCCGGCGTCAATTGCCTCCATGATTCCTTCGGCGGCAAATGGCGGCGGGACGAAGATGACGGACGTGTTTGCGCCTTCTTTTTCAACGGCTTCGCGCACGGTGTTGAACACCGGCAGTTTGTCGTTGAATTTCTGCCCGCCCTTGCCCGGCGTCACCGCCGCGACATATTGGGTGCCGTAGGCGATGTTGTTGAGAGCGTGCTTGGAACCCGCCTTTCCGGTGATTCCCTGACCGACGACGCGCGTGTTTTTGTTTACGAGAATACTCATTGTTTAAATCTTTCTCCTAAAATTTTATTTGTTCGCCGCAACAAACGCGTTGACTTCGGCGACTGCCTTGCGCGCGCCATCGATCAAGCTGTCTGCGGGTGTGATTTTCAAGCCGCTTTCGGCGAGAACTTTCTTGCCTTCTTCGACCTGATTTCCTTCGAGACGAACGACGAGCGGAACTTTGATTTCCACCGTCTTCGCAGCTTCGACGATGCCTTCCGCAATCGTGAGGCAGCTCATGATCCCGCCGAAAATGTTGACGAGAATTCCCTTGACATGCGGGTCTTGCGTGATGATGCGGAACGCGGCAGTGACCTGTTCCACGGTCGCCGAACCACCGACGTCGAGGAAGTTTGCCGGAGAGCCGCCGCAGTATTTGATGATGTCCATGGTTGACATCGCCAAACCTGCGCCGTTGACGAGGCATGCGATGGAGCCGTCGAGCGCGATGTAGTTCAAATCGAACTTGCGCGCTTCAACTTCCTTCGGGTCTTCCTCCGTGATGTCGCGGAGAGCTTCGACCTCGGGGTGGCGGAAGAGCGAGTTGTCGTCGAACGAAACCTTGGCGTCGAGCGCGACGATTTTGCCGTCGTTTGTCGCGACCATCGGGTTGATTTCGACGAGCGTGCAATCTTTCGCCGCGTAGAGTTTGTAGAGGTTCAGGACGAGCTTTTTGAACTGCTTGGCTTCGTCGCCGACAAAGCCGAGTCTGAACGCGAGTTCTGTCGCCTGATATGCGCGCATTCCGATCGCGGGATCGATCCAGACCTTCGCGATTTTTTCGGGCGTCTTTTCCGCGACTTCCTCAATGTTCATGCCGCCTTCGGTGGAAGCGATGACGACGGGTTTCGAGCAGCTGCGGTCGAGAAGAATCGCGAGGTAGTACTCGTGCTTGATCGAGCATGCTTCGTTGAAATAGATCGTGCGAACAACGCGGCCGGCGGGGCCGGTCTGCTTCGTCACGAGCGTGTTTCCGAGCATTTTCTTTGCCGCAGCGATGGCGTCTTCTTTGGTCTTGGTGACCTGAACTCCGCCCTTGTAGCCGTCAGTGAACGTGCCTTTGCCGCGTCCACCCGCGTGAATCTGGGCTTTTACGACCCAGATGCCGCCGGGGATCTGGTCAGCCGCGGCGGCAAATTCTTCTTCTTTGTGGCAAGCAGCGCCTGCGGGAACGGGAATGCCGAATTCCGCAAAAAGCTGTTTGGCTTGGTATTCGTGGATATTCATGTGTGAGATATTTGTGTTTATTTGGAATCTTCGGCGTCAGCGGAGTATGCGAGCGGCGAGCCGTTCCCGCGTCCGTTCACGCCCTGTTCCTGCAATTTTTGCGCACGGAATTTTTCGTTGCAAGGGAGAAAATGCGGCAAATGCGCCGATTTTGCACCGAAAATTCATAAAATTTTGCAAACAAAAAAGCCGCGAGAACAACGTCCCGCGACTTTTTTGCGTGTCCAATGCGAAACCGGAGCAATTACGCTTCCTTGACGACGCAGGTCTTCGTCGCTTCGTCATAGGAGAGGAGAACTTTTTCTCCCGTCGCCTGATTCGTGACCTCGACCGTGCCATCGACGTTTTTCTGCGCGAGGAATTCCACGCCATCATGCGTGAATGTCGTCGCGTAGAGCGGGTTTTTGCCGGTCCAGAATTGGATCGAGTTGAAGACGATGCAATCGAGGAATCCGCCGATGCTATAGCAAATACCGCCGGGGATGATGAAGAGAATTTCATTCACCCATTTGTTCTGGGTGATCTCTCCGGTGTTGTATTTGTGGATCGTGCGGATGCAAGCGAATGTATCGCCTGTGTTGTTGGAGTCTCCGATGCAACCGGAGAACATTGCGAGGGAGGCAAGTGCTCCCGCGAGGATAGCTAATTTTTTCATACGTATCGTGATTGTTTTGTGTGTGTGAAATGTTCTCCGAACCTTCGGAGAACGGCAAAGAATTTAAGCGTTAGAGAGGACTTCGTCCACAGAAATTTTATCGCACAGGATTTTCTGCCATCAGCTTTGCGAATTTCGCGAAAAGCGGCGCGGCGTCATGCGGACCCGGCGCGGCCTCGGGGTGGTATTGGACGGAAAAGATCGGGAGCGTTTTGTGGCGCATGCCCTCGACTGTGCCGTCGTTCAGATTTATGTGCGTGACCTCGACATCTGCCGGCAGCGTTTCCGCGACGACGGCGTAGTTGTGATTTTGCGAGGTAATTTCAATCTCGCCGCTCGTCAGGTCTTTCACGGGATGGTTGCAACCGTGGTGACCAAAGCGCAACCGCTCTGTTTTTGCACCAAACGAGAGACCGAGCAATTGGTGGCCGAGGCAAATTCCCATGGTCGGCACTTTGCCGTGGAATTTTTTTATGTTCGCGACAAAGTGCGGCAATGCGGCGGGGTCGGCAGGTCCGTTCGAGAGAAAAACTCCGTCCGGATTTTTTGCCAAAACTTCTTCCGCCGGCGTGCCTGCGGGCACAACTTCCACGAGCATTCCGGCTCGGCGCATGCAGCGCAAAATTCCGCGTTTGATGCCGAAATCGAAGGCGACGACGGAGTATTTTATCGGGGCAATTTCCTCTGCGCCAAACACGCGTGAGCGCTCGCCCGTCTCGTCCCAGATGTATGGTTTGGCGCAGGTGACGCGCGACGCGTAGTCCTGCCCGACGAGGCCTTCCCACGCCTGCGCCTGCTCAACGCCTGCGGCTTCGGGGATGCTGCCGTCGGCGCAAATAAACGCCTTCATCGAGCCGTAGTCGCGCAGGTGCAGCGTCAGCGCGCGGGTGTCGATTCCCGAGAGCGCGGGGACGCCCTGCTCTTTCAGCGCGTCGCCGAGCGAAATTTTTGAGCGCCAATTGCTCGGCTCGCGCAGTTCGTGCACGACAAAGCCGGACACACAAAATTTTTCCGATTCGTCGTCCTCGCCCGGCGTGACACCGTAGTTTCCGATTTCGGGCGCCGTCATCGCAACGAACTGCCCCGTGTACGAAGGGTCGGTCAAAATTTCCTGATATCCGGTCATGCCCGTGTTGAAAACCGCCTCGCCGACGCAGTTTTTCGCCGCGCCCACCGAGTATCCGCGAAACACGGTTCCGTCTTCCAACGCGAGATACGCCGCGCGTTCCCGCCGCTCTTTCCAATTGTAGTTCATGTCAATTCAAAAGTTTCTGTTTCGATTTTTGCATTGTCGCAAGAAAGTTCCGACAGCGCCTTTTCCAAAATGGCTCTCGCGAGTGCGTAGTCCAATCGCCGCCGGCGCGTGCCGCTCTTCGTGTTGCCCTTGAATGCGGAAAGCACGATGTCGCAAGACGCCTCGCGAATTTCTTCCAAAATCGAATTTGCGCGCCGGCACAATTCTTCGATGCGCCCGCAACAAAGCGGTTCGCGCACCTCCAAGTAGGTCAAAAGCCGGCTCGAATTTTTTATTTTTTCGCGCCCGTATTTTTTTGCGAGCTCAGCCGCCGGCATGAAGCGAATGCGGTAGGCAGGGTCTGTGGAATCGACGGCGCGCAAGCCGATTTGCCCGTCGGGGACGTTGAACTCTATGCGCGCAGTTCGTTGTGGCGAAATTCTCGCCGCGAGCAATTTTTCAAAATTTCCGAGAAAGCGCGCCCCCGCAAAAATCTCCGCCTCGCCGCGAAAATCGGGGTTCACGCAGACAACGCACACGGGGACATCGGTGTCCTCAAACGGATTTTCGAGCAGTACGACAACGCGCTCCAAGCCGGCAATACGCATGCCCGAAGTGAGAAACGTCTCGGGGACAATGGCAACAAACGGGCAGCCACACTCCGCGAGCCGCAACAATGCCACCTGGTAGAGATCCTCGCAGCGGCAACCACGGAAATAGCGCTCCACCCGCGACCACAGACCCTTGCGGCTCGCGCTGTATTTCGCGAGATATGGCGGGTTGGTGGCGACAAAACACTTGCCGGCAGGCACGGGAATCGCGAGCAGGCTGTCGTTGCGTTGCCAACGGTCGTCATACAAATCGCAGCCCGAGATTGTTGTGAGCGGGAAAATTTTCTTGACAGCCGCGAGCATGTCGCCCGCGCCCGCAAACGGATCAAACACGCGGTCGAAGGAAAATTTCCCAATAAACTCCAAAACAGGCGCAACCAACCACGAATCTTTCCGCGTCAAAAAGCGCCCCGTCGCGAGTTTGTGGTCGCGGGCAAGATCTCCCGCCACCAACCCGTTCACCACCAACCCACTCGCCACCGACTCGCCCGCCACCAACCCGTCCGCCACTAACCCGTCCGCCACCAACCCGTTTGTAGCAGCACCCACACTCTCGGCGAAAACCTCCGAGATTGCGCTCAATTCAAGCTGTCGCGGCGACAAATACATTGCTTCCCTGTTCTCGTAATTTTCCTGCGGCAACAAACCTCACACTTTCAGCTTCGGTGCGTGGCGCTGATATTCCTGCAAGGTGCATACCTCGAAGCGCGGATTTTTCTTGAATGCGTCGATGCCGTTGAGGACGCAGCGCAAAGCCTCGAGCGTCGTCGTCACGGGAATGTTGCGAATGACGGCGGTGGAGCGAATGCGAATGTCGTCTTCCGCCTGCGCCGCGCCCGACATTGGCGTCGTGATAATCCACTCGACATCGTGTTCTTCCACGAGGTCGAGCAGGTTCGGGCGCCCGTCGGCGACGCGGAAAAGCGCGCGGGAATGCACACCGTGATTCCACAAATACGTCGATGTCCCGCGCGTCGCATAAATCACAAAACCGTCCTTGATGAGACGCTTCACGAGCGGGACGACGAGCGGTTTGTCTTCGTCGCGCACGCTGACAAAAACTTTCCCCGACTTCGGGATTCTCGCGCCCGCCGCGATTTGGCTTTTCAAATACGCGATCGCGGGGTTGCCGTCCAGGCCCATGACTTCGCCCGTGGATTTCATTTCCGGCGAGAGCAGGACGTCAACGCCCGGGAATCTCGCGAACGGGAACACCGCCTCTTTCACCGCCGTGTGCTTCATCTCGACTTCTTTCGTGAAACCGAGATCTTTCAGCTTCGCGCCCGTCATTATTCTCGCGGCGAGTTTCGCGAACGGCACGCCGGTTGCCTTTGAAACAAAGGGCACGGTGCGCGACGCGCGCGGATTGACTTCGAGGACATAAACTTTCTCTTCGCGAACGGCGAATTGAATGTTCATCAGCCCGCGCACCTGCAATGCGGCGGCGAGATTGAACGCGTCTTCGCGAATTTTGTTCTTGACGGGCACGCTGAGCGTCGGCGCGGGAATCATGCACGCGGAATCGCCGGAGTGTATTCCCGCGTATTCGACGTGCTCCATTATCCCGCCGACAACGGTGGTCTCGCCGTCGGAAATGCAATCCACGTCAACCTCCGTGGCGTTTCCAAGATAGTGGTCGATGAGCACGGGGCGGCTCTCGGAAACCTCGACGGCGGTGCGCATGTAGTTGCGAAGCGCGGATTCGTCGTGGACGATGACCATCGCGCGACCACCGAGCACGAACGACGGACGCATAAGGACGGGATACCCGATTTGTTGCGCGACTTCGACTGCGCCCTCGATGGTGGTGGCGGTCGCGCCGGGCGGTTGCAAAATTCCGGCGTCGTTGGCGATTGCTGCGAAGAGCTTCCTGTCTTCCGCAGCGTCGATCATCTCGGGCGAAGTTCCGATGACGTTCGCGCCGTTTGCCTTCAAGCCGTCTGCGAGATTGAGCGGCGTCTGCCCGCCGAATTGCACGATGATTCCGTCGCAATGCTCGCGGCGATAAATCGGGATAACGTCCTCGAGCGTGAGCGGCTCAAAGTAGAGTTTGTCCGAGGTGTCGTAGTCCGTGGAAACCGTTTCCGGGTTCGAGTTGACCATGATTGTCTCGAACCCTGCCTTGCGCAGCGCGAACGAGGCGTGGCAACAGCAATAATCGAACTCTATGCCCTGCCCGATTCTGTTCGGCCCGCCACCGAGGATCATTATGCGTTTCTTCTTTGTGGTGGCGGTTGGGTTGGTGGTCGCCGGGTTAGTGGTGGCAGGGTTAGTGGTAGGAATCGGGTTGGTGGTGGCGGGATTGTTGTCGCCATCGTATGTGGAATAAAAATACGGCGTGAACGCCTTAAATTCCGCAGCGCAGGTATCGACAAGGTTGTAGCGTGGCATCAGCCCTATTCTTTCCCTCGCGGCAAAAACTTCAGCCTCGGGCACGCCGAGCAAAAACGCAATTTGCCTGTCGGAAAATCCGAAGCTCTTTGCCTGCCGGAAAAGCGCGGGATCGGCTTCGAGTGCGGCGAGCGTGCCCGCAGCCCTAATCTCGCCGGAATACGCGGTCAACTCTTCGAGTTCGCGCAGAAACCACTTATCGATTTTGCTGAGCGCGTGGATTTTGTCCAAAGTCCAGCCGCGGACAAATGCCGCGCGAACGGCGAAGACGCGCGCCGGCGTCGCAAAACGTATTGCCTCCTCCAACTCGGCGTCGGAGAGCGATTCCATCGCCGCGTCCTTGCCGTCGGCGCCAAATCCGGCGCGGCCGGTTTCGAGCGAGCGCATGCCTTTTTGGAAAGATTCTTTGAACGTGCGACCTATCGCCATTGTCTCGCCGACAGACTTCATTTGCGTGCCGAGCTTCGGGTCGGAGCCCGGGAATTTTTCAAAGGCAAAGCGCGGAATTTTCGTCACGATGTAGTCGATCGACGGCTCGAAGCACGCCGGCGTCTCGCGCGTAATGTCGTTGCGAATTTCGTCGAGCGTGTAGCCGATTGCGAGTTTCGCCGCGATTTTTGCGATCGGAAAACCGGTCGCCTTCGACGCGAGGGCGGACGAGCGCGACACGCGCGGATTCATCTCGATGATGATGAGCCGCCCGTTTTCCGGATTGAGCGCAAACTGCACGTTTGACCCGCCGGTATCGACGCCGATTTCGCGCATGACGGCGAGCGAGGCGTCGCGCATTTTCTGATATTCGCGGTCGGTGAGCGTCAGCGCCGGTGCGATTGTTATCGAATCGCCGGTGTGGATTCCCATCGGGTCGAGATTCTCGATGGAGCACACGATGACGCAGTTGTCGCGGGCGTCGCGCATGACTTCCATTTCATATTCCTTCCAACCCTCGATGGATTCTTCGATCAAGACTTCGTGCGTCGGGGAATACGAAAGCCCGCGCTTGACGATTTCCTCAAACTGCGCCGAGTTGCGCGCGATGCCGCCGCCTGTGCCGCCGAGAGTGAAGCCCGGGCGAATCACGAGCGGGAACGCGTCAAATTCGGCGCGGATTTTCTGCGCTTCTTCGAGCGATGTCGCGGAAAAATTGCGCGGCATGTCCAAGCCGATTCGCTTCATCGCCGCGCGAAATTCGCCGCGGTCTTCCGCCTTGCGTATGACTTCCGGCTTCGCGCCGATCATCTCCACGCCGTAGCGTTCGAGTGCGCCGCGCGCGTGGAGCTCCATCGCGAGATTGAGCGCGGTTTGCCCGCCGAGCGTGGGCAGAATTGCGTCGGGGCGCTCGCGGCGGATTATCTCCTCGAGGCAATCTGCGGTCAGCGGCTCCAAGTAAGTCCTGTCCGCCGTCTCGGGATCCGTCATAATCGTCGCCGGATTCGAGTTTACGAGAACGATCTCGCATCCCTCTTCCCTCAGCGCCTTGCAGGCTTGCACGCCGGAATAATCGAACTCGCAAGCCTGCCCGATAACAATCGGTCCCGCGCCGATTATCATGATTTTTTGTATGTCGTTTCGCTTGGGCATTTTTTCGCCTTCAATCGTGTTGTGATTTTCTCAACTCAAAAAAAAACCTTCCGAAGAAAAGCGGAAGGTTTGAAAAAACTAAAAAGCCTTAAAAAATGAAGTTCTGTCGCGACCTCATCGAGTTCGCGAGCCTCAGAAAAGCAGAATTTCATCGGCTGGCTCATTTCAAAATTTTCGGGGAGAAGGATATTCTTTTTGACTGTTCCTCCAAGAAAAAATTATTCCCCGCGCGGGAATGCGCTTATTTGCCGAGATCGGCGCGCATGAAATCCACAACCTGCTTGAATCGCGCGGCATTCTCGGGGCTCGTTTCCATGAGTTTCTCGTGCGCACGCAAAATCGTGCTGTTTGAGGCTGCAGACGCCGCGTGCTCCGTCGTTTCCGAGGCGAGCAACTTCTCCGTGCCCTCGGCGACGCTGTCGCCCGCGAGAAACGTCAAAAGCGCCGGTAGCCCAAGATTTTCGACGACCTCGGAGATTCTCGGGTTGCACTTCTGCATGATGATTTCGCCGTTTTTGGCAGAAAAATCGCCCGCCGCGCCGGCGATCAGCCCGAGCACAGTGCTGTCTATCCCCGAGCAATCGCGCATGTCGATTATAAGCTTTTTGCAAGTTTCGCTCGCGCCAATTTTCCCGAGAAATTCGTCAAATTCGCGACACGTCGTGTACGTCGCCCGCCCGCGAATCAGCACGAGAACGGCATCCCCTGTTGCCGCGACTAAATATTGCGCTTGGTCGGACATTTTTTGCCTTTGCCTTGTTTTTTAATTTCAGTTTCCCGTCAAAGATTCCGGCACCGGAATTGACGGCACGTCTTTCGACGAATCTTTCGCGAAAGTCAAGGCATGAATCGCGTCGATAAACTTTTGCGAAATCTTGAAAACGCATTTCTGATCTACGCTTCCCGCGAGCTGAAATGTCCCGCCGAGCCGCTTTGTCAAAAACAGCGTGTGCGTTTCGGGAATGTCTGAGCCGGGCAATTTCACGGAGAAAACGAGCCGGTAGCGCCATGTCTCCGGCGCGCCCGAATCCAAATAATCAAATTCAAAATTCCGCGCGAACGGTTTGTTGATAAACGCCTCGGCGCGTATCATTTCGCAGACTTTCGCGAGAGCCTCGACCTCGCTCGCCTCGGGAAGCGTGCTCTCGTCAAAGTCGCGCCCGAAAATTTCCCACTCAGAAGACGCCGCCGAGCGCGTGGCAGAAAACACATTGCTCTCCAAACCCTTGGAAATATCGGTGAGAGAGAGCGACAAAACTGCCGCGCCTTCCGGCATTTTGTAAACCGTGCGCTCGCGGAAGAACGACGGCTCAATGGAAAGTTCGTCGAGAATCCCCGCCTCTATCGAATAAACGGAATTGCCGACTTTCGCGTGGTAGGGCGAATCGGGCTCCGCCGGCGGCGCGATTGTCAGCGTCACTACGCGCGACGCGACCGCAGTAGAATCGTCCGTCGAGGCGGTACTCCCGCCCGTCTGCGCCGGTTGCCGCACAGCAGGCGCCGAGCGGAATTCTAACTCGACGATGCGCACTGGCACGTTGAAATTCATGGAGGCGGCGTCTTCGTCGGAAACGAAGTCGGAGACGAATGCACCCCGCAGCACGCGCTGCTCGAGCGAAAGTTTTTTGTCGCCTTCGCTCTCGGGATATTTCGTCGCCCGCAAATCGCGAAGTTTTTCGATGAGTCGACAAATCACGTCGGGATCGACAGCCATGGCCTGCGTGACGAGCGAGCCCGGCGCGACCGGCATTTGCCACGAGCCGTAGATCGAATCATCTGGCGAAGGGATTTTCGCGGGCGCGGAAACTATGCCGAGATTCGCGCCGGAATCTTCGCCTGCCGCCGCGCTCGATTTGTCGGCGCCGTCGAGAGCGACCTGCCCCAAATCCGCGTCCTTGACGGCTGTGGCGGTCTCATCCGCGAAATTTGTCCGCAAAAGGGTGAGGCTGTTTTTCTCGCCGTGAATCGTTATCGAGTGCAGAAACACGGGGTCAAAATTGAGGAAACGCGCGTCGCGCAGGTCTGTCGGCACTGTCCGCCACGAATTTATCGCGTCTGCGGGAACGGTGAAAATCGCGTCGTTGCTCTCCAATTTCGCGAAGAGCTGGCTCTGGTCATCGGGGTTTGCATTTCCGACGAGAAGCGTTTCCGTGACCTTGGAACCTTCGAGAGTGAAGCGCATTCGCGGCGATTTGAGACCCGCCTTCTCCAACAGCGCGAAGTCGCCTTTGGCAAAATTTTTGTAGCGCATCGACGTGAGTTCGCCGAGTTTTGCTTCGACGAGCCGCGTCTCGGCGTCTGCGGAAATCGGCGTTTCAAACCGCCAAATGCGCTCGGATTTTTCTCCGGCAAATTCGCTTTCGCGCCAGGCGCGGACGAGGCCGATCCGCTGCTCGCTCCCGCCCTTGAACATCGCGCGAACGACGATCGATTCAACCTCGTATGGGCGGCACGAAAAAATCTCGGAAACGCGAAAATCTTCCGGCTTTTTCGACACGCTGAGAAACAGCGACTTTGCGGCGGGGATAATCCGCTTGCCGTCCGGCGAAAGCGCATAAACCCCGTTCCCGTCCGGCGTCGCTTTTCCAAATTTCAACTCGCGCACGCCCGCGTCGTCCGTGACCGACACGATGAGCGACGGCGTCTCGAGGCCGTAGTCCGCGAGAGTGCTGCCATGCGCCTTTGCCTCTCCCACGGAGAATCCGCCGTCGGCGCCGAGGAAGCGCAATTCAGAAATCATTTGCCGCACCGCGAACGAATTTGCCTGCCACTCAAACGGCTGAGAAACGACCCACGATTTCCCCCGCTCTTCGAGCGTGAAAGATTCGCCCGTCGCCGGCGCGGAGATGGAAATTTGCGAAATTCCGGCGGAAAAAATCGACTGCTCAAACTCGGGGCGGGCGGCGGATTTCGTCGTCTCGTAAATAATCAAACCGAATGCGGCAACGTTCGCGAGAAGCAGGAAAATTGTGAGCTTGAAACGCATTTTGTTGGTCAAATTTTTGTGTTGTCAAATCGCCTCGGGCTTGCGGAAACGCTACAACCGCCGTCGCCAAAACGCAACAAGCAGCCCCAATATCGCAACCGCGAGCGGAAGCGCGCCGAAGACCCACGCCACGCGGATTAAATCCGGCATAGAGGCTTTCAGGCGAAAATCGGAAATCGGGCGAGGCGGAATGTTCAGGAGAATCTCGCGCGCGCAAAGCCAATTCACCGCGTTGAGCAGAAAGGGCTTGTTGCCGCCGTTTTCGAGTTGCGCGTTGGAAGCGATATCGCCGGCGCCCACGACAATAAGCCGCCCGCCAGGGATGCTCACGCCGAGTTGCGTGCCCGCGACGCGCTCGGAAACCGCGACAACGGGCACGGGGCCCGGAATGTCGCCGCGATCGGGATTGTACGAGTATGGTGCGCTGCGATAGTCGCGCTCGCCCCAGCTCTTTGGCGCGCTGCGCGAGGCATTCTCGCCGTTTGACGAAAACGCGAGCACGGAAACCATGCGCGTGGAATCTTCCTTCGAGCCGATGTCCTTGCGAATCTCGCAAAACTGCGAGGCGACGAGCGGAAGTTTTTGCGAAACGAGAATCTCGGAAATTTTGTGCGGTCGTTCGTTAAACGTGTTGATCAAAATGTTCATGTCCGGCGTAATCCGCGCCTCATCGGTTTCGACGACAAAGTTGTCCATTATCTGAATTCCCCAGTCGAAAAGCAGGTCGTCGAGCCCGATTTTTGTCCCCGGCGATTTCAGGAGTAGCACGCGACCGTTGCGCTCGCGCAGGTAGCGCTCGATTTTTTCTTCGTTGCGCGAAGTCATCGCGACCGTCGGATTTGCGATCAAGAGCATTGCGGCATCGGCGGGAACGGCATCGACCTGCGACAAATTGAGCGGGCGAATGATGAAGTTGCGAATGCGCATTTGCTCGGCGAACGACGACAAACCGAGGCGTCGATCCGCGCTGTCTATGCGCGCCTCGCCCTCGCCGACGAGAGAGTAAATCACCGTGGAATTCTCGTTCGTCACTTCCAAAATCGCCGCCATGAGCGCTTCCTCGCCGCGAAACGCATCAACGTCGCGCACATTCCCTGCGGAATCGCGCGAGACTTTCAGCAAGTCCGCGGCAGAAATCGTGCGGCAACGCGTCTTCGACATGACGACAATCGCAGTTCCCGCCGGCGCGGAAGAATTTCGCTCCCGCATTTCTGCGATGAGCCGCGTGTTTTTCAGCAGATCAGTTTCCTCGTATTTCACGAGCCCTGGCACGCCGAGCGCCTCGGTCTTGTATCTGAAATTTTCGACGAGCGAAACTATGCGCCGCCGCAGCATATTCACGCGATACGCTTCCTCGCGAGACGCACCCGCGCCCGCCTTCGGGAAAGTCGTGATCACGCGCACATACGGATTGTCGTAGGAAATATCGTCGGGAGAATCTTTCGCGAGGCGCTCGAGAAACATGTCGGTTTCGAGCGACAAAGTGTGGTTCTTGGACGCGTCCAAATCCCAGCGCGCCTGAAATCCGGGCAGCGAGGCGAGATAGTTCAGTTCCGCGACAAAGAGCAGAGCGAGCACGACTTGCAAAATCAGGTTTATCGTCCGGAAAAACCGCACGTGCCTGAAATCTTCAAATCCGAAAATCGAGAAACGCTTCATCGCGAAAACTCCTTTCTGCCCTGCTCGTTTGTTGCCGCAACCATTTTACGCCTTCGATTCCACGTTTATTGTCGTCAGCCCGAGCGCGAGAATTGTCCCGCTGAAAAACAGGAAAAACGGGCGGGAATCGATCAGCCCCGTCGTGAAATTTTCCAAGTGCTTGAACGTGCTCAGATATTCCGCCGGCGCGCGCAACCAAGCGAACGACTCATAGACGTCGAGCGGGAGCATTTGCAAAAGCCCGCCGAGAACGATGAACACGAAAAGCCCGCAGGAAGTGAGCAAACCGGCGACGAGCATGCTCCGCGTCAGGCTGCTCGCCAAAATCCCGATTGCGACGTAAAACAGCCCGCTCAGCGCGACAAACACAATTCCGCCAATCATCGAGCCGAGCGCGAGCAAGCGCGGGTCGGGGCAAAAATCTTTGAGCATCCACCAGCCAATCACGGGGAACGCCAGCGCCAAAATCCACAGCAGCAGATAAAGCGAGTACGCCGCCGCAAACTTACCGAGCACGATCGAGAGCGCATTTGTCGGCGTCGTCAGCAGCGCGCCAAGCGTCCCCGCGCGCCGCTCCTCGGCGAAAGAGCGCATCGTGATGAGCGGCACCAAGATGAAAAGCGGAATCCAGAAAAGGTAAAAATACGCCTCCACCGGAAGTTGCTCCTGCGAATCCGTCATCGACGACAATTGCAACGCCACCCAATACATTCCGCCCATCAGGCACAAAAAAATCACTCCCGCGACATAGGTCGAAGGCGAGATGAAAAGCATGCGCAATTCGTGGCGGAAAATTATTGAAAAATGCTTCATGTCTTTTTCCGAAAATCGTTGACGACGTCGTAACTGCGCCGCGTCGCCGCCATGAAAATGTCCTCCAAACTCGGCCGCTTCTCGCTAAATTCCTCCACGACAACGCCGGCGAGGCGAAGCTTTTCGAGCATGCCCTCGGTGGGAAACGCCACGGGGACGACGAGCGAGACCGACGCGCGACCAAACTGCGTGGCGGGAACGTCGGTGCAATCTTCCACGCCAAAAATTTCCTTGACCTTTTCCGCCGTGGCGTCGGAGACGATGGAAAAAGTCCGCGTTGTTATGAACTCTTTGCGCAGTTCCTGAGGCGTGCCCGCCGCAACAATGCGACCTTGATTTATGATGATCACGCGGTCGCAGACGTTCTCGATCTCCGGCAAAATGTGCGACGAAATCAAGACCGCTTTGTTGCCGCGCAAGCCGTGAATCAGCGAGCGAATTCCCAAGATTTGGTGCGGGTCGAGGCCGATTGTCGGCTCGTCCAAAATCACGACGTCGGGCTCGGAAAGCAATGCATCGGCGATGCCGACGCGCTGGCGAAATCCCTTGGAAAGCGAGCCAATCAGCTTTCTCTGCGCCTTGCGCGCAAGGTCGCACGCCGCCATCACGGCCTCGACGCGCTCCCTGACCTTTTTCGCAGGCACGTTTTTCAGCTTCGCGCGCCAACGCAGATATTCTATGACGCGCAACTCCTCGGGAAGCGGGTTGTTCTCGGGCATGTAGCCGAGGTGGCTCTTCGTCTCAAACGAATCGCGGGAAACGGAAATGCCGCAGATTCTCGCAATGCCGGAATTGGCAGATGTCAGCCCCGCGAGAATCCGCATTGTTGTGGATTTCCCCGCGCCGTTGGGGCCGAGAAAGCCGACAATCTCGCCGCGCTTCACGGAAAACGAGACGTCGGAAATTGCCTTGTATGAGCCGTAAACCTTGGTCAGCCCGCGCACGGTTATCGCGTCGTTCTCCGCGCTTTGCGAGAACGCCGCCTCTTCCATTTCTTCGTTCTCGTTAGAATCTTCTTCCATCGCAGGCAATTGGTGAAAACCCGACAACAATGACTACCGCAACAAAGCTATTTTTCGCCCTCCACAACAGAGCCGGTGACAGGCTCGGGTTCAGGGT
>JAJPZB010000086.1:10909-16194 GCA_021204635.1 Opitutia bacterium | reverse complement strand
CTCGAATGCCACGAATACTGCCACGTTGACGCTAAACGGCACGTCCATCACGCCGAATTATTATGTTACCACGGACAGTTCGCAAACTGTGTCCGGGAGGAAGACGTTTGTTTCGAGGGGCAGCGGTATGATCGAAATTGGCGAGACAGTAGAAGACTCCGGTACAACTGCCATTGAACTGAAAAACGGCTCGATTATTTCATGTGGGTCAGTGGCAGGTTGTGCCGGCAGTGTGTATTCCTCTGGTATTGCGTGGTTTTCGGGGCTTGGAATTGGTAATAGCCAGCCCATCGAAAGCGACTACACCTCCGGTGAGAAAACAACGCTTGTAAGGGTGTATGGCGACGCCGGTTGGACAACGTCGGTGGAAATTAGGAACGCAGATAACACGGCGACGCTCACGCTGAATGATGTGGAGGTTGGAGCGAAGCTTTCTGAGTTGGAGTCGCGGATTGCGGCGTTGGAGGCGAAGCTGGGTTGAGCGCGGCGATCACGCCGGAAAAAATAGAATTATGGAGGTGAAGCGATGAATAATCCGTTGGTGATAGATGTTAGCGACCGGAGCGAGGTGACGTTTTGGTGTTATGTTGTCGAAGGCGACGAGGTGGGCGTTGTCGCGGAGTTTGTCGATGGCGATCGACCAGATCCGGACGATGCGTGGTGCCGGATGACGGGCGAGTGGATTGACGACAGCAACAGCGATATTGGCGGCGGAGGCGTGGAAGTTTCTGACGGCGTGCTGGCGAAGAATGTCGGTTCTGTGGTTGCGAAGGCGACGGGCTATTATTCGGTGACGCTGTCGGAGATTCCGGCTACGATGTCGACAGTCACGGTGACGTTTCCGCGCGAGCAGAATGTTAGCACGGAGGTGAGTTCCAGTATAACGGGCGTGCGCGGTAGCGGCGTGCCAGTCTCGAAGGATTTGAGTATTGTGGCGGCTGTTTTGCCGGAATATCCGGTGTCAATTATCGTGCCGGACGGGCTCGAGGTGAGCGGGCTTGTGGTGGCGAATGGCAATTCGAGGCTTGCCGGTGAGACGGGGCACACGCTGCTCATATCGGCGGCGTCGGGTAGTTATTCTATGTGGTATTTGGATGGAAGCTGGACGGAAGACGCCGCCGGAAATTATGTTGCGACCGGCGATCCTGATCCGGCTATTGTCGAGGGACAGTTTAGCGACGGGGTGGATTTTTCGTCTGTCGGCATGGCGACGTATTCCATGGTTGCGGACAACTTTGAGATGTCTGCCGAGACGAAGCCGATTTCGGATAACGAAGATTACACACTGAGTGGCGACCAGATTGTCCCGATTGAGAAGGATATCGTGTGGGAGAGTGAGAGTGGGGTTGCCGCCGAGTGGATTCAGGCCGCCGGTACATATGCCCACCCGGGTATCGATTATTATCCGGAGACGGTGCGGGCGTATGAGGTGGATACCAGTGGTGAGAAACATTTGATTTCGACGGTGGTTGCGGAATTGGTTTCGGGGTACAAGTGGCGACGCTGGACTGCCACGGTGCCGTGGAACACGAATTACGTCGAATATGACGTGTATGGCTACTATACGATGCCGACGTGGAATGTGCCGTACACCGGCAAATATAATTCTACCAATGAAGCGCCGTTCCTGTCGGGTACAGGGAGTTTGACGTTGTCTCAGAATGTATATAGCAACGCGACGCAGGCGACAGACGTCGCGCAATTTGGCGGTGGAACGCTGGTTATTGTTCAGGAGGAAAATCCGGACGGCGAAGATGCGCCTGCGGGGTTCGACGGTGTGAGCGCGTTGGAGGCGCTCGGCGGGAATACCGCTGCGGCTATTGTGGTAAAGGGCGGCACGATGTATCCGGGCACTGGCGGGTTGTATTATGGTGCCGGCGATGTCGACGAATATTCCACTTTTGACAGGTATCAGTATGGCGTGCTCGCTCCGGAGAACGGGGTTATACCTCTTTGTTGCGGTTTGGAGGTGGGCGGCACTGACGATGCTCCGACGTTTTCGGTGGTGGCGAAATCGTCGAAGGTAGCGCTCGTGACGGAAGATACGGAGGGGGATATCTGGCTGTATGTCGATTGGGAAGCGAAGTGCTTTTCGGAGGATATATCTCTGTCTTTGTCGAAGGCGTCGAACACGCTGACGGTGTTGACGATAGAGTGTTCGTCGGTGAATTTTTCGGGAGATGCGAAGATGTGGACAGTGTATGTCCGTCCGACGGCGGCGGATAATTGGCTGGCGCTGACGGTGGTTCAGCCGGTCACGGCGAGCGGGTTTTTCCTTACGTCGGGTGATCCGCCTTTCCTTGATTCGCCGGCGGCGAGCGAGAACACGTTCAGCTCGATTGTAATGCGCTACGGTTTTGCTCTGGGTTCTGACTGGACGGTGGAATATGCGCAGGAGGCAGATGACGATATCGAGCGTCTCGACGATGACGGAGCTGTTATGGAGTGTGCGGCCGAACCGAATGGGTGGAGTGTATCTTCTACCGACGGGGACGCCGAGACCGGCACGGGATTCCTTAATATGTATTTTCCGGCGCCGGCGAATGAGAAGCTTGCGCGTGTGTTTTACCGTTGGAAGATTAGCAGCGAAGGTGCAACGGGGATTTTTGGCGTCAATCATTGTTATTTTGTCGTTGTTCAGGAGGCGAATAAGCATCTCGAGTGGGATAAAGATGTGTATTATCGAAAAGACGGTGAGGAATTTGATGCTATCACTACCAAGACAGAAGAGAATGATACTCCCGTGTTTACGGCGGATTGGTATAAGTGTGTAGAGACGTCATATCGTTCGCAGAAGGCGTATCCGGACAAAGATCCTGAGGTGGTGAGCACTTCCACCGTCGAGTATTATTTGTTTGTTTATCCGGAAGTATTGTGTGTTTTTGCCGGCGGTAGCACGGCTTACCGCGAGGCGTCGAACTATGTTGGTAGCGTCTCAGAGTTGCAGTTTAACTGGCTCGGAGCTACGAGCGGCACGGGGCTCACGTTGAAGGTGTATGGGTATTTTCTTCACCATTATCAGAAGGTGGACGGCAACAGACCGGCGGTGGACGGTTGCCAGCAGCCGGACGATCTGCTGACGTGGGACGTCTCTTTCGCGGAGGGCGATGGGGAGGATTTTGTCGTGGGGGAAAATGTGGAGATTGAACTTGTCGATGCCGATGTTATCGAGACCGACGAAACGAAGTCTCCACCACAAAAAACCTTCTCAACAAAGGTGAATCTGGCGCTCACCGAAAACACGGAAGCGCGGCCGCGCTTTGGCACGTTGCGGGCGATTACCTCACTCGGAGAATTCACGGGCGGATTTATGCCGGACGGTATTCCCGGCGATGCTGTGGCGACGGATGACCTTCCGACCTACGATTACACCTATATCGAGATTCCGGTGAAGCAGCACCCGGGCTGGCACTATTACTTGGAGGAAGATAGTGTGCAGATTGGCAGCGCCGGCGGCACGGTGGCGTTTACTGTGCTGTATGACTATTGCAAGAATGAGACGGAGGCCATGAACGGCGAAGAGGTGGAGATTGGCACTGCGTTTGAGACCACGATTGACGTCGCTGTTGACGTGAACACGAGTGAGGAATCTCGCACAATTACCGGCGAATATAAGGCGACGGACGCGCAGACTTTGACCTACACCATCATTCAGGCGGGGGCGGGCGTGGTGTATTCGTTGGAGAGCTCGACGGGGGAGATAGACCAGTGGGGCGGCGAGGTGGAGTTTACGATTGTGGCGACGTCTGACGCGACGGGCGAAGTGGTTGAGACGCTGACGCGCACTGCGACGATTGACGCGAATCCGACGCTGTCGTCTCGGACGGTTACCGGCACGATTACCGCGCCGGACGGCACTGAGTTGGAGTATTCCGTCGAGCAGGCGGCGGCAACGGGATACTTGGACCTTGCCGAAAACACGTATTACGTCGGCGCGGAAGGCGGCACGATTACCATGGTGTTGCAGCTCGTGGCTGAGACCACCGGAGAATTAGTCGGTAGCAGATACGTCCAAAATATATTGGTAGCTGTTGCCGCGAATGAGAGTTTGGAAGAGCGAACGATTACCGGCGAGGCGAAGCTGCGGGTATCGCGCGGTGATGTCTATTATGTAATGCGTGCGTACGCTTATCGGAATAACACCTACACCATCATTCAATCCGGCGCGACGGCGACCTACACCATTACCGACGGCGAAGGCAGGACGATTGGCGCATTAGGCGGCACGATAGAATTTACCGTCGAGGGCGTGAACGATATCACCGGCGAAGTGATATCGACCGAGACCTACACCGTTACCGTTTCCGAAAACACGAGCGAGGAATCCCGCGCCGTAACCGGCACGATTACCGTGGGCGATACGGCTCTGACGTGGAGCGTCGAGCAGCTTGGCGCCGGGCAGGCGTGGCTCACCGCGACGCCGGATTACGTGTTTTTGGAGCGACCGGTGGCGGCGGATATCGAGATTGCCGTTGCGACGGAAAACATCGAGATGGACAACATCGCCGTCGAGGTGGCAGGTGCCGCCGGTGAAGCTGTCGATTGGCTCGCGGAATCGTCTCGGGCGGATAATGGCGGCGGTGGGTTCGCTTTCACGTTTTCCGCGAGCGAAAACACCGGCGCGCACGCACGCTCTGCGACGATAACGCTGACGGACTCCGGCAGCGGCGAATCGGTGGGGATTTCCGTCTTGCAAGCTCCGACGAAAACGTCAATGCGGATTTACATCGGGCGCGAACTTTTTCGTGGCGCGATCTACCTTGGCCGCAAGCGCTTGAAGGTTTTCTGAGAGAGTGTGAAAAATTAGAATCTGATTTTGGCGGCGATTTGCGCCGGAATGTCTGACGTGAAATAGATGCTTGCCGATAGGATTCCGCTCGCGCGAAGCAGTTCGTTTTTAGCTTCGAGCTCTCGCGCGAGCATTTCCGCGAGAGCGGAGAGCTCTGCGGCGTTGTCGCGAGAGGCGGCGAGTGCCAGCCGGTAGATCGCCGGCGTCATCGGGGCGGGAAACAGCTTCACGCAGGCGGCGGGGTGGCGCCGGCTGTTGCGTGTCATTGTTGCAGCCTGCGATTATTTTTCCGGATAGATGGAAAACCACTCTTGCGCGATTTCGGGCGTGGTGGCGGCTCGGTAATAGACGCCGGCAGTGCGCACGTCGTGACCGCAGATGTCTGCCGCTTTTGCGTTGCCGTAAAGCGCCGAGAGGTAGCTTGCCGCCGAGTGGCGCAGCGCCTCTGCCAGCCGGACGCCGCAAAACGCCTGCACCACGCACACCGCGAGCAGGT
>JAJPZB010000086.1:0-10809 GCA_021204635.1 Opitutia bacterium | reverse complement strand
GCCTCTGCCAGCCGGACGCCGCAAAACGCCTGCACCACGCACACCGCGAGCAGGTTCGGCGTGGATTTTGCGATTAAGTTCAGCATTTTTCGGAGCGTATCCGGAGTGATTATTTCCGGATCCTGCGTTTTGCGGATTTTGGGCAATGTGAGATTTTCGAGCGGATTTACGAGGCGTTCTGTTATTTTTCGCTGAGAATTTTCCCGCGTAAACCACCATTTGAAGAGCGATTTGATCGCTTGCATGTAGGCGCGTCGCGAGCTGGCGCCGATTCCCGTTTTCGTGTCTAACGCGGTCTCGACGGCGTCTTGCGATACTTCCGAGAGCCGGCAATCTTTGAGCTCCTGCGTGAAAAAACTGACGAGTCTTTTTGACCGCGAGACGTGTCTTTCCGTCACGCTTTCCATGCGGATTTTTTCGGCGAAGTATTTTTCGGCGGCTTCCGAGAGCGGCGGCGTCGATTCCATCTCGTTTTCGGCGAAAAGCGTGCTTTCGAGCAGCGTGGAAAGGCTCTTGCGGAATGGAGTTCCTTCGAGAGCCCGCGCGCGGCAAAATTCGCGCCAGATTCGCAACGCGTTTGCTTCATCGTGCGAGGGAATCGCATATCGCATGCCGAGTCTTTCGCCGGTTTCGTTCATCTCGCGCGCCAGTGCGTTTATCGCCGGCAATTCGGAGAAGGAGTGCCACGTCGATTTCTCTTTGCCCGCGACCAGACGCCAAAATCGCAACGGTTTTTGGGGGCCGCAAGGCAGGCGGTGTGAGTAGTAAATGCGTGCGATTTTTCCTTGTTCGAGAGAAAACTGCACGCCGTCGATTATGATTTTTTATAAGCCATAAGCGACAGAACCTACAAAAACTCTTGTAAATTTCTTGTAAGTTTTTATTTCGACGGGTTTTAGTTTTTCTCGAACAACAATAAAGCCCGCATGGTTGCGGGCTCTCAAAGTGGCGCGCCCGCGAGGATTCGAACCCCGAACGAATGATCCGTAGTCATTAGTGATATCCATTTCACCACGGGCGCGTTCTCAAAAACGTGAGGGGTATTGGATACTATTTTGTCTCAGCGGGCAAGCTTATTTTTCAAAAAGCAAAAAGCGCCCCCGCAACATCGTCGGGAACGCTTTCGTTTCTCAGAGAGAAATGATTTTCCTGAGAATATTATTCCTCGTCGTCAACAGGGACGTTCGCGTCAGAAGTATCGGCTTCCGGCGCCGCTGCGGCGCTATCGGCAGGTTCAACGACCTCGCCTTCAACCGCTGTTGCGGGCTCTGCTTCATCGTCCTCGGCATCGACTTCTTCCGCCTCGCTCGGAACAATTTCGGCATCCGCCTGCTCGGGCAATTCTGCGACAACGTCAACGAGTTCCACGTCGAAAACGAGCGTTGACCCTGCCGGCAAGCGCCCGGGCTCATCGCCATATGCGAGTTCGGACGGGATCACGAGCGTCGCCTTCGCGCCTTTGCCGAGTGTTGGCAGTGCCTCAACCCAGCCCGGAATCAGTTGCCCGAGCGGCATCGGGAAGCTGACAGCCTCCGACTTTTCGGTGAACTGCACGGGAAGACCCTCGTCGCTTCTCTCTGAACTGTCAAAAATTGTTCCATCAACAAGTTTCCCCGTGTAGCGCACGGAGATATAGCTCTCCGGCGTGGGCTTTACGCTGTCGTCGCCGGCTTTTTCCACCTTCACGAGGACGCCGGATTCCAAAAAGGTGTAGCCGCCTTCTTCCTTGCATTTTTCCATGTAGGCGGCGCCTTTTGCCTTGTTTTCGTCAGCAATTTTTTTGAGTTCTGCGCGCTGATGAGACTCGGCTGTTGCGCGAATTTTTTCTTGGAAATTCTGCACGAATGCACCCATTTCGTCACTGTTTTCCTCGATTTGGCTTTCGAAATCTTTGAATTTCCCGTCGAGCCCGAGCGCGAATCCCTCTGCGAGAGCGGCTTTGTCGTCCGCGCTGAGGTCGGCATAGTCCAAGCCGTTTTGCGCCGCGAAATAGCAACCGAGTATTTTCAGATAAAGGCTGCGTTTTTCCTGCGAAAGCTCCGCAGTTTTTTCTTCGGTTGTCGCGGCGACCTCGGCGGCACTCGCTTCAACGGGTGCGACAGCGGCTGTGGCAGCGGTGGATTCCGGTTCCGCGTCCTGAGCGAAAGCTCCGCAGAAGGGAGCAAGAGCCAAAACGCCGGCAATGGGGATTATTTTTTCAATCATACAATCGTTATTAATGCGGTTTTTTAAGTTTAAATTGGGCGAAAGTTTCCCTGTTTGGACAGATTCTGTCCACAATTTTTTTCCTTGTCGTAGCCAATCTCTGCATTCTCGTCGCCGACAAAGGCATTTTAAAGAAGGGAAAACCCGCGACTCGCGCTTTGCCGGAGTTGCGGGTTTTTCTTGAAATTGGCGCCCCTTCAGGGATTCGAACCCTGGTTGCCTCAGTGAAAGCGAGATGTCCTAACCGGGCTAGACGAAAGGGGCGTTTAAAAAAACGCTCGTCAAAGCGTGCTTTTGGCTGAGACTCTCAAAATAACGCCTCTACGTCAACAGAATTTTGACGCGGGCAAATCTCCCGCCGGATTTTTTCTGCGAAAAAGCCAAAGAAAAAAGTTGACATAAGGTTTGGAAAATGCTGCCAACCGGCGCCATAAAAATTGTTTGACAATCGGAAATAAAAAGAATGTATTCGGCAAACCTTTGATTGCCCAGTAGCTCAGCGGAAGAGCAGTTGACTGTTAATCAATTGGTCGTAGGTTCGATCCCTACCTGGGCAGCCACTTTCCCGAGAGCGGGAAGGCCTGCGGGTGTAGGCGTGGCGCGGGAGAGGCGTCGGCGATGCGGTTTTTCCCTTTCGGTGCGCACCCCGCCTCAGCCCGAGCAAAAAGGCGCGAAAATGCACCTTTTTTTGTTAAATTTTTGTAAGCTCTCGCAAATAACATGCTAATCATGGATTTCATAAGTTGTTTATGCCGGGTGTAACGTAATTTTCGCGTTTTTGTGTCGCTTGCCTTCGGTGTGGTCGCGGATTAGCGTTCGTTTAGAACCATGTCTGAGCAAAATTTCAAGATTGTCGTGCTTTGCGGGGCAAATTCTCCGGAGCGCGACGTTTCGATAAATTCCGGCAAAGCCTGCGCTGCGGCGCTTCACCAATCGTTCCACAACGTGGAATTGCTCGCTTTGAACGAAAACGCGCTCCCCGCCGATCTCGCGCCCGAAACCGACATCATTTTCCCCGTCATTCATGGCGACTACGGCGAGGACGGGCGCGTGCAGCGCGATCTTGACGAGCGCGGTTTTTCCTATGCGGGCTGCGGGCGCGCGGCGAGTGAAATTTGCATCGACAAGTCGAGAACAAAAAAAATATTGCGAGACAATAGCGTGCCCGTGTGCGAGGGAATCGCTTTTTCAACGGACAAAATCCCATCGGCGGCGGAAATCGTCGAAAAACTCGGCGACGACGTCGTCTTGAAGCCTGCGGACAAAGGCAGCAGCGTTGGGCTGTTTTTGACATGTGGCGTCGCGGAATTACAGCGCGTTCTCGCCGGCGATTTGAGCGCGTCGAAAACCTGGCTCGCGGAAACGCGTTTGCGCGGGCGAGAGCTCACGGTCGGTCTCCTCGGCGGGCACGCGATGGGGATTGTGGAAATCCGCCCGAAAGTCGGAGTTTACGACTACAAGAACAAATACACTTCTGGCAACACGGAGTACATTTTCCCCGCGCCTCTCGACAACGATGTCGCCTGCAAAATAAAGGCGGCGGCAGAAAAGGCGTTTGCGGCGTGCGGTTGCAGAGATTTTTCTCGGGCAGATGTGATTTTGCTTGCCAACGGCGATTTTTACTTTCTTGAAATCAACACGATGCCGGGGCTCACAGGCACAAGCCTTTTGCCCAAAAGCGCCTCGTGCGTCGGGCTGAGTTTTATCGAGTTGGCGAAGAAGATGATCGAGCCCGCGATCGCGCGATTTGCGGAAAAAAATTCGCGACGATGACCCTGCAACAGCTGAAATACGTCGTCGCGATCGTGCGCTCCGGCTCTATTTCCGAGGCGGCGAAGCGGCTTTATCTGTCGCAACCGAGCCTTTCCAACGCCGTTCGCGACTTGGAACACGAGCTCGGGATAGAAATTTTTCACCGCAGCGTTCGCGGGATTGCGCTCTCTGCCGACGGGCGGGAATTTCTCGGCTACGCGCGGCAAATTTTGGAGCAGGCAAACCTGCTCGAGCAGCGTTACTCGGGGAACGTTTCCGTCAAAAAAATCTGCTCCGTATCCACGCAACACTACGCTTTCGCGGTTGAGGCATTTGTGAACTCGATCGCGAATCTCGCGCCCGAAAAATACGAATTTACTCTGCGAGAAACGCGCACCCACGAAATCATCGAGGATGTAAAAAATTTCAGGAGCGAGCTCGGAATCCTTTATTTAAGCGAGTTCAACGGCAAAGTAATCCGAAAACTTCTCCGAGAAAGCGGCTTGGTTTTCAACAGCTTGCTCACCGCGAAGCCGCACGTTTTTGTCAGTTCGTCGCACCCGCTCGCAAAGGCAAAAAGCGTTTCGCTGAAAAATTTGGAGCCCTTCCCTTGCCTGTCTTTCGAGCAGGGCGAGCACAATTCTTTTTATTTCTCGGAGGAAATTTTGAGCACCGTGGCTCACAAAAAGCGCATTATGGTCAGCGATCGTGCGACGCTTTTCAACATGCTCATCGGGCTCAACGGCTACACGATTTGCACGGGAATTTTGAACGAAAACCTGAACGGCACCAGCATTGTCTCCGTGCCGCTTCGGACAAAAGAGCACATGAACGTCGGCTGGATTTCCCGCGAAAAGGCGATTTTGAGCGACTTTGCTAAGTCCTACGTCGCGGAACTGAAACGGCTTATTGCCGCCAAATATTGAAATTTTTCAGCACGCGCAGCGAATCAGCGACGCCGTTGCCTCGTGTATTCTCTGCGCGATATAGGGATTGTTCATCGTGTAAAGGTGAATCCCGCGAACGCCCTGCGAGACGAGATCGACGATTTGATCGACGGCATAGGCAATCCCTGCGTCGCGCATCGCGAGTGCGTTGTGCTCGTAGCGCTCCATCATCGCGACAAATTTTTTCGGGAGCTTAACGCGGCACAGCGTCGCCATGCGCTCGATCTGCTTTTTGTTCACGACGGGCATTATCCCTGCTTCCACGGGGACATCGATTCCGGCAAGCTCGCAACGCTCCAAAAACGCGTAGAAAAAATCGTTGTCGAAAAAGAGTTGCGACACGAGATGATCCACGCCCGCATCGACTTTTTTGCGAAGATTTTTGATATCCTCGACAAGGTTCGCGCACTCGAAGTGCCCCTCGGGATAACACGCCGCGAGCACGTTAAAATCCGCGCTCTCGCCCTTGATAAACTCCACGAGATCGCTCGCGTGGCGAAATTCCCCAAGCGGCTCCGCGCCTGCGGGAATGTCGCCGCGCAACGCAAGAACATTCTCGATGCCGAGCGCTTTCATCTCGCCGAGAATCTCCCGCGCGCGTTCCCGCGAAAGATTGACGCACGCCAAGTGCGCGACGCCCTCGACGCCAAATTTCGTCCGTATCGTGTTGACAATTTCGAGCGTTTTCTCGGAGTTGTTCGAGCCCGCCGCGCCATATGTGACGCTGATAAAATCGGGCGCGAGCGCGCTAAATGCTTCGAGAGCGCCGCTGATGCTCTCAACGGGATTTGTGCGTTTCGGCGGGAACACTTCCAAGGAGAAGACCGTTCCCTTCTCGAAAAACTTAGCAGATTTCATCTCGAATCGCCCTCGCCGCAGCAACCAGATTTTCGAGAGAGCTCTCCGTCTCCGGCTCGCCGCGAGTTTTCAAGCCGCAGTCCGGATTAACCCAAAGTTTTTCCTGCGGAATTTGCGCGAGCATTTTCCGCAGCGCCGCCTTGATTTCTTCGACGGCGGGAACGCGGGGAGAGTGAATGTCGTAAACGCCTGGCCCGACCTCCGTGCGGAAATGGTTCGCGTTCAAAACTGCGAGCAAACTCAGATCGGAGCGCGCCGCTTCAAACGTGATCACGTCGGCGTCCATCGCGTCGATTTCGCGGATAATGTCGGCAAATTCGCTGTAGCACATGTGCGTGTGAATCTGCGTCTGTGGCGCGACGCCGCTGTGCGTCAGGCGAAACGCCGGAATCGCCCAATCGAGATATTCCTTGTGCCAATCGGCTTTGCGCAGCGGGAGCTTTTCGCGGAGCGCTGCCTCGTCGATTTGAATGATTTTTATCCCCGCCTTTTCCAAATCCAACACCTCGTCGCGAATCGCGAGAGCAATCTGCGTCGCGCTTTCTTTGAGCGAAATATCTTCGCGCGGGAACGACCAATTCAAAATCGTTATCGGTCCCGTCAGCATCCCCTTCATCGGCTTGCTCGTGAGGCTCTGCGCAAACGCCGACCACTCGACCGTCATCGGTTTCTTGCGGGAAACGTCGCCGTGGACAATCGGCGGCTTCACGCAACGAGTTCCGTAGGACTGCACCCAGCCCTTCTCCGTGAAAATGTAGCCGTCGAGGCACTCGCCGAAATACTCGACCATGTCGTTGCGCTCATACTCACCATGAACGAGAACGTCCAAGCCGATTTTCTCTTGAAAACGGACGCAGCGCTCGATTTTGCCGCGCAGAAAATTCTTGTATTCCTCCTGCGAAATCTCGTTCTTGCGCGCGCGGGAACGGGCTTCGCGGACGTCGCGCGTCTGCGGGAACGAGCCGATTGTCGTCGTCGGCAACAATGGCAAGCCGAAGCGCTCGTGCTGGATTTTCTCGCGCTCGGCAAACGCCGGCAGCCGCACAAAATCGCTCTCGCGAAGCTTTGCCGCGCGCTCGCGCACAGCCTTATCCGCCCGCGCTCCCGTCTCGGAAATCAGCGCCGCATTCGCCTTAAACTCGCGCGTCTCCTCGGGCAAATCCGCCGCGAGGATGCGCTTCAATTCCGCGAGCTCGCCGAGTTTTTCCTCCGCAAACGCGAGATGCTTTTTCGTGTCTTCGGGAAGCTTCGTCTCGTTCGCGAGCGTGTATGGCACATGCAAAAGCGAGCACGACGTCGAGACGACAATCTGCGCGCCCGTGGCTTTGAGTTCGCGGAAAATCGAGAGCGTTTTCCCGTAGTCGTTGCGGTGAATATTTTTCCCGTTGACGAGGCCGGCAAAGAGAATTTTGTCCTGCGGGAACGGCTTTTTCGCAAACAAATCCAACGAAAGTTTGCCCTCCACGAAGTCGATTCCCACGCCGTCGAAGGGAAGCGCGAGAATGTCGCCGGCACAGTCGCGAACGTCGCCAAAATACGTTTGCAGCAAAATTTTCAAGCCCGATTTTTTCGCGAGAATGCGCGTGTAAATTTCCTTGAAGCGCGAAATTTCCTCGGGCGCGAGGTCTGTCACGAGCGAGGGCTCGTCCAACTGAATCCACTCGGCGCCAAGCCCCGCGAACTCGGCGAAAATATTTTCATACGCCGCGCAAATCGCGGAGACAAAATCCGCCGCCGTCTTTTTGCCAATAAATCGCGCAAGCTTCAAAAACGTAAACGGCCCGGGGAGAACCGGCTTCGTCGCAATCCCGAGAGCTCGCGCCTCCGCGAACTCGTCAAACGGCTTGCGCGCGGCAATTTTGATCTCCGCGTCGTCCTCTATTTCGGGCACGAGGTAGTGGTAGTTCGTGTTGAACCATTTCTTCATGGACAAGGCCTTGACATCGCCGCGCTCGCCCTGATAGCCGCGCGCGAGAGCAAAAAGCGTGTCAAGCGGCGACAAACCAGCAGCGCGATAGCGCGCCGGCACAACGTTGAGTAGAAGCGCGGTGTCGAGCATCGCGTCGTAGAACGAGAAATCGTTGGACGGGATAAAATCGATTGCGCTCGCGGCCTGCTTCTCCCAGTGCGCTCGACGAAGGTTCTTCGCTGTCGCGAGAAGTTCCGCCTCCGTGATTTCCTTGCGAAAATATTTCTCGGTTGCGAATTTCAACTCGCGAAGTGCGCCAATGCGCGGATAGCCAATGACAGATGTTCTCATGTTTGCTTTTCCTTTAATGCTTGTTCGATATTGATAATTTTAACCATTGTAGCACAGAACAATGGTATAAAGTAATATTTTGTTTTTGTGGTTAAACATAGTTTTTAGCTATGGAATACGCCACCACCAACCCGGCTTTCACCACAAAGGCATTTGTTGCACGGGTTGGTGGTGGAGAGTCAGTGGTGGAAATTTGGGTTGGTGGTAGGAGCAAGAAGCCGCAGGATTGTCACACGGATTTGTTCACGCCTAACGGCGTTCACGGTTCGTGGTGGCATGGCGTTGGTGGCGAGATTGAAATCAGGCGACGTTCAACGAACACACACCCTCACCACTAACGTGATCCCTTCTCGCTAACTTAGCGGGAGAATCGCGCATTGCATGCGCGAGATTGTTGCCACCACCAACCCGCCACCACCATCCCAATTTTCCACCACCAACCCATTTCACCACCAACCCCAACACACCGCCACGCCGCCACAGACCCGATCTCACCACTAACCCATTCTACCACCAACCTACCGCAACAAACCCATTTCACCACCAACCAAAATCCCACCACAAAGGCGTTTGTTGCACGGGTTGGTGGCGGCGACAAAAAAGCTCCCCGGCTTTGTTGCAGCCGAGGAGCTTTCTTCTGAGACAATTGGCGCAAATTACGCCTTGCGGGAACGGCGGCGGCGTGTCGCGGCAAGCGCGAGAGCCCCGAGCCCGGCGAGAACGCCAAACATCGACGGCTCAGGCGTCTCGATCGTGACTACGCCGTTTTCAAACGTGACGGTGTAGCCGGAGCTTTCGAGACCCGAGTAATCAATCTCAATGTCGGAATATGTGCCGGAGATTAGGTCGAACTCATACGTTTGACCGGCGGTAAGGCTGCTCAGGAAATCATCGCTTGCGGTGATCAAAATGCCGTCTGTCGTCGACAGCGATGCGTTGTCGCCGAGCACAATCGCGTAGGTCGTGGTGTCGTCTGCGTCGTCTGCGTTGGCAAGCGCGAGGCTCGCCTCATTGACATAGTTGTCGAGAACCACCGTGATCGCCGTCGTCACCGTGACCGAGGCATCGTCGCCAATGACGAGTTGCCCGCCATCGACCGTGATGCTGTACGCGCTACCAACAGATAGCGTGCCCTCGGAAACGACGACCTCGCCGGCGGCATTGCCGGTAATAGTCAACGCACCTTCTCCGGTTTTGTAGAGAGTGGTGTTGTTGCCGCTGTCGGTGATGGCGGCGACTGTCATCGACTGCCCCGCTGCCAAATCGATTGTCGCCGAATTGTTGGTTTCAATCCACAGATTCGGCGAGACGCTCACGGACGTCGTGTCGGCGGCAAGACCAATCGTCGCGCCCTGCACGAGATTGATGGCGTTCGTTCCGGTAATATCGCCGCCGAGATTGAGCCTCGTGGCGTAAATCTTGAAAGTACCACCGTTGCTCTCGATAGAACCAACATTCGCGGTCTCGGACGAAATCGTCAGGGTTCCGCTGTTTGTTATCGAGTCGATCGTCGCAGAATTGGACGAAATCGTCAACGTGCCGGCGCTGTTTGCTATCGAGCCGATCGTCGCAGAATTGGACGAAATATCGATCTCGTGCGAACCTTCATGCGTGAGTGAATCAATGTTGAGTGTGTCAACACTAATTGTAATCGCATTGGCATTGGTGCCGGAAACCGCGAAAGTTCCAACGGAGAGTGTCCCGCTTCCGCTAATCGTGCTTCCATAACTCGTGGAATAATTGAACGCTATCGCGTTGAGCGTTCCCTCTATTGAAAGTTCGTTCAACTTCGCGCCGGCGCTCAGCGTGGTCACATTGACGGTCGCGCCGCTCACAACGCTGAGAGTGCCGGAAACGCCGTCTGAACCGGAGATCAAGTTCGAGGTCGAAAGATTTCCGATCGTGTATGTGCTCCCCTCTGCGCCGAGGCTGATCGTTGTTCCCGAGGCATTTCCAATCGTCATGGTGGAGATTGCCGCCGAGTTAGACGAAATCGTGGCATTGGCTCCGGCAGAGAGCGTTACATCCCCTGCTGTCAAGCTATTGACCGAGATCGTCAAATTTCCTTTGTCATTGTCAGGGCTGTAGCTGATGGTCGTCGCCGACAATGAGCCCGTGCCGGAAATCGTGGTCGCGTAACCGCCGCCGATGGTGAGGAGCCCGCCGTTAGTTTCGGAACTTCCGGTGTAGTAATTGGCATCAACATTGAGGCTTCCGTTTACGACTATGGTGTTGGCATTGCTCGTGCGGTAGGCGTAGCCGATATCGACGGTCAATCCGGTATCAATCGTCAAAGAATTTGCCGCGCTGAGAGCAAGTTGCGAAGCGGTAAGAGTGTATCCCGAGCCGCTGAACGTGTATCCGCCTGTGGAAACTGTGATTGTTCCCGCAGTGATATCTTCACCGAGAGTGACGGTTGAGTTGTCAGATCCCGTGGAATCAAAGGCGACATTGTCGCCATTCGCGAATGTAGCGCTTGTTTCGCTCCAAACGCTGGAATCGGACGACCAGACGTTTCCGTCTCCGTCGCCCGCCCATGTCAGATCCGCCGCGAGTGCGGGGATCGTCGTAATCGCCGCAGCAGCTGCGACGAGAGTTGTGACTACTAATTTTGAATTAGTCATGGTGTTTTGTGTGTCTTGAGTTTGTCGAAATCGCCGGAGACCTTCTCCGACTTTCCCGACGATAGAGGGTCAAATGTAGTGGGGGCGGGCCTGGTCAAGACAAAAGTTAAAAAGTTTTTAAAACTTTTGCGCCCATGGTGGCGGCATGGTGGGGGGAGATAGT
>JAJPZB010000165.1 GCA_021204635.1 Opitutia bacterium | reverse complement strand
CACACCGAAAAAAATAACCCCCACAAATAAAGCCAACACTGACCTAAAATTTCGCCCACAACCCAATCAAAAAAATCGTGGCATAAAATTTTTTTAAAAAATTTTAACTTTTGTCTTTACATTGCCCCCCCCCCCCTGCAAACTCAGAGGCAAAGTTCTAAATTTTTCCAGACATTATCAACCCTAAAACAAAGTAAATCATGAGAAAAACACGATTGCTTATATCGACTCTCGTTGCGGCATCCGCAGCGATGACGATCCCCGCTCTCGCGGCGTCGGATCTGACGTGGAATGGTGACACCACAGGCACCTGGAACATGTCAACAGACAACACGGTTTGGACAAACGACGGTAGCGATGCCGCATTCCAAACCGACGACAACGCCACGTTCTCAACAGGAACCTCGGCGGCTACACTCGGCGAAAGCATTACCGCAGGCGCAATTACCATCACCGGTGGTGCTGCCAATACGCTTACGCTGAACACCGCGTCTGACGGTGCAGACAGTTATTACACGCTCTCTGCCGGTTCGCTCTCGTATGGAACAAGCGGGAGTTACCAATCCATTACGCTCAACATTGGCGAAAATCTGGCAGTTTCTCTCGGAAGTTTTACGCGCAGTGGTGATGCATTGACCATGAACATTGCGAGCGGAGCTTCGGTGGAAGTTACCGGCGACATGACTATCAACGGTGGCGTCGATCAGAGCATTTCAGGCGCCGGTTCTCTGACCGTTGGCGGGACTTTGAAATTGGAAGCAAATTCTTCCAAGACAATTACCGTCGATGTTGGCGAACTGGACGTTTCTAATTTGAAGCTCACAGCAACCGATGGCGCCACGATTGTTATTGGTTCAGACACCGAGGAGAGAAACTACACGATCGCCACAATTACTCCGGAGAACGACGGAAATACAGTCATGGGTGTTACCGGCACGTTCAGGATTGGTAGCGCAACGACGGTGACAACCAACGCTCTGAATCTGGGCGCTCGCATGAACGATTTGGAGATCGACGGTACGCTCAATGCTACGAGCGTGACATACTCCACGAGCTATGCCGGAACCATAGGTGGCGCAGGAACGCTGAATGCGGAATCCCTAACCGATACCAATTCTAATTCCCAAAATGTCCTGACAATCAGCGTCGCGAATTTGAACATCTCAGGGCAGGCGTATTTCAGCGACGTCGAACCAATTACTATTTCATCGGCAAATGCTGTGATTGGTGAAATCAAGACTGCAGGACAGAAAACGTTCACAATCGCTGACGGCGCGAACGTTACGACCGGTGCATTTACCCGCAATGAAAGCGGCATTCTCACCTTGGTTGTCAACGGGACTTTGAATGTGACGCAATCTTATGCGGAAGGCGCGACCGGCACGGGGATTCTTCTCTTCGGAGATGATTCGAGCACGTTGGCGAGCGATCAGACGATTAGCGGCACCGGCACGCTGAATGTTTACGGAATTTCGTATAAATCCAGCAACGGCAACATGGTTGTCAGCGTTGCAAATCTAAACATCGGCGAAGGCGGAATTACGAAAGTCGGAGACAGCGGCAACTTCGAGTTCTCCGGCGACACGACGGTTGGGCTCTATGGCGCTACCGACGTCACTATCACCTCGTCTCTGTGGCTGAACAACTCTGCCGGAACTACGTTCAACATGAACTCCGGCGAGACGATGACCCTCTCGGGCGAGATAACCGGCTCCGGAGCTCTCGTGAAAACCGGTGAGGGCACGTTGGTAATTTCCGGTGGTGTGGAATCTGGTTATGCCGGTGGCACGACGATCTCCGCAGGTACCGTTATAGCAACGAACAGCAACGCTCTCGGGCAAAGCTCCGTTACGATTGATGGCGGGCAACTCGAAATTAGCGGCGAAGGTGTCGAGGTAGAAAACGCGATCACGGTTGTCCTCGACAGTTATGTTGTCGCAACGACAGGACTTGCGCTCGCCGATGCCGACGTGGATACCACTTCCTCCTACGCGATTGTCCTTTCTGACGGCGCGTCATACACGGGAGAGATTTCTGTCGTTGCGGGCGATTCTCTCGCGAGCATTCTTGCCGACGGCGAGGATCACACGTTCGACATCATCTCCGGCGATTACAACAGCGACCTGATTGATTATTCCGGTCTTTTGGAGGCGGGCTACAACGTCTCGTTTACGGACGGCATAATCACGATTTCGTCGGCACCTGAGCCTTCGATGTTCGGCTTGCTCGCAGGGCTCGGCGCTCTCGGGTTTGTGGCGGCACGCCGCCGTCGCAACCGCAAGGCGTAAGCCGCGACAAAGCGACTTTGTCAGTAGATACGAGTATTCATTAGTGATCTGAGTATAAGGCTCTTCGGTGTGATGAACACCGGAGAGCCTTTTTTTTTGGGTTGGTGGTGGCGGCTTGGTGGTGAGAATTTTTTCGGAGGGGTTGGTGGTGAGGATTGGGTTGGTGGCGGGGAGCAAAGTCAGGTGCCGCACCACGAACACACTCCCTCACCACTATCGTGGTCCCCTCCCGCTAACTTAGCGGGAGAATCGCGCATTGCATGCGCGAGGTGAGTTTGTGGTGAGATTTTTTCGGAGGGGTTGGTGGTGGGAATTGGGTTGGTGGCGGGATTAAAGTCAGTCGCCGCTTAGCAAACACTCACTGTTGCCACCACCGACTCGCTGTCGCCACCAACCCGAATCTTTGCCGCCACCACCAACCCGTGCCACCTCCGACCCAAATTCCCACCACCAACCCGTGCCACCACCAACCCGTTATACGATGGTGCCGGAGAGGGTGGTGACGGTTGCGGAGTCGATGTGGACTTTGACGAGTTTGCCGAGAATGTCCGGCGAAGCCTTGAAGACGACTTTCCTGTCGCCATTGTTGCGGCCCTGAAAGATGTTCGTGCCACGGCGGGCAGGGGCTTCGGCGAGCACTTCCTGAATTGTGCCGACGAGCGAGAGGTTGCGCGCGAGCGAGTGTTTCGCCAAGACCTCCAAAAGCTCTTTGTTGCGCACGTCTTTCACGCTTTCGGGCACGGGGTCGCCGAGCGCCTCGGCGGGCGTTCCGGCGCGGACGCTGTATCGGAAGACAAACGCCATGTCGAATTTCACTTCCTCGAAGAGCGAGCGCGTTTGCGCGAAATCGTCGTCAGTCTCGCCCGGGAAGCCGACAATGACGTCGGTCGAGAGATAAATCCCGGGTCGCGCGTTGCGCAGTTTTTTCACGAGTTCGACGAATCGCTCCCGCGAATACGGGCGCCTCATCGCGCGCAGGATTTTGTCTGAGCCGCTTTGGGCGGGCAGGTGGATGTAGCTGCAAATTTTTGGCAGCCGGCGAAATGCGTCCACGAGGTCGTCGCGAAACCCAACGGGGTGTGGCGACGTGAAGCGGATTCGCCACAAACCGTCGATGTCGTGAAGCCGCTCCAAAAGCTGCACGAAAGGCGATTTCCTGCCGATGCTCGGAAATTCTCGCGCGCCGTAGCGATTCACGATTTGCCCGAGCAGAGTGACTTCCCGCGTCCCGTTTGCGACGAGTTCCTCGACCTCGCGCATGATGTCTTCGGGCGGGCGGGCGCGTTCGTGTCCGCGCGTTTTTGGGACAATGCAATATGCGCAATTCATGTCGCAGCCTTGCATTATCGAGACGAAGGCGGAAATTTTTCTCTCGGGCGAGTGCGTGGAAATTGTGTTTTGCGAACCGGCTTCTTCGTCGAGATCGACGATTGTCGATGGTCGCGGACCGAGAGCCCGCATTGTTGCGAGAATCTTGTCGATGTGCTCGGGGACGCGGTGAAATTTTTGGGTGCCGACGATGAGGTCGAGGTCCGGCAAAACGTCGAGCAGTGCGCGCCCGCGATTTTGCGCCATGCAGCCCATGATTCCGACAATCCGGCGCTTGCCGTCGCTCGCAACGGTGGCGAATTTCTCTGCGGGGTTGGTGGTGGGAGTTGGGTTGGTGGTGGGATTTGGGTTGGTGGTGGGATTTGGGTTGGTGGTGGGATTTTGGTTGGTGGT
>JAJPZB010000052.1 GCA_021204635.1 Opitutia bacterium | reverse complement strand
TAGGAGTCCGTCTCGTCGGCTCGGAGCTGTGGATAAGAGACAGCCAACCCACCACTAACTCCACCACCCACCACCATCCCGCGCACAAAAAAAATCGTTCCCGCGGGGGATGCCCGACGGGAACGACTGTTGCGAGGAATGGCGATTGACGCGGATTATGCCTTGGGGGCTTCCGGTTTCGCGGGCTCGTATGCCTTTTTCGATTCCTGGTAGTAGTGGTAGCGCGTGGTGACCACTTCCTGCGCCTTTGCGTAGAGTTCGGCTGCGTGCGCCGGATTTGCGCGCTGCAATCCCTTGAACCGCGTCTCGTTGTTCATGAAATCGATGACCGGCGTCTTCGGCACGGGGCAATCGAGCGTGAACGGATTTTTCCCGAGCGCGATGTTTGCGGGGTTGTAGCGGAAGATCGGCCAGTAGCCGGATTCGACAGCCATTTTCTGGTGCTCCACGCCGTCGGCGAGGTTGCGATACCCGTGCGCGATGCAGTGCGCATAGCAAATTATGAGCGCCGGTCCGTCATAGGCTTCGGCTTCTTTCATCGCTTGGAGAACCTGCGAATCCTTGTAGCCGAGCGAGACGCGGGCGACATACACGTTGCCGTATTGGACCGCGATTTGCGCGAGATCCTTCTTCGGCTGCTTTTTGCCCGACGATGCAAATTTCGCGACAGCGCCGATCGACGTCGATTTCGACATCTGACCGCCGGTGTTGGAATAAACCTCGGTGTCGAGCACGAGAACCTTGATGTTCTTGCCGGACGCGAGCGCGTGATCGAGCCCGCCGTAGCCGATGTCATACGCCCAGCCGTCGCCGCCGATAATCCAAACATTTCGCTTGACAAGGAATTCCGAAACGCTGCGCAGGCGCGCTGCCTCGGGCGTTCCCGCCGCGTCAAGCTTTTTGTTCAGTTCGGCAACTTTTTCGCGCTGAGCGGCGATGTCTGCCTCGGATTTCTGCGGATTCTCGAGAAGCGCCTTCGCGAGATCTTCGCCGACGACGCCTGCGAGTTCGCCGAGTGCCTGCCGCGCGATTTCGGTCTTTTTGTCAACCGCATAGCGAAGGCCCAAGCCGAATTCCGCGTTGTCCTCAAAGAGCGAGTTTGCCCACGCCGGACCGCGCCCGTCCTTGTTGATCGAGTAAGGCGTGGTGGGAAGATTTCCGCCGTAAATCGATGAGCACCCCGTGGCGTTCGCGATATACGCACGGTCGCCGAAGAGCTGCGTCATCATCTTGATGTAAGGCGTTTCGCCGCACGCCGAGCACGCGCCGGAGAACTCCATGAGCGGCGTCATGAACATCGTGTCTTTGATGTTCGCGCCGAGCTTCGTGCGGTCGGGGTCGGGCAGGTTCATGAAGAACTCCCAGTTCTTTGCCTCGCTTTCGCGGAGCGGCGGCTGGGGCGCCATCATGAGGGCTTTCCGCGTCGGGTCGTTGCGGTCTTTACCCGGGCAAACGTGCGTGCAAATCGTGCATCCCGTGCAATCTTCCGGCGCGACCTGAATCGTGAAGAGCGAGTTCGGGAATTCCTTTGCCTTGAACGGCACGCCCTTGAACGTCTCCGGCGCGCTTGCCTTCAAGTCTGCCGGATAGAACTTCGAGCGGATTGCGGCGTGCGGGCAAATCGTCACGCACTTGTTGCATTGAATGCAAAGCTCGGGATTCCAAACCGGAATCGCGTCGGCGAGGTCGCGCTTTTCATAGCGCGTTGTGCCGGAGGGGAACGCGCCGTCCGCCGGCATCATGCTCGTCGGAATGAGGTCGCCCTTGTTCGCGATCATCATCGCCTGAACGCGTTTGAAAAATTCGGGCGCGCCCTTGTATTCGGGGAGCACCTGCGGTTTCGCGTCGGCGTCAACGCACGCGGGAACGACGACTTCGTGCAAATTCGCGAGCGAGTTGTCAACTGCCTTGAAGTTCATTTGGACAACTTCCTCGCCCTTCTTCGCGTAAGTTTTTTCGATTGACTTTTTAATCTGCGCAATCGCCTCGTCCTTCGGAAGAATGTTCGCGAGAGCGAAGAAGCACGCCTGCATGACCGTGTTCGTGCGTCCTTTCATGCCCGATTCCGCCGCGACGCGCGACGCGTCAATCACAAAAACTTTGAGCTTTTTCTCGATGATTTCCGTCTGCCATTCCTTCGAGAAACGCTTCCAGGTTTCCTCCGGCGCAAACGGAGAATTCAGGAGAATCGTCGCGCCCGGCATCGCGTATTCGAGAATCGGCTGGCGGCCGATGAACACGTATTGCGAGCACGCGACGAAGTTCGCTTTCTTAATAAGATATGCGGAGCGAATCGGCTTCGGCCCAAAGCGCAGGTGAGAAACCGTCGAGGCTCCGGACTTTTTCGAGTCGTAAACGAAATACCCCTGCGCGAAGTTCGGCGTCTGCTCGCCGATAATCTTGATGGAATTCTTGTTCGCGCCGACCGTGCCGTCCGCGCCGAGACCGACGAAAACTGCGCGCTTGACGCTGTCGGGCTCGATGTCAAACGAATTGTCCCAATCGAGCGAAGTCTTCGTGACATCGTCGTGAATGCCAATGGTGAAGCGCTTTTTCGGCGAATCCTTCGCGAGTTCGTCGTAAATTGCCTTGACCATGCCGGGATTAAATTCCTTGGAACCGATGCCGTAGCGTCCGCCGATGACGCGCGGCATTGGCGTCCCGCTTTCCGCATACGCGGCAAAGACGCTGAGGAGAAGCGGCTCGCCGATCGAGCCCGGCTCTTTCGTGCGATCCAAAACCGCGATGCTCTTCGCCGTCGCCGGAATCGCTTTTAAAAACGCCTCCGCGAGGAACGGCAGGAAAAGGCGAACCTTGACAAGCCCCAATTTCGCGCCCTGCGCATTGAGCGCGTCGATCGTCTCCTCAATCGTCTCGCAGGAAGAGCCCATCGAGACAATGACGCGATCCGCGTCGGGCGCGCCGTAGTAATCGTAGAGGTGATATTGACGTCCCGTCGCCGCAGCAAATTTGTCCATCGTGTCTTGAACAATTCCGGGAAGCGCTTCGTAGTATTTGTTGACCGCCTCGCGACCCTGGAAATAGACGTCGGGGTTTTGCGCCGTGCCGTGAACATTCGGGCGCTCGGGCGAAATCGCGCGAGAACGAAACGCCGCAATCGAACTTTCGTCGATCACGGCGCGGATTTCATCGTCAGAAATTGTGCGGATTTTCGATACCTCGTGCGAGGTGCGGAAACCGTCGAAGAAATGCATGAACGGTACGCTCGAACGCAGCGACGAAGCGTGCGCGACGAGTGCGAGGTCTTGCGCTTCCTGCCCCGACGTGGAATTGAGCATCGCGAAGCCGGTCTGCCGGCAGCCCATGACGTCGGAGTGGTCGCCGAAAATCGAGAGCGCGTTCGTCGCAAGCGCACGCGCCGTCACGTGCATGGTGAACGGCAAAAGTTCGCCCGCGATTTTATACATGTTCGGGATCATCAGGAGAAGCCCCTGAGAAGCGGTGAACGTCGTTGTAAGCGCACCCGCGAGCAAAGAACCATGCACCGCGCCGGACACGCCGCCTTCAGATTGCAGCTGCTCAATAGTCGGAATGTTGTTCCAAAGATTGGGCATTTTCTTGGTGGCCCACTCGTCGCAGGATTCCGCCATTGGTGAAGACGGGGTGATGGGGTAAATCGCAATGACCTCGCTCAGCCGGTATGCCACAGACGCGACAGCCTCGTTCGCGTCCATAGTTTTGTAGGTAGATTTTGATGATGCCATAACTGACCGCAATTATCCCCGCCAAGATTTCCAAATTCAAGAGAAATTTCCTATAAAAACCCATACAAAGCGGCTATGGCAAAGCCGCAACAAAGCCCGCAACAAAGGCGGGAATGGCACGGGTTGGTGGGGATGCGGGTTGGTGGTGAGATGGTGGCGAGATTTGGCTCGGTGGTGAAATTTGGGTTGGTGGCGGGAATAGTTTGTTGCGAGGGTTAGTGGTGAGGCATGGATGGTGGTGGCAGGTTGGTGGTGGCAACAATCTCGCGCATTTATGCGCGATTCTCCCGCTAAGTTAGCGGGAG
>JAJPZB010000087.1 GCA_021204635.1 Opitutia bacterium | reverse complement strand
GCTAAGTTAGCGGGAGGGGACCACGATAGTGGTGAGGGAGTGTGTTCGTGGAACGGCACCTGACTTTGCTTCTTGCCACCAACCAAATCTCACCACAAACCCAAACTCGCGGAGTTGGGTTGGTGGTGAGAATTGGGTTGGTGGTGGGGGACAAAAAAAGCTCCCCGCGGTGGCGAGGAGCTTTTGAGATTTTTGGGTTGGTGGTGGCTCAGGCTTTTGGAGCGGAGGAGCCACCGTTGTCCTGGCGACGACCACCATTGTTGTTGAAATTGCGGTTCTTGTTGCCGCGATATCCGTTGTTGTTGCGCGGGCGATTGCGGTTGAAATTTTTCCCGTTGCCGTTGTTGCGAAAATCTTTGCGCGGGCGATTGTCTTTCCCACGGAACTTGCCGCCGCGCTTGCGATCTTTCTTTTTAATCTTTTTCTTGACGATTTTGAAAATCTCGCGAATGCGGTTTTTGAGGCGCTCGAGCAATGTGGGCTCGGCGTTTTGTTCGGGGAAAGGCGCGGGCTCGATGACGAGTTTCGGGCGCGGGTTACGCGGGGCAGATTGCTGCCTGTGGAAATTCTTCTCCGGAGTTTCGCGAATGCGCCAACTGCCGCCGCTGCGGGCGTTTTCGATCTTTTCGCGGATTTCCTCGCTCGCGGCATCGTCGGGATTTGCCGCCGCCGGCGCGGGGGAATCTGCTTGGGCAGGGCGCGCGTTTTCCTGCGGCCTGCGCTGGAAATTTCCGCGATAGCGCTCGCGTTGTTCGCGCGGCTTCGGACCCGATCCCGAGAGCGTTTCCTTAAATTCGGCTGGATTTTCGACGAGCCCGACGCTCGCGGCTGCCCCGGCGTTCTTCTGCGGTTTTCCGCCGCCGTTTCCGCGCCGCAAACCGTGATGGTGCTCGCCAACTTTTTTCGCGGCGTTTTCTTTTGCGGGTTCGCTTTCTCCGCCTATCGGGCTGAGCGGGAGCACGCTGCTGAGCGATGATTCGAGCTCGGATTCCGCGAGAGTCGCGTGAGGTTTTGCCGGCGTTTCCGGCGGATTTTTTTGCGTTTCCGCAACGTTTTGTTCGTTCTGCGGGGCGTCGGCCTTCGGCGTGTCCACCCCTTCGCTTATGTTATCTGGCATACTTTTTTTATTTATTGTTGTGCGTTTGCGTCTTTGTCCGCCGTGGCTCTGATTTTCTCGGCATCGGGGAGCAGCGAGGTCGCAGGAATTAATTCATGATTGCGAGAATTCGCCGCCTTTTCTGGCTTCGGAGCGCGGTCGCGTTTGCGATTTTGCGCGTTTGCGTGAGAGCGCCGAGCGGCACAAAGAACAGGTGAAAATTTGCGAAAGATTAAAAGGAAGCAGGCGAAAAATTAAAAGATAATTTTGCTTGCAAAAAACAAAAATCTTGTTTTGGAAGCATTACAATTTTGTGCGCGGCGCCGGCGGAGGCACGGTCAAAAGCGAGAGAAAATTTTCTGCGCTAAGAGGCGCAATTTTTTCTTCCGGCAAAATGCGTAGCAACTGCTCGCGCGAGATTTCATCGGGGAAAAATGCAAGGCGCGAGCGGCGCAGCGCGTGGCGCACAAACCAATTCGGCTTCCCCGCAAACGCCGCGATCGAGACGAGCGCAAGACCCTTGAACGCGCGCGATAGCGGACCACCTTGGACGAGCGTGCCCGCCGAGGAAAACGCGACGACATCCGGCTGAAAAAGCCCGAGGCTCGACGTCAATTTCGGCGCGTAAAAATTCAGCCCGAGGTCGAAAAATTGCAGCGCGCGCAACGGTACGCCGATTTCTGCGAGCTCGCGCGCGAAGTTTTTCGCGGGGCGGAACGACACGACGCCACACTCGTGCGAGGCGCTCGCGAGTGCCGGCAACAGAGAGAGAATCCGCGACTTTGCGCCGGCGTTTTTCGGCGTGTCTATGAGAAAGAGAATCCGCATTGCGATGTTGCCGCGTTTGTTGTCGCCGCGAGAGAACTCCTTCTTGCCGCGCGAGGTTTGTCGTCAACGCGGCATGCCGCCGCCGCGCTGCTGATTGTTTTGGTCGCGGCGATTTTGCCGATTTTGCTGATTTTGCTGATTCGGCGGCTGGTTTTGACGATTGTTGTTATTGTTGTTTTGTTGCGGGAATTGTCTCGCGTTGCTGTTGCCGGTGCCTCGATACGCGGCGTTTGACGAGACGGCGAGCGGAGTTTCGTCGGGGTTGGGCAGGGTGAGCGTGAGCCGCCCCGTTGTCGTGGATTCTATCGTGAGAGTTTTTTTCGTTGCGTCGTAGCTTTCCGCATAGACGCCGAAGCGGTTTTGCTCGCGCAATTTCACCCAGAAGCTCCGCTGCGAGACTGGGTCGTAGAGCCCGTATTCCGTTTGCGAGCCGATTTTGAGAATGCCGCGAAATTGGATTTGGTTTGACGCCGCAGAACTTCCCGCGCCGCCACGGAGCGAATTTTTCACCACCGACTTGAACGGCGAATTTTTCGCGAGCGCGAGGAAAGATGTCGCAGGGGGCTCCGCAACAATCGTGGGCGCAACGGTGGCGGCTTCGTCTGCGGGGTTGGTGGTGGCGGCAGGCTCGGCATTGTCGCGGTCAGCGTTGTCGTTGGCGCCGGCTTGTTGCTCGCGCTCCGGCTCGGTGGTGGCTTCCGCCGGCGGCATTGTGGTGGCGACAGCGGGCTCCATTGTGGTGGTGGCGTCAGGCGCAGGCTGTGCGTGCGCGCAGGCGAGCATTCCCGCAACAGAGGCGAGCGCAACAAAGATTCGTGGCAATTCGCGCGGGCTCATTTTCAGCTTTCTTCCTGCGCAGGCTGCGGCTCGGTGGTGGGATTGTTGTCGCCACCGTTGTCGCCGGCATTGTCGTCAGCGCCAAGATTTTCGCCACTGTCGCCACCACCATCGCTGCCACCACCATTGTCGTGGCTTTCCGCATTGTTGTCGGTGGCAGGCGGCTCGGTGGCGGCTTGTTGCGCGGGTTTGTTGTCACCACCGTTGTCGGCGGGTTGGTGGTGGGAAGCGTCGCCCGCGCCCGCATTGTCATCACCACCGTTGGCACTGTTGTCGCCACCGTCGCCATTTTCCTCGTCTTGCTGTGGCGGCTCGGGGTTGATGAGCGGGCGGAAGCGATGATGCTCAATGAAATAGCGGGCGTCGTCGCGGGTGAGTGCATCGTCGCCCACGCCGAGCATGTCGTCGGGCGTTTCGTCGGAGACGATGTATGGGCGCAGGAACACGATGAGTTCGCGCTTTGTCGCGGAATAATTTCGCGGCTGGAACAGGCGCCCGAGAATCGGGATGTCGCCGAGAATGAACATGCTGCCGTTGTTGTCGAGTTCGTCCAACGATTGCAAGCCGGCGAGGACGACGATTTCGCGATCTTTGACGCTGACATACGACGTTGCGCGGCGGGAGCTCACGATCGGTTGTTCGTTGCCGTCGATTGTCGTCGTGCCGATCAAGTTGTCGATTGTCTGCGACACATCCATTTGCACGGAGCCGTTTGCGCCTATGCGCGGCGTGACTTCGAGCTGGAGACCGATGTCTTTGTATGACACCTGCGAAGATGTGTTCAGGCTCGTTGAGTCTGTGGTGGAGCCCGTGATGAACGGCCGTTGCTCGGAGATGACGATTTGCGCTGTTTGGTTGTGCATCGTCATGATTGTCGGCGAGGAAAGCACCTTGGTCCGGTTGTTTGTCTTTGCCTGATTGAGAATCAATTCCAAGGCGAGATCGTCCAACGAGCCCTCGAAGCCGAATGCGCTGTCGGGCGCCGCCGCCGTCAGCCGATAGTTGCCGGTCAGTGTGTTTGTTGTGCCCGTCGGGGAAAGTTTGTAGCCGAGGCCGAGCGAGCTCAGGCCGCTGACGTCGCCTTCTTCGAGAACGACTTCCACGATAATCGCCTCAATGCGGACTTGCGGGAGCGAGACGTCGATTTTCTCGATGACATCTTCGATTTGCCTGATGTCGCTGTTTGTGCCGATGACGATAATCGAGTTTGCGCGAGTGTCGCCGATTATCGTGAGGTAATCGGAAAAGCGCTGCGGGTATGAGGGCGAATCCGAGGCTGCGCCCGCGCCGGCAGAATCTTCCGCGTATGACGACAAGCCCGCGAGCGCCTCGGCGGAATCAACCGAATAACTGCGCGCGCCACCGCCGCCGCTTCCGCCCGACGAGGACGACGAGCGGCTGCTACTGCTGCTACTCGACGACGACCTGCTGCTCGATGACGACGATGAGGACGAAGACGACGAGGAACTGTCGCCGATAATCGTCACGGACGCCGTTTTGTTCTGCCCCGAAGTGCCCGGGCGCGAGCCTTCGATGACGCCTCGAAGCGCGGATGCAACGTTGTCGGCGTCGGCGTGTTTCAGCGCGAAAACTTTGCTTTGCGCGAGCGGCGCGGTCTCGACGTCGATCCTCTCGATAAGCCCGTCGATGAGCTCTTTGTTTGCCGCGCTCGTCACGATGATGAGCTGGTTTGCCGAATCGTTTGCGGAAATCCCGACGTCGCCTTGCAACATGTTTTTCAGCCCGACTTGCTGGAGCGTTTGCAATTGCTTTGCAATCTCGGACGCCGCGACATTTTTCATGTTGTAAATTAAGACTTGACCAGGCGCGTCAATTGTCTCGACGAGACGCTCGAGGCGCTGAATGTTCGTGAGCGAATCCGTGACGAGAATCGAGTTTGTCGTCGCAAACATTTGAAGTGAGCCGCCGCGATGGTATGTTACCATGTTGCGCATGAGCGATTCGACGCTTGCGACATTGATGTTTTTAAAGCGGAACAGGCGCGCGATGAAGCGCTCGCTCGGCGGCAGATTTTCGACGGAATCGAGGTAGAGCGGCGGCGCCTCCGACGTCGCGTAGCCCGAAACAATTGCTTTCAGAAAATCGTCGCCCTCGGGAATGACGGAAACGCCGTTGAGCGCGAGCAGAGATTCCACCGCGATAATCGCCTTTTCCTTGTCGATTTTTCCGCGAGAATCGAAGTTGATGCGCAGGACGGGGAGGTTTTGCCCGCGGATGACGCTCTTGCCAGTGAGGCGCTCCAGGAGGTCAAAAACTTGCGGCGCGGGAGAATCCACGAGCAACAATTCTTCGATGACGCTGTCGTTTGTGTCGGCGACATATTTCACGTCGATCGGCGTGTCGTTTGCTGCGGGGATCGAGTTTGTGCCGGAGGCGGAGACGCGCGATGTCGTCTGCGTCGTGTTGGTCGTCGTGGTCGCGGCGTTGTTTTGAATGGGGCGGAAATTGTTTGTCGCGCGGGAGTTGCCCGCTCTCGCCTGCAGCGTCGTCACGTTGTTCGCTGGTGCGGCCTGCTGTGCGCTCGCGGGAACGGCGCAGAGTGCGGCAAGCGCGGCGGCGAAGAAAAATAGGCGTGAGATTTTCATTGTTTTGTTGGGGAAAATTGTTCGGCGAAAATTTTACTTGACGTTTGTTGTTGTCGCGGTGTCGTCGCTCAGCAAGAACGCCGTTATTTCGTATGAGGCGTTCATGAACAGCCCGTCGGCGGACGAGGGCGTGAAGCGCGCGTCTGTCACGGCGATTGAAGGCAGGTCGCTCGAAATCATTTCGTCGAAATATATCAGGTTTACGAGCGGCGCATTTTTCAAAGTCACGCGCACGGTGATGACGTCGAAGGGACCTTCGTTTCGCGTTGTCGGGCGGGAACTTTCGGGAGTGACGCCGGTTTCAACTCCGAGCTCGCCGATTTTCGAGAGCAGTTCTGTGCCGGAAATTTCTTCGCCGCGCGTGAGCTCGTCTGCCTTTTCCGCGAGGCGGCTGCGCACGATCGGCCCGCCGGCGAGAAACGCCGCGTTTTTGGCGATCGTCGCTTTCAGCGTCTCGGTTTCCTCGAATGCCGAGCGAAATCCGTTTATCAGCGACAAGAGCCAGAAAAACAAGATGGCGCCGATGCATGTCAGGATTAAGAGTCTTTCGCGAAAGTTGGGTTTCCTGCCGCCAAATTTTTCGGCGAATTTTTTCTTGGCGAGCTCGCGCATGGTGGCGAGTTTTTGGCGGATTTTCCCGGGTTGGTGGTCGCTGTCCGTCATGCGTTTTTCCTTTCTTCCCGCTTCTCTGGGTTGGTGGTGGCGGGCGGGATTGTTGTGGGCGCCGCCGGTGTCGGTGCTGCCTTTGAGAGCGTGTCATCTGCGGGCGCGGCATCGTTGTCGCCCGGGTTGGTGGTGGTGTCGGGGTTGGTGGTGACGTCCGGGTCGGTGGTGGGAATTGGGTTGGTGGTGGCGTCGGGGTCGGCATTGTTGTCGCCACCGTCTCCGGCATTGTCGTCGTTTGTTGCGGGCGTGGAATTTGTCCCCGCGTCATAGAAATCCACGGTTGCGATTTTTTCGCGGGCAGGCGTGCACTGCATGGAGAAATTTGCGCTCGAAGCCGAGATGTTCGCCACAAAGGAAACGTTTTGGAAGAAGCCGCAGGAGCGGACGTTTTTCTCAAATTCGTTTGCGAGCAAAATGCTTTCCGCCGAGCCCGCCACCGACAGAATCCCCGTCGTGCCGTTCCCGCCAAAGCTCGTGAAGCCCACGCCGTCGGGGCGTTGCGCGTTCATGACTGCAACGCTTCTCATCATTTGCAGGCGGTTTTTCTGAACCTTGGAAATTTCTTCGATGAGCTTCGCGCAACTTTGAATTTCTTTCACCTTAGGTGCCTGGTCGCGGACGATTTGCTCGTGGGCATCAACGTCGCCGCGAATGCCGAAGAGCACGATTTGCGCGATCAGCAAAATGAGGGCAATCGCCGTCAGTGCAAACGCGGTATTCCGCAGAATCATGCGGTTTTTGCGCTCGCGGCGCTCTTGCGACAAGACGGAATCGTCGCGAATGTCGGCGAGCCAAATCGCTTCGCCCGCGAGGGAAAAACTCAGCGTTCGCGCGGCTGGCACGCGCTTGCCGTCTGGATCGACGCGGTCGAGCCGGATTTCCCCGCGCTGCGTTTTTTGCGAAACCACTTGCTCGCCGATGACGTAAATTCCCGGCTTTTGCTCGGCGTCGTCGCCTTCCAACTCGCTCTGAAATTCTTGCCGCTTTGCGAGAATCATTGCGGAGAACTCGCGCTCGGCGTCTTCCGGCGTGGCGTTTTCGGGGAGTTTCGGCGCGGGAATTTGCCACGAGACCACGCTTTCGGGGAGCGGCGAATCGGGCGAGAATTTCAGCGCGGTGAGCTCGTTGTCTGTCGCGAACCATATTCTGAGCGGCGCGCGGTGCACGTTTTCCTCCTCCCACAGTGCGAACGCGGGAATCGTGTGCAGCGTGCCCGCCGGAAGGCTTTCGAGAAATTGCCGGCAGCGCTCGCGCGTCGCCGCATAGCAAATCGCGGAGCCGCCGTTTTCCGCCGCACGAAATCCCGTGAGAAGTTGCTCGCGCGGGACGGGCGAGAAGCTCTCGACGCGCAACGCCACTTGCTCGCGCAGCGCGTCTGCGGAAAGCCCGGGCTCCACGTCAATTTTTTCCGAGAAAAACAGCCACGACGGCAGGAGGAGGAGCGGCTCGGGTTCGCGCTTCTTTTTTGGGGCGGGTGTCGTTTCCGGCGGATTGTCGGTGGGCGTTTTCACAGCGATTCTTCCTTTAACGCTATCGCGGATTTTTTGTTTCCGCAAAAACAGTTTTGGCGCGGGCAATCATTCGGGAATGACGTTCGACGTCTGCTCCAAGATTTTAAACGGAGAAGAGGTGCTTCCCGCCGTTGTCGTGGAAACGGAGACGAGCGTGTCAAGCGTAAAACTCGCCGCGCCGCGCCGCGCAGTTGTCGTGATTCTCAGCGTTTGCACGCCGAACGAGACTTTGTTCGCCAAGCCGTCTGCGCTCGCGCGCGAAAGGTCGCTCGCGTTTCGGAAAACGTTTGGCGTGCCCGAAATCGAGTTTGTCGCTTCGAGGTAATCCGTCACGGCGTCGGCGTCTGTGCCGCTCTCGTAAACAAGGGCTTTGAGCGCGGCGGGCGTCGCCGTGTTTATGTTTGGTCGCGAGGATTCGGCGACGAGCGATACGGCGTTTTCTAACAGGCGGTAGAGCTCGTTAGGGTTGCCGTTGTCGTCCAAAAATATTTCTGGGAAATTTTTGATATAGCGGATTTCGGAAAAATCGCGGAGCTCGCGATTGGGCGGAATCGCGTCGTTTTCATCGTCGCTGTCGTAGTCGTCAATTTCCGCGCCGTTGACACTCGCGTTGTCGTCGGAATCGATCCAGTCGGCGAAGCACGCGCAAAGGGCGTCGGTGTCGGAGGTCGAAACGCCGAGCGCGACGAGGAGCGTTGCGAGGTCCGACGACGAGAGTTTGTTGAGTGCGTAGCGCCCCGATTCGTCGCGGAATTTCACGTCGATGAGCGTCTTGTCGTCGAAGCGCCAGGCGTCTTCTTTCGCCACATACTCGAAGCCTGCGAGGGTGAGTGCGTCTGCCCAGCCTTGTCGCGGGCAATATATTGCGCCGTCGATCGACTGAAAATTCGCGATGACGGCGAGTGTCGCCTCCAAGGCGGAGCGGGCGGCGATTTCCAATTGTGGGCGCGAGGATTCCGAGGCTTGCCAAACCATCTCGCGGCGAGAATTTTTCAATATTCCCGCAGTCAAAAACGAGAGCAGCACAACAAAGCCCAAGACGAGGAGTAGAGCCGCTCCCGCGCGACAACAATGCCGCTGCGCGGAGAATAATTTTCGCTTTGTTGTGGCGAGTATGTTGCTGCGGGAAAACATCAGTACGACATGCCTCCGGCGAGAGTTTTCGAGAGTGTCAAGACTAATTCGCGCTTGCGCTTTTCTTTTCTGAGCCGCAGGACGAGGCGGATTGCGCTGCTTTGCATGTCGCTTTCCTCCATGGAATCGACGTTTTCCCAATCCTCTTTATCGGAATCCCAGACTTGGATTTGCGCGGATTCGAGGAGCGGCGTCAGCAGCGTGTAGTTGCAGGAAGAATCGCTGTCGGCGAGTTGTCGCGGCGTTTGCGTGATCAGCCACAAACCCGCGCGATCCCAGAAGAGCCACGCCGTTGTCGTGGGCATGGGAAATTCGCCGACGTGCAAAATCGGGAACGAATCTTTTATCGTCAAACTCGGGTAGTAATCGTCGTTGTCGGGCGGTTGCGTCCACTGGCAACCGACGATCGAGGCGTTGTCCTCCGATGTCGCAATCTGCGTTGTGATCTGCGCGTCGATGAGGCGATTTAAAAATCTGTTCAAGCCGGCGGCGTGGCGCTCCAACGACGAAATGCTGTCCGAGCGCCGCCAAAGCGTCATGATGTTCACGGCGACGCCACAGACGGAGGCGAGCAAAATTGCGGAGAGCGCGATTGCGATAATGACTTCGAGCAGGGTGAACGCGCGCCTTTGGCGTTGTCGCCGCAACGGTGGTGGGAAATTTTTTGCGAAAATTTTCATCGCGGGCGCCTCGCTCAATACGAATCGAATCTGTCCGACGGAAATTCTTCCTGCAAGTCGTCGAGCAGCGATTCCTGATTGTTGAACTGCGATTTCCACGCGGGGCGGAAAACGTAGAACGAAAATTCTTCTTTGCCGCCACCGGCTGATTTCCAGTCGATTTCGACGGAGACTTTGAAGAGCCCCGCCTGCGCGGTCTCGCTCGCCGTCGCGTCCCAGGTGACGCGCTTTCCGGACGCGGTTTTGTATTCGCCACCGTCTTCGAGCTCCGTGCTGTCGGTTTCCGCGACAACGAGCATTTGCCTGATTATCTCGCGGCGATCTTCCTGCTTCTCGTCGCGCTCAGAGAGCGAGTTTTGCGCGCGAAATGCGTTGCCGAGAGCGGCGAGCAAAATGCTTGTCGTGGTTGCGAAAATCGCGATTGCGGCGACCACCTCGATGAGGGAAAACGCGCGCCTCGCCACAGACCGCGGCAATCGCATTGTGGCGGCAACCGGGTTAGTGGTGAGATTTGGGTTAGTGGTGGCGATTGGGTTGGTGGTGAGAACCGGGTTGGTGGTGAGAACCGTGTTGGTGGTGGCTTCCCGCGCGACCGGGTCGGTGGTGGGGTTTGTTGCCGGCATGGTGGTGGGAGGGTTGGTGGTGGCGGCAACCGTCTCGCTGGTTTTTTTCATCGCAGGAGACTCCGTTCTGTCAACCCGCCCGAGAACGGATCCATTTGCATGATTTTCGTCGTCTTGCCGTTGGTCAAAATCTCGATGACAGCCGGCGTCGCGCAGCCCGACGGGTGAAATTCTATTTCCGCAATTTCTTCGAGTTGCGCGGGCACGAAGAACGTTGTGCTGTCGCGCGGATCTACGCGAAAGCGAACTTTCTGCTTTGTGTCGCTCGGAAGCGGGAAAGTTTCGATTGATTCTCCGTGCGAATTTTCCACCACAATCGCGCGGTTGTCGTTTGTTGTCGCCACAAAGAAGCGCTTTTTCTCCGTCCACGCGAGGTGCGATGCCAAGGTGCACGCGCGCTCGACTGCCTGCTCGGCAGAAACCCGCCGCAGACCCGGGACGATGTTGTCCATTCGTAGCGCGACAGCGCCCGACACAATTGCGATCAGGGCGATGACGACAACAATCTCGATAAGCGTGAACGCGCGGCGCATGTTGCCTTTTTTAAAGAAGGGGAAAGCGGGTTGGTGGTGGGAGCAGGGTTGGTGGCGAAGCGGCTTGGTGGTGGGACTTGCCACCGTGGCGTGGGTTTGTGGCGGGAACGGGTTGGTGGTGAACCCTGGGTTGGTGGTGGGGCTTTGTCGCCACACACTCGAAAATCCATGCCGCAACAAAGCGCTTACAAATCCCAGTTCCCGATGTCGTCGTCGCTGTCTATGCCGTCCGGCCCGTAGGACCAAATGTCGTAGCCGTCTTTGTTTTTCTCGCCCGGGTAGCGATATTGGAACGGGCGTTTCCAAGGGTCTTCGGGGATTTTTTTCAGCTCGCCCGACTGCACGAGGGCGGCGAGACCTTCGTCCGTTGTCGGGTATGAGCCGTGTTTCAGCTGGTATGCGAACAGTGGCGTTTCGAGCGACTGGATGTCGGTTTGCGTCAGCTTTTTCTGATTGTCGGAGAAAATTCCTCCGAGGTTTGTTGAAACGGCGCCGACGATGATCGCGATTAGCGCGATGACGATTATTATTTCCAAGAGCGTGAATGCGCTGCGTGCGCGGGCGCGTTTGTGGTTGAGCAACTTTCTGAGATTCATATCGTTCGGAAATCTTTTTTGTTTTGGTTCATCGGTCAACGCAGAAACCGGCATAAAGTTTCGTGAAACGCCGAGCCGGTTGTGCCAAAAACGAGGAAAACAAATTTTGCCTCCCTTTATGCGCGTGAAACGAAATTGTCGATATTTTTTTATCGACTTTTTTGGAAAAATGGGTTTACTCGTAGCCAATGCGCGGACTCGGTCGCGCGTTGCTTTTTTAACCACAAATTATTATCTCCACAAATGTCAGAGAAAAAGAAAACCGATTCCAAGAAAGACAACGTAGCTACCTACGCATACCTCATTGAGAAAAAGCGCGATGGTGGCGAGTTTACGGTGGACGAGGTCTGCAAAATAGTGCGGGCAATCGTCGATGGCGACATGCCACCGGCCCAGCAAGCCGCGCTCCTGATGGCGATTTATTTTAAATCGATGTCAGCAAACGAAATGGCGAAGTTTTCCGAAGAAATGATGTACTCCGGAGACGAAGTCGATTTGTTCAAAATCACCGACCCGAAGATGGCGCGTGTGTCAACAGGCGGGGTCGGCGACAAGACGACCATCGCTCTCGCGGCGCTTTCCGCTGCTTGCGGCGTCGTCGTTCCCACGATGGTGGCGAAGGACGAAGATTTTCTCATCACGATGATTGACAAAATGAAGTCAATCCCCGGATTCAAGTCCGACCTCAATTTGAAAGAATACGAGCGCGTTCTCGAAAAAACGGGCTGTGTCATCGTCGAGCAGTGCAAGGGAATCGTGCCCGTAGATGAACTGCTTTACACGCTTCGCCAGCAGACGGCGACGCTGTCGAGCCTGCCGCTCATCACGAGCAGCATTTTGTCGAAGAAATTCGCCGAGGGCTGCGAAGGGCTCGTCGTCGATGTCAAGTGGGGCAACGGCTCTTACATGCACGACCTCGAGCAGGCGAAGCAGCTCGCGCGCACGGTCACGCGCGTCGCTCGCGGCATGGGGCGCAAGTGCGTTGCCCTCGTCACCGACGCGAATCAGCCGCTCGGCAACAGCGTCGGGACCGGCTTGGAAATCCGCGAAGTCGTGGAACTTCTCAAAGGCGAGGGTCCGGAAGATTTGAAAGAGCTTCTCATGAAGCTCGGCATGGAAATGGTGCGCCTCGCAGGTGTTGCTGGCTCGACGCTTTCTGCCAAGCAGACGGTCGAGCGCGTCTTGAAAGACGGCTCCGCGTTGAAGCGCTTCCGCGACATGGTTGCCGCGCAGGGCGGAAAGCTCGATTGGATCGACGATCCTGCGAAGTTCCCGAAGGCAAAATTCTCGAAGAAGCTGCCGGCTGCAAAGCGCGGATATGTTCACATGATAAACGCGGGGCTGATTGCCCGCGGCGTCCAGGAATTGGCGCGCCGCAAAGATGGTTCCTACGATCCCGCCGTCGGTCTCGTGAACCTGAAAAAGGTTGGCACGCAGGTGAAGCAGGGCGAGCCGCTCGTGGAAATTCTCTACAACGACGAGGCAAATTTTGAGAAGGCGATGGAATACTTCCGCAGCGCATACCGCCTCGCGCCGAAGCGCCCGAACGAAGTCAGCCTCGTCATTGAGCGCGTCGCATAAGCTTCGGTTCTCGACAACAATCGCGTTTGCGCGATGTCAAAAGCTCCCGCCGGAATTTTCCTGCGGGAGTTTTTTGCGCCGAGAAAAAGAGCGTTGAGCATTTTTTGTTTCTTAGTTTAACTTTCGAGATAAATTTAATTTGGGAATTAAAATGGCGCGGCGAAGCGACGGAATAGAAACCAAGAAAAAGATACTCGGGGCAGCCTCGAAGCTGTTTTCCGAGAAGGGTTTCAAGCAGACGTCCAACGCGGACATCTCGAAGGCGAGCGGCGTGAACAGCGCGCTCATCAGCTATTATTTTGGCGACAAAGAGACAATTTACAAAGAGGCGTGGGCGCACAGCCTGCGTCGTTCGTTGGAGAAATACCCGTTTGACGGCGGCGTCCCCGCGACTGCGCCGGTGAGAAAGCGCCTGCACGGGATAATTGACGCCACTATTCGGCGCTATTCCGACCCCGCGTGCTTTGACGGCGGCATTCTCAATCAGGAAATCGCCTCGCCGACGGGGCTTCTCGAAGACGCTCACGAAAACACGATTTTCCGCCTCCGCGAGAATCTGCTCCACGTCGTTGTAGAGTTTATGGGCGGCTCTGCCTCGGCAGATGAGTTGCGCATGTCGGTTTATTCGATAATCGCCATGTGCATTTCCCCGCAAAAAACAATTCAACGTATTGAGAAAATCGAATCTTTTCCTTATAACGTTGAAAAGCGCATTGAACACGTGTTCCGCTTTTCCATCGGCGGGCTGAATGCGGTGAAACGCGCGCACGCCGAAAACGCGAAATCAAAAAGACACAAATAAGCAAATTATGAAACGCTATTTCCCGAAAATTCGTCCGGACGAGTGCAAGGGTTGCAGTCGCTGCGTGATTGCCTGCCCGAAATCCGTGCTCGTGCTCGGGAAGAATCTGAATATACAGGGGCTGCCGCACGTTGTTGTTGCAGACGAGCAGGCGTGCATCGGTTGTTCGCTTTGTTTTTACACGTGCCCCGAGCCCGGCGCGATCAGCATTATTGAGGAGGACACGAAAGATGAGTGAAAAAACTTTGTTGCTTTGCGGAAACGAGGCGCTTGTTTATGGCGCGCTGTTGGCGGGTTGCGATGCCTACTTCGGATATCCCATCACGCCGGCGGGAGAGATTATCGAGTGCGCGGCGCAAAAATTTCCCGAACTCGGCAGGACGTTTATTCAGGCGGAGAGCGAGATTGGCTCGATCAACATGGTCATGGGTGCCGCGGCCGCCGGTCAGCGCGCGATGACGGCGTCGAGCGGCCTCGGCATCAGCCTGATGCAGGAAGGCGTGTCGTATCTCGCGGGGATGGAAATCCCGTGCGTCGTCGCCGACGTCATGCGAAGCGGGCCCGGAATCGGGAACATAAGCGTGGAGCAGAGCGATTATTTTCAAGTCGTGAAAGGCGGCGGACACGGCGGATATCGCTGTCCGGTTCTCGCGCCTGCGAGCGCGCAGGAAATGTGCGACTTTGCCTTTCGTGCATTCGATCTCGCAGAGAAATATCGGACGCCGGTTTACATTCTGACCGACGGCATGATCGGGCAGATGATGGAATCTGTCACGCTTCCGCCGCCGATTGAAAAGGCGCCGCCGCCAACGTATTCGCTCACGCCCGGCAACGCGCGCACAAACCATTTCACGTCGATTTATTTGGAGCCTGATGTTCTCGAAAAAAAGAACGAGGCGCTTCTCGCGAAGTATCGCGAAATCGAAGCCAACGAGCAGGACGCGGAACTTTGGGAAACTGACGGCGCGGACGTCGTGTTTGTCGCGTATGGAATCATGTCGCGGCTCGTCAAGAATGCGGTTGCGGAGCTTCGCCGCATGGGCATTCGCGCGGGGCTCGTGCGCCCGAAGACGCTGTATCCGTTCCCCACGAAAGTGCTGAAAAAATTTGTCGCGCAGGCGAAGAAATTCATCTGCGTGGAACTCTCCGGAGGTCAGATGATCGAGGACGTCAAGCTCGCAATCGAGTGCGCGCGCCCCGTGAATTTGATCCACCGCGTTGGCGGAAAATTGATTTCCGTCGAAGATCTCGTCGCCGGCGCGAAGGCAGCAATCTGAACTTTTCCCGAATGCCGACAATTGCAACCATCAAAAAATTTTAAAAGCAAATGAAAGAATTTCGCGTCATAAAAGACCGCCCGGCGGGATTTTTTCCCGAGTTCGACAAACGACCGGCGACGCTGAGGCACAACATGCACTATTGCCCGGGCTGCGGTCACGGCATTCTCCACAAAATCGTCGCCGAAGCCATTTCCGATTTCGGAATTAAAGACCGCACGACGTTTATATCGCCTGTCGGTTGCGCCGTTTTCGGGTATTACTACATGGATTGCTTTGGGATTTCGACGCCGCACGGGCGCGCACCCGCCGTCGCAACAGGGCTTGCTCGAGCGCATAAAGACAGCGTCGTCATCTCGTATCAGGGCGACGGCGACCTCGCGGCAATCGGCTTCAACGAATTTATACACTCCGTTAATCGCGGCGAAAATATTTGCTACATCTTCGTCAACAACGCGATTTACGGAATGACGGGCGGACAACTCGCGCCGACCACGCTCCCGGGGCAGAAGACCACGACAACGCCGCGCGGGCGCGACCCAGTCGAGGACGGGCTGCCTTTCCACATCGCGGAGATTGTCGCCACGCAGGCGAATCCGGTCTATGTCGAGCGCGTTGCACTCGGAGCGCCAAAGGAAGTCATGAAGGCGCGACTTGCCATTCGCAAGGCGATTCAGAACACGATGGCGCGCAAGGGAATCTCGTTCGTCGAAGTGCTTTCGCCGTGCCCCGTGGGCTTGAAAAAAGACGCCGCCGGCATCACGGATTTTATTCAAAACCAGATGACGAAAATTTTCCCGCTCGGAAAATTTAAAGATGTCTCTGCGCAGCGCGAGCCAGTCGAGCACCCTGTGCCGATTTACGATTGCGAGAAAGTCGAGGAAATTTTGTTCCCGAAAGATGCGGAGAGCGAGGCGAATAAGGTCAGGGCGGATTTCCGCAATCGCTCCGAGATTTTCGACAAAGAGCGCAGAATCAAGGTAGCCGGCTCGGGCGGGCAGGGCGTTCTTTCGCTCGCGTATATCATCGCGCACATGGGACGCCTGCGGAATTTCAACATTACGTATTTGCCGACTTACGGACCGGAAATGCGCGGCGGCACGGCGGATTGCTCTGTCGTCGCGTCGCGCAAGGAAATTGCGTCGCCCGTTGTCGATCGCGACGCCAACATGCTCATCGCGCTCAACCAGCCTTCGCTCGACAAATATTTGCCGCAACTGAAGCCGACGGGAATCATAATTTACGATACGTCGAGCATGTCGCTGCCGCCGATAGGCAAGGCGCAGGTCGCATACGGCGTCCCCGCTGCCACAACGGCGACCGAGAAACTCGGAAGCCCGCGCTATGGCAATGCGCTAATCCTCGGTGCATTTGCGAAGATGATGGACGACCTTTTCCTGACGGCGGAAGATGCGACGGACTTCGACGCTGTCGTGGAAGCTGCGATTCGCGAATGCTTCGCCGAAAAACCGAAGATTATTCCGCCAAACCTCGAAGGTTTCCGCCTCGGCAAAGAGCTCGCGAAGCGGGCATAACTTTGCTGTACCACGGAGTTTCCCTGACGTAAACACTCCCTCGCACGTTGTCGCGAGGGAGTGTTTTTTTGCCTTTGTCGTGGCGACCGAGGCTGGGGGCTGTCGTCGCGCAAACGGCGATTGTCGCCACGACTATCCCGCGCCGCGCAAAAGTCGCCGAAAATTTTTGAATTTTTGTCTTGACCGGGGGGGGGGGGGGGGGGGGGGGGGGGGGGGGGGGCCGGGGACCGCGCTCG
>JAJPZB010000061.1 GCA_021204635.1 Opitutia bacterium | reverse complement strand
ACCCCAAGCCCCCACCACCATCGCGCATGCACAAATGCGATTGTTGTAGCTAAGCGGGAAACGGCTTTGTTGTGGGGCAAAAATGCGTTGCGGGCGCGGGCTCGCGCGGGCATAGTTTTCCGCAGACGTTCACGCAGAGTTTATGTCAGACAACGACGCAAGTCCCAAACCCGTAATTTTGACCGGTGCGCAGCCGACAGGGCGCCTCCATCTCGGCAACTACCTCGGCGCAGTCCGAAACTGGAACGCGATGCAGGACGACTACACGTGCTTCTTTTTCATCTCGAATCAGCACGCGATAACGCTCCCGAAAGTCCCCGCCGAGCTCCGCCAAAACACATACCTGTGCCTCGCGCAATACATGGCGTGCGGCCTCGATCCGGAGAAGAGCACCCTCTTCGCGCAAAGCCACGTCATCGGCCACAACGAATTGGCGTGGGTGCTGAGCTGCATTTGCCCGCTCGGCCAGCTCGAGCGCATGACGCAATTCAAAGACAAGGCGAAGAAGCAAATATCCGTCAACTCCGGCCTGCTCTTTTACCCCGTTTTGATGGCGGCAGATATTTTGCTTTACAACGCAAACGTCGTGCCCGTAGGCGAAGATCAAAAGCAACATTTGGAATTGACTCGCGACTTGGCAGAAAAATTCAACTCCACGTTTTCCCCGACCTTCAACGTCCCCGAAGCTTACATCGGCAAAGCCGGCGCGCGCGTGATGTCGCTACAAAACCCGACGACAAAAATGTCCAAGTCGGATCCGAACAAACTCGGCACCGTGGATTTGATCGATTCCGCCGATGTCGTGCGCAAAAAAATCATGTCCGCCGTCACGGATTCCGAGGGCTCGGTGCGCGTCGATTTCGCGAACAAGCCTGGAATCTCGAACCTCATTTCGATATTCGCCGCCGTGACCGGCAAGAGCGCGCAGGAAATCGAAGACGAGTTTGCCGGCAAGGGCTACGGCGATTTCAAAAAATGCGTCGCGGACGCCGTCATCGCCACGCTCGACCCCGTGCGCGAGCGCTACGAGCGCCTGATTAAAGACCGCGCGTTTCTCGACGAAACTCTCAAAAAAGGCGCGGAGGTCGCGCAGCGCGTCGCGTTCAAGACGCTTTCCAAAGTTTATCGCAAGGTCGGATTTCCCGAAAAAATCCGCTGACGCAAAAGCCGCGCGGCGAGCCCACCAAAATTTTTCAATCTCTAAAAATCACAACAAACCCCAACCCCAAAAATTCACCGATGGAACCGGAAACAAACGCACCAGCAGAGTTGACGCAAAAACCCAAAAAGCCGAAAAGCGGCAACGCCGGAGCTCTGGCGGGAACTGTAATTTTCATCGTCGCCGTTGTCGCAGTCTTGTATTACGCGGGCGCGGCAGAGCACGACGGCGTCACGCTCGCCCTGCTCCTATTCGTTTTGTTCGTCGGAGAAATTTTCGTCGCGCTCCATTGGTATTCGACTTTCCGGAGCAATTCCCGCCTCGCCGCAAAGCGCATTTTGATGAGCGAGATGGAAGAAAAACTCTTGGAATTTACCGACAGACAAAAGGGATTTTTCGCAAACATCGAAGAGACAAATCGCGAGCTCCAAAAGAAGGTCGAAAACCTCGACAAAACGACGAGCTACATCGTCTCGCGCCTCGACGAAATCGCCGCCGGCCGCGTGCAAATGGAGTTGACAGATTTTGAAATCGAGCAAATCGCAACCCGCTCCGCAGAAAAAGTTTCCGCCCTGCCCGAGATTAAGCAGACGCGCAAAAGCGACGAAGGCAATGACAGCGCAAAGCTCGCGGCAGGCGCGATTGTTGCGACCGGAATCGCCGGCAAGTTGGAAAGTATAGAAAAAAGGCAAGACGAAATTCTGCAAAAACTCGCAGATTTTGAAATTCCCGCCGAGGAGGAGGAGGAGGAGGAAGAAGAAGAAGAAGAATTTGACGAAGACGCCGAGGACAGTGGCGAAGAGGAAAGTGGCGACGAAAGCGAGGAAGAAATCGCCGAAAATGCGGACGACGACGATCTCGCCGAGCCACAGGAAGAAGAAAGCCAAGACGACGCCGACGATAGTGGCGAAGAGGAAGAAGAATCCGGCGACGACGACGGTGGCGAAGAAGAAGAAGAGCCGGTAGAAGAAGGCGAGGAAGAGGAATCAGAGCCCACGGAGGAAGAAGAACCTTCCGAGGAAGAAAGCGACAACAATGAGGAAGAAGCCGAGGAAGAGTCGGAGGATGGTGGTGAGGAAGAAGCCGGCGACAGTGGCGAGGATGGTGGCGAAGATTCTCCCGACAACGATGACGACGGTGGCGACAACGATCCCGATGCCGACAACGATGGTGGCGAGGAAGAGCCCGCCACCGAGCCGGAGGAGGAAGAATCGCAGCCCGAGGAAGAGCCCACCACCGAGCCAGAACCGGAGCCCGTGCCTGTGCCCGCGCCCGCGGAAGAACTTCCGCCCGCCGAAGACCTGCCACACACTGCGTTGATTTTGCGCGCAGAACTTGGCCAAGGGCAAAAACCATACTTGCGCGGCAATGCGCCCGGCATTTCCACAAAAAAATCCACGCCCATGGAATATTCCGGCAACAATCGCTGGCGCTTCGATTTCGGTGCAATGCGGGAAGACGCGACAATCACGATCTTTTTGAACGACACAAACGAGGCGCTCGGCGATCCCTTCACCTTGCCGGCGGGCAAAGTGACGCAACTCGCGTTTGAGCCGCAGAAATAGCCTCTGTTGTGGCAACAATCGCTCACGCAAAATCGCCCGCGAAAATGCTCTCGGCAACGCCGAAAAATTCCATCTTCGCAGGGCTGTTGCTGTGCGCGCTCGCAACAATCTCCGTCGCCGCGCAAGAAAATTCTGCCCCCGCCACCACCGAGCCCACGCAGGAATCATCCGCCGGCGAAATCGACGAGGAAAAGCGCATAGAAAACGCAATCAATTCCCTGCCCGACGTTCTCGAAATCCGCACAAATTTTTTCACGATCTACGGCGACAATCGCCAGGGCGCGCGGCGAATCTCGGAAATCGCCCGCAAGCTCGAACGCCACACCACGCGCTTTCTCGGCTGGGACACAAACGAGACCGGAGAGAAAATGACCATCTGGGCGGAGCTTCCACCCAAGGGCAAAGAGGACATGCCCGCGATTTTCGAAATTTGGAAAGATTTTCGCGGCAACAAAATGTGCTCTTTCGGCGGCAATTTGTCGCAGTTGTCGGATTTCGACATCGCCTACGCCCTCGCCGAAACTGTCGTGCGACAATACGCGCAAGACCACAATCTCGATTTTGGTGGCGACAACAAAGGCAATCCGCCGCTGTGGCTGCCGGCGGCAATCGCAGCCGAGACCGACATCTCCGGCGAAAGCGGGCGCGCGCTCGCGTTTTTCTCCAAGGCAAAAAAATCCACGCCGCTCAAATTCTCCGAACTCGCCGAGCCCCGCGCCGCCGGAAAATCGCCCAGCGAAAATTTCCGCGTCAACGCGCTCATGTTCTACCGCTTCCTGCGGCGACAACGCCTCGCAAGCTGGCAGCGCTTTTCCGACCTCATCGAAGTAATTCTCGTCTCGCCCGAAAGCGCTTTCCCCGAGAGCGAAATCGCCACAGACCTGCTCTGGGCAACGTCGTTTTACGCCACCTTGGAGCGCTCGCCCCTCGCGCCGGAATCACCGATAGAATCGCAAAAGCGCTTTGAAAATTCGCTCCAATTTCTCGTGGAAATCGACGGCGTCGAGCGCAGGATTTCCGCCGACGAACTCGCGGAATTTCACGAACTTCTCGGCGTGAAAAAAATCGCATACGTGCGAGTGCGCGAAATCGCGGAAGGGCTCCCCGGCACAAATCCCGTCTGGCACAACGCCTTTGCCGAACTCGGCGTTTTTTTGGAAATGCTCGCGTTCCGCGAACGAGGCAGCGCGCGGTTTCCCAAGGGCGGGCGCTACGCCGCAGAAAAAAAAGCAAAGCTGCTCGAAGAATTGAAAAAGGTCCGCGCTGAGCAACAAACTGCGTTAGAACTCCAAGGCGAAATCTACGATTTGCTCAAAGCGCGCTCGCACGCCACCAACCCAAACTCCCACCACT
>JAJPZB010000167.1 GCA_021204635.1 Opitutia bacterium | reverse complement strand
TGGTGGTGGGGAGCATAGTCAGGCGTCGCACAACCAACACACTCCCTCACCGCTATCGTGGTCCCCTCCCGCTAACTTAGCGGGAGAATTACGTGTGGGCTCCGACATCGCAAGTGGGTAGCCGGGTTGGTGGCGGCGGCAAGTGCCACGGGAGTTTGTGGTTGGGATTTTTTCGGAGAGTTGGTGGTGGGGTTGAGTTGGTGGTGGGAGCGGAGTCAGGCGACGTTCCACGAACGCACTCCCTCACCGCTAACGCGATTCTCCCGCTAACTTAGCGGGAGAATCGCGCACTGCGCGCGCGAATTGTTGCCACCACTAACCTGCCGCATCAGAGCCAACTCCCACCTCCAACCCAAAGTCTCACCACAGACCTAAGTTTCACCACTAACCTTTGTCACCACAAACCGCCCACAACAAAGCCAAGTGCCACCACTGACCCTCACCACAGACTTGCCGCCACCGTTCCCTTACCACCAACCCTCCACCACAAAGCCGTGAGGGACGTTAGTCCCGAACAAATCCGTGTGACAACAATCGTGGCAGTTTGCCGCCACCACCAACCCCAATTTCCCACCACAAACTCACCAGTGTGGTGGTTTTTCGTTGGCGGGGGCGGAGTTGCTGTCGCCGAGAGCGTCCGTTTTTTCTGCGAGCATGCGGATTGCTTTTTGCAGGTTTGCGATTTTCTCCATTTGCTCGACGATTGTTTCGTTTTGCTTGGCGACGTAGTCTTCGAGAAAGGTGATTTTTGTTTCCAGCTCGATGATTCGGGCTACGACGTCCCCCGTGTCTTTTTGTTGTGGCATTTTCTGTTGTTTCAGAAGTTTGACGACACGCCGAGCGTTATGGCGTTGGAGGTGCTGCCGACCGAGGTCGTTTGGAATTTGATTGCGAAATCCACGACCCAATTTTTGTCGAGCCGGATGCGAGCCCGCGGCGTTATTTCAAATGCTGCGCGCTCGTCAACCGTCCCTGCGATTGTCGTAGATGAATCGTCGTAGTGGATAAATTCCGATGTGATTTTGGGGTCTTTCCCGAATTCCGCCACAAACCCGAAATCTGCGCCGATCGTGATTTCGTGGTCGGTGCCTTGGTCGTAAATTTTTTCGAGCCCGAAGCCGAATCTCCCGCGAAAACTTGAATACCCGAAGGCGTCAATTTTCAGAGCCGACGGCGAGCCCTTTTCCCGCACCGTATCGACGCGAACGTAGTTGAAATCCATGCGCGCGAACGGCACGAGCCAAAGCCCCTCGACGAGTTCGTCGCGGAATTGCCACGAAATGAACGCGCCCGCCTCCATGCCGTATTCGTTTGCGCGATTCGTTCCGGTCGCGGTGTCGTGGTCGATGTCGTAGGCGTGGCCGGCGGCAGAGACACCGAAGAGCAAATTCCAACTTTCGTTCGCCGGCATCATTCCCGCGAAGAGGCGCAGGCGAATTGCGGCGTCGTCAAACGAATTTGAGCCATAGCCGTGAATTTGCGCCTCGCCGTAGTGCGCGCCAACGGTGGCGCCGACGAGACGCTCGCTATCGACCCAGGTGTAAATTCCCGCGAGAACGCCGATCGAACTCGTGTCAAAAATCGGGGAATTCGGCTTGTCTTTGTTTTGGACAAATTCGCCGAGCACGGAGCCGAAAAATTGCAGGTTCGCGGGCACGGTTATGCCGTCGTTCGACGCCGGACCGCGCGTCCCCGTCGGAAAAACGCGGCGCAAATAATCGACTTCGAGGTTCGATTGGTGGACGCCCATGCTCAGCAAAGAGCAGTGTGCGAGCGGCGAAAAATTGTTCAGCGTCCGCGAAATGGAATCGCCCATCGCGAGGTTCACCGCTTGCCCGACCTCGTTCGGCCGCGCCGCCGCAGTCTGCGTTGCCACGTAGTCAATGAAATTAGAGAGCCCCTTGTGCTCGACGAAAGAAGAGCGTTCGCGCAGATTGCGATTTTCGATCGCGGCAATGCCGTATTCGTTTGCGCCAACGCCCGCGACGCCGCTCGTCACGAGCATGACGTTGTCGGATTCGACGCTCACGTAGGCAAAATCGCCCTCGATCGCAGTGTCGGAATGCATGAAAATCGCGACTTGCCCGGGCGTGAGCGAACTCGAGCCCGAGAGCACGAGAAGCCCGCCGAGTGTCAATTTGCCCTCCACGTCAACTCGCCCCGTGCCGTCTTCCGACAAATAAACCTGCGTCACTCCGCCGTAGTCTGCGAACGCCCAGCCGTAGTTTCCATTGCCGTCTGTGACGAGCTCCATGGTCATCGGGTCGAATGTCAAGTCTCCTTTTACGGTCATTGTTGCGCCCGCGATTGCGAGGGAAAGCGTCCCACCCCAAGCGGTTGTGCCGTCGGCGCCAAAATATTTTCCTTTAATCTCGACATCGCCCGCGAAAACTGCATTGCCGCCGAGCGAACCGCCGTTTACCGTGATCAGCGGGCTCGCGACGTTGACCTGTTCGGCGCTGTCCGAGCGCATGAAAATGAGCGTGCCGGCGTTGACCGTCGTCGTGCCGGTGTAAGTTTGTTCCGCGCCCGTGAGTTGCGTCGTGATGCTGCCGTCGAAAACGACGTCGCCCGCGCCGGAAATTGTCCCCGCGTATGTCGATGAACTCGCGCTCGACGTGCGGTTGAATCGCAGGGTGGAATCTTCTTCGAGGACGATCGTGCCGCTTCCGGAAAGCACGCCGCTCGCGTCGCCTTTGCCTATGCAAAGTTCGGCGTTTTTCGCGACGAGAATGTCGTCAAATTCCGCAGTTCCGGCGACGATGATCGTGCCCGAGTAAATGCGCAGAGCGCTTCCCTTGATGCTTCCCGTCGTTATCGTTCCCGAGCCGATATTTTCGATAACGCCGGAGCCGCCGATCGAAATCAGGCTCGCATCGACCGTGCCCGCAGTCGAGAAAACGACGGTGGCATCGTTGTTTACCTCTGTCGCGGCGCCCGAAACAGAAAAACCTTGACCGAAGGTAAAAATTCCTTCGTCAACATAAATATATCCGGTTACCGACTTGAGTTGCCCCTCGAAAATCAGGTTCGCTTCGCCGCTTTTTTCAAGGCTCACAGCGCCCGAGAGCGTGCCCGTGTAAACGTCGTCAACGGTTTGTTTTACGTAGAGAGTTGTCGAGGAATCAACGATGTAGTCCGGCGAATTTTCGTTCAGATTTTTAATGTCGATCGTCGTCGTGGTGGTCGTCGTTTCCGATTCGGTGTCGGTGGTGGAGGTATCGTCGTCGTCCGCGAATGTTGTCGCCCCCGCAACAAAGGCGGCAGCGAGGATTGTGGCTGCGCGCAAGAGGGTTGCGGGAGAAATGGAGATTTGGAAGGGCTTGCCGGACATTGAAAATCGGTAAAAACGCGGAGTCTAATTCATGATTGCCTGCCGCCGCAACGCGAATTTGTTGTGGAATTTGGGTTGGTGGCGGCGGGTTGGTGGTGAGGAATGGGTTGGTGGCGGGGAGCGGAGTCAGGCGACGTTCAACGGACACACTCCCTCACCACTATCGTGGTCCCCTCCCGCTAACTTAGCGGGAGAATTACGTGTGGGATCCCGCATCGCAGGTGGGTAGCCGGGTTGGTGGTGATGGCGGGTTAGTGGTGAGAGGAGTTAGTGGTGAAGATTTTTTCGGAGGGTTGGTGGTGGCGGCTTGCTTTCACCACCAACCCAAATTCCGCCACCAACCCAATTCTGCCACCACTAACCCGCCGCCACAAAGACCTGCGAATTTTTTTTTTGCGAAAAAGGGCGCGATGTCCGCATTCTTCCAAGCTATGCATTTTTCCCGCGTCGCAATCGAAGAAATGGCGATCGAACTTCCGCCCGAGGTTTGGACCTCCGCGGACTTGGAGCGCAGGCTCGCGCCGGTTTACGAGCGGCTGAAATTGCCGGCGGGGCGCCTCGAGCTCATGACGGGGATTCGCGAGCGCCGCTTTTGGATGCACGACATTCGCCCGTCGGAGGCGTCGGCTCTCGCGGGGAAAAAGGCGATGGCTGCCGCGCGAGTGGCGCCGGACGAAATCGATTTGCTGATTCACGCCTCGGTGTGTCGCGACCGCCTCGAGCCGGCGACGGCGGCATACGTCCACGGCCTGCTCGGGCTGCCGCAACGCACCCAGATTTTCGACATCTCCAACGCGTGCCTCGGATTTTTGAACGCCATTGTTGTCGCCGCCGCGATGATTGAATCGGGGCAAATTCAGCGCGCACTGGTTTGCACAGGCGAAAACGGCAAGCCGCTCGTCGAGGGCACGATTGACAAGCTCAACGGCGACAACACACTCACGCGCGCCGCGATAAAGCCTTATTTTGCAAACCTCACGATTGGCGCCGGCGCCGCTGCCGCAATTCTCGCGCGCGATTCACTCGTTGCCGCCACAAAGCCGAAATTGGTCGGTGGAGTTGTCGCAACGGACTCCGCGGCAAACCGGCTCTGCGAGGGAGACGCGGACGGTGGCGGGCTCGCGATGCGGACGGATTCCGAAAAGCTCATGGACGCCGGAATCGCGCTCGCCGAGGGTGCGTGGTCGGATTTCAAGTGCGAGACGGGCTGGGACGAATCGTCGCCCGCGCGCGTGATTACACATCAGGTGGGCACGCGGCATTCGGCGGCGCTGTTTGAGCGACTCGGCTTGGACAGGTCAAAGGATTGGCGGAGCTTTGACCGGCTCGGGAACGTGGGCTCTGCATCGTTGCCGATGACGCTTGCGCTTGCAATCGAGTCGGGAGCTGTCAGTGGTGGCGACAAGGTCGCGCTTCTCGGCATAGGCAGCGGTCTGAGCTCGATGATGCTCGGAGTGCAGTTTTGACAATGGCTACGGACTTCGCAGGTGGCGCCGGAAATTTTTCCGCGAAAGAAATCTCCGCAGAAAATGCGGAGAAAAATCGCGCGGCTTCGGCGTCACCACCAACCCGGCAAAATCCATTGTCGCCACCACCAACCCAATCTCTACCTCCAACTCAGTTGCCGCCACCAACCCAATTGTCGCCACAAAGCCAATTGCTTTCACCACCAACCCCATTGTTGTCGGTGCGAGATTTGCACGTGGATTTTCGCGTTCGCGGGAAGCTTTCTCCGGCTGTGCGCGGGATTTCGTTTGACCTGCACGAGCGCGAAATTTTGGCGATCGTCGGGGAAAGCGGAAGCGGGAAAACCGCGACTTCGCAGGCGCTCACGGGTCTGTTGCCGGAGGAACCGGCGTGTGTCGTGCGTGGGAGCGTTTTGTTTTGTGGCCGCGAGATTCTCGGCTTGCCGGATCGCGAGATTCGCAAAATTCGCGGCAAGGGAATTTCGTACATTTTCCAAGATCCGCAGAGTTCGCTGAATCCCGTTTACACGATTGGAGCGCAAATCGAAGAAGTTTTGAAGACGCATGGGTTGTCGCGTGCGCGGGGGCAACGCGTGCGCGAAGTGTTGCGTGCGGTCGGGATAGATCCGGCGCGGGCGGGCGCGTTTCCGTGCGAGTTTTCCGGCGGGATGTTGCAGCGCGTGATGATTGCGATGGCGATAGTTTCCGAGCCGAAAATTCTCGTAGCCGACGAGCCGACGACGGCGCTCGACGTCACCGTGCAAAAGCAAATAATGGACTTGATTTTGTCGCTGCGCCAACGCCTCGGCATGAGTGTGCTTTTGATAACGCACAACTTTGGCCTTGTCGCGGAGGTTGCCGACCGCGTCTGCGTTTTTTATCGTGGAGAAAAAGTGGAAGAGGGTGCGGCGCTCGATGTGGCATTGTCGCCGCGCGCCGAATACACCCGCCGGCTTCTTTCGTGTGTGCCGCGTTTGTGAGGGCACAATATTATCTTGGAAATTTCCCGAGAATAATTCACACTCACCACTCCTTTTCGTTTCCGCGTAGGTGCGCGGAAATGTGAAAAAAGGGCAACCAATAAACAAATTAATCATTTGCGGGGAAAATTTTCCCCGCAGGTAAAGACAAAAAATATGTCATCTATAATGGAAAAGCTGCTCGCGGAAAGCGGCGGCAAAGCGGCTCTCGCGCAGGGTCAAGTGATAAAGGGAAGAGTTGTTGAAGTTCGCGACGGCAGTGTCGTTGTCGATATCGGCGGCAAATCCGAGGGAGTTGTTCCCGCGAGCGAGTTCGCAGACGGCGTCGAATTTCAGCCCGGCGACGAAATTGAGGTTTACCTCGAGAAGGCTGAAGATCGCAGCGGCGCTCCCGTAATCTCCTACGACAAAGCGCAGCAAAAGAAGAACTGGGAAACCATCGTTGCCGAGTGCAAAGAAGGTTCCGTCATGCCCGGTCGAGTGAAGGCAAAGGTAAAGGGCGGGCTCATCGTTTCGATGGGAATAGACGCGTTCTTGCCGGCATCGCAAATCGATGTCCAGCCCCCGAAAAATCTCGACCAATACATCGGGCAGACATATGACTTCAAAATTTTGAAGATCAACGTCGAGCGCAAAAATCTTGTCATTTCGCGCCGCGAACTCATCGAGGAACAGCGCCGCGAAAAACGCCGCGCGCTTCTCGAAGAAGTGAAGCAGGGCGACATTCGCCGCGGCGTAGTCAAGAACATTACGGACTACGGCGCGTTCGTCGATCTCGACGGGCTCGACGGTCTTCTCCACATCACGGATATGAGCTGGGGCCGCATTTCTCACCCGAGCGAAGTGCTCAAAATCGGCGAAGAAATCAACGTCATGGTCATCGAAATCGACCGCGAGCGCGAACGCGTTTCTCTCGGCTTGAAGCAGTGCACGGAGAATCCGTGGGAATCGATCGAGAAGAAATATCCGGTTGGCGCGAAGGTTCACGGCAAGGTCGTCAACCTCGTCCAATACGGCGCATTTATCGAGTTGGAGCAGGGCGTCGAGGGTCTAGTTCACGTCACGGAACTTTCGTGGACGAAGCGCATCGCGAAGCCGAGCGACGTTCTCAAAATCGGTCAGGAAGTCGATGCCGTCATTCTCGGCATCAACAAGGAAGAGCAGAAAATTTCCCTCGGCATTCGCCAGTTGGAGCAGAACCCGTGGGAAATGGTGCGCCACAACTATCCGGTCGGCGCACGCGTCCACGGCAAAGTTCGCAATCTCACGACCTTTGGCGCGTTTGTCGAACTCGAAGAGGGGATCGACGGCATGGTGCACGTCTCGGATATGAGCTGGACTCGCCGCATCACCCACCCGGGCGAAATGCTCAAAAAGGGCGACGAGGTCGAGGCAATCGTTCTCGACGTCGATTCCGACCAGCAGCGGATTGCCCTCGGCATCAAGCAGACGCAGGACGATCCGTGGGACGACATCGAGCGCAAGTTCCACATCGGCGACTTGGTCACCGGCAAGGTCACGAAGATCACGAACTACGGAGCCTTCGTCGAACTCGTCGATGAGATCGACGGTCTCGTCCACATTTCGCAGATTGGCGAAGACCACATCGAGAAGATCAAAGACGTTCTCAAACTCGGTCAGGAAGTCACGGCGCGCGTCATCAAGATTGACCGCGAAGATCGGCGTATCGGGCTTTCGATCAAGGCTGCGAACTACGATTCCGAGCAACTCAAGAAGGAGATCAGCGCCTACGAACGCGTTCGCGGCGCAGGCTCCGACCGCAGCGGGCAATCCGCCGGCTCGACGAGTTCCGGCTCGCAGGATTTCGCAAACCTCGGCGACATTCTCGACAATCTGTAAAATCCGTTTTCGGATTTCTCCAAAAAAAGGCGCTCCCGCGAATTTGTCGGGAACGCCTTTTTTGTCGCTACGCTCGGAGGCGCAATTATTTCTCGGAAATATATTTCTTGTATTCGAGGACCTTCGAGCCGTGGCCGGAGGTGATTTCCGTGCCGTCGGCGCGAACGATTTGCATGAACGGAATGCCGGTCGGTCTTGTTTTGCCGGGGACAGCCGTGGTGTCGCCCGGAACGACGACGGGGAACTTCACCTTTTCTTTTTTCGCCCATTCTTTGGCGGGCGCCTCAGCGCGGTCGGCAGAAAAATGGATCAGCTCGACCTTCGGGTTTTTCGAGATTTCTTTGGAGTAGAGCGCGGAAATCTTGGGCATCTCGGCTTGGCACGGTCCGCACCACGAAGCGGAATAGAGGAAAATGTAGTACTTCGCCGTGGTTTTCGGCTTCCCGTTCACGAGAAATTTTACATCGCCCAAAGCTGCGGCGACGGCGTTTTTCGAGTCAGCCGCTTTCGCCTTTGTTGCGGGCTTTGCGGAGACGCCGAGAGATGCGGACTGGTGTTCCGTTCCGGCGAACGTCGAGTTTTTGTGAGATGACGTCCCTGCGAAAAGCGACGAGGCAAACGCGATGGCGGCGACGAGGGTAATTGCGGTTTTTTTCATGGGTAAGGCAATATTTTGTCAAATGCTCTGCGGCGGCAAGCCCGTAAAATCTTTCCCGCCGGCGGAAAGTTGCCCGAATTGCGCCGCGTTTTGAAGTCGCGCGCGCCCGCGTTTGTTTTACTATCTCGCGTCATGTCCGCAAATTTTTACCCGCAAATTGCAGCGCTCGATTTGTCGCGCGTGCCATCGCCGTGCTATTTGATTCATCGCGGTTTGCTCGAGGAAAACTGCAAAATCCTGCGCGCGGTGATGGACAAAACCGGCGCGAAAATTTTGCTTGCACTCAAAGGATTTGCCCAATTCAGCGAGTTCCCTATCGTCTCAAAATATCTCGCGGGGACGACGGCGAGCGGCTTGCACGAGGCCCTTCTCGGGCGCGAATTTTTCCCCGGCGAGCGCCACGTGTATTCCCCCGCATTTCCGCCGGCGGACATGGGCGAGCTCGTCAAATTCGTAGATCACATCTCGTTCAACTCGCTGTCGCAGTGGAAAAGGTTTCGCGGCGTCGTCGAAAATTCCGGGCGTAAAATTTCCTGCGGGCTGCGCGTCAATCCGGAATATGCGGAGGTGGAGCACGAGATCTACAACCCGTGCGCGGCAGGCTCGCGGCTCGGCGCGCTGAGGTCTGAAATTTCTGCCGCCGGCATGGCGGGGCTCGAAGGTCTGCACATGCACACGATGTGCGAGCAGGGCGCGGAAACACTCGCGAGGACGATTCCGCATTTTGAGGAAAAATTCGGCGAGTTCATTCCGCAGATGAAGTGGATAAATTTCGGCGGCGGCCACTGGATAACGAAGCCGGGGTATAACATCGATCTGCTTTGCGAAACGATTGCGCGATTCCGCGAAAAATGGGGTGCGCATTTGCAAATTTACTTGGAGCCCGGCGAGGCTGTCGCAATCGAAACGGGGATTCTCGTGTGCACGGTTTTGGATATCGTGAACAACGGAATGCCGATCGCGATTCTCGACACGTCGGCGAGCGCGCACATGCCCGACACGCTCGAAATGCCCTATCGCGCGGAGATTCTCGGCGCGGGAAAGCCCGGCGAATTTGCGCACACGTATCGCCTCGCAGGCGGAACCTGCCTCGCGGGCGACGTCCTCGGCGACTATTCGTTTCCGCAGAAACTCGCGCCCGGGCAGCGGCTCGCGATCATGGACATGGCGCACTACACGATGGTGAAAAACACCACGTTCAACGGCATTTGCCTGCCGGCGATCGCGAGCTTCGATCCCGCGTCCGGCAACTATGAAGTCATCCGCCGCTTTGGCTACGATGACTACAAGTGCCGGCTGAGCTGACGCGCCACCACCGAACCGCTATTGCGCGTGCTCGCCGTCGCAGTTGCAGCCGCGAGCCCAGGTGCCTTCCGGCGAAAGCTCGTCTTCGTGCTTCTTGGCAAATTCGGGCACGGGCTCTTTTTCTTCCGGGTTGGTGGCGGCTGGGTTGGTGGTGGAATTTGGGTTGGTGGTGGAACTCGGGTTGGTGGTGGAATTTGGGTTGGTGGTGGAACTCGGGTTGGTGGCGGCATTTGCCTCGTGGGCTCCACAAGTGCAATTCCCGCAGGAGCCGTCGCCCTTGCAACCATTCATTTTCCTGCGATATTCCTCGGGGTCGAGCGGCTTGAGTCCAAGCCTTGCGAGGAGTTGAAAATCCTTTGACGCGGCGTTGTTCGGCGTCGTCAGCAGTTTGTCGCCGAGGAAAATCGAATTTGCGCCGGCGGCAAAGCAGAGCGCCTGAGCCTCGTCGCTCATCTGCGCGCGCCCTGCGGAAATCCGCACAATTGCCTTCGGCATCAGGATTCTCGCGACGGCGATGATTCGCACGAACTCGAAAATATCCACGCGCGGGCGGCCTTCCAACGGCGTTCCCGGGCAGGGAATGAGCGCGTTTATCGGCACGGATTCGGGCTGGGTTTCCATGTTCGCGAGCTCGATCAGCATTTTCAGCCTGTCGTCAACGCTCTCGCCCATGCCGATGATTCCGCCGGAGCAAACGCCCATTCCCGCGGCTTGCACATTGCGGATTGTCGCGAGCCTGTCGTCGTAGGTTCTCGTGGAAATGATTTCGGGGTAGTACTCGCGCGAGGTGTCGAGATTGTGGTTGTAAACGTCGCAACCCGCCTCTTTCAGCCGCGCCGCCTGTTGCTCGGTTATGAGACCGAGCGTGCAACAGACCTGCAAGCCCAGGGCCTTCACGCCGCGCACCGACGCGAGGACGCTCTCAAACTGCGGCCCGTCGTTGACCTTGCGCCACGCCGCGCCCATGCAAAACCTCGACGCGCCCGCCGCCTTGGCTTTTTTAGCCGCCGCGACAACCGCCGCCGTGTCCATCAGCGGCTCCGGCTTCAAGCCCGTGTTGCTCTTCGCCGACTGCGGGCAATACGCGCAATCCTCGGGGCAGGCGCCGGTCTTGATCGATTGGAGCATGTTTATCTGCACCGCGTCCGGCACCTGCATCGCCCTGTGAATTTCTTGCGCGTAGTAAATGAGCGCCGTGAGCGGCAGGTTGTAAACTTTGCGAACGTCTTCGAGATGGTAAATCATGGCGCGTAATGAAAAAATTAGCGGCAAGAATGCGCGGGAACGCAATTTTTGAAAAGAGGAAATATTTCAAGTGGCGCCGCCCGAGCCCGCGTCGAGAAAAAAATTGACGTTCTTCGGGAAAAGTCGTTCCATGCCCGCAAACTTCACAAACGCATGTTTGCAACAAACGCGCAGTTTTTCGGCAATTGGCGTCGCCGCTCGACAACGGGCAGGCGCGCAGTTCCCGTCGCGTTTTGAATTATTGGGAACAAGCGAATACTTTTTTTGAAAAACCTGCTCGGCGACGACGCAGGTTTTTTTGTTCAAAATTTGCGCAAAAGAATTTGAGAACGAACAAAGAAAATCAAAAAATCAACAAAGAAAATCGAAAATCCATGAAATCGGAAATTACAATCCCGCAACCGAAAACATTGCCGGTCGCATATTGCGAAGATCCGCTCGCACTATATTCCGCCATCGCGGACAAAACGGCGCGCAACACGCTCCTGCTCGAATCCTCCGAAATCGAGACGCACGCCGGAACGCAGAGCATAATTATCGCTGACGCCTCGCTGCGCGTCGTGTGCAGGGGGACGAGCGTCAGCGTCGAAGCCCTAACGGCAAACGGCGCGGCGGCGTTCCCTCTCTTGCAGGAAAATGCCGCGTCCTGCGGCGGCATTCTCTCCGGCGCGAGCGTGGAAAAAGTTTCTGCCACGGAGATCGTTTTCTCGTTCCCGCAGATGGATTTCTTGCAAGACGAGGACACGCGCCTGAAGGCAAAGTCGCCGCTCGACGTCTTGCGCGTGCTGAAAAATCTCCCCGGCTTTCCGGCGTCGAAAATCTTTCTCGGCGGAATTTTTGGCTACGACCTGGTCGAGGTTTTTGAGAAATTGCCAAGCGTCCCCGAAGGCGCGAACACTTGCCCGAACTTCGTGTTTTATCTCGCCGAAACCTTCGCCACGATAAACCACAAAACCCGCTCGGCGACCGTCGATTCGCTCATTCTCTGCGACGATGCCGGCGAGCGCGCCCGCATAGAAAAGCGCGCGGCGCAAATCCAAAAAATCTGCGCGGAATTGAAGCCGCAGAAAATTTCGCTCCCGCCGAAATCGGGCTCAATCGTTGCCGACGTCAACAAAAGCGACGCCGTTTATGGCAAGGAAATCGAGGACTTGAAGGCATACATCCGCAAGGGCGACATCTTTCAGGTCGTTCCCGCACGCAGATTTTCGCTTCCGTGCCCGAATCCGGAGCTCGCATACCGCGCGCTGCGTGCGTCGAACCCGAGCCCATACATGTTCCTCGTCGATGACCGCGATTTCACGGTCTTCGGCGCGTCGCCCGAAATCTCCGTGAAGTTTGACGCGGCGACGCGGCGGGTCGAGCTCTCGCCGATCGCGGGCACGCGCAAACGCGGGCTGAACGCGGACGGCACGGTGAATTTCGACCTTGATTCGCGCATAGAATTCGATTTGCGGCAGGACAAAAAGGAGCTTTCCGAGCACCTCATGCTCGTCGATCTCGCGCGCAACGACTTGGCGAGAATCGCGGAAACAAACTCGCGCCACACGAGCGCGTTGCTGAAAGTTGACAGATATTCGCACGTGATGCACTTGGTCTCGCACGTCGTCGCGACGCTGCGCAGCGACCTCGACGCGCTCCACGCGTATCAGGCGTGCATGAACATGGGGACGCTGACCGGCGCGCCGAAAATCCGCGCCTCGGAGCTGATTCGCCAAGTCGAGGGCGAGCGGCGCGGGAGCTACGGCGGCGCCGTCGGATACATTTGCGGGAACGGCGACATGGACACCTGCATCCTGATCCGCTCGGCGTTTGTCACGCGCTCCGGCACGGCAATCGTCCAGGCGGGCGGCGGCGTCGTCGCGGATTCCAACCCGCTCTCCGAGGCAGACGAATCCCGCAACAAAGCGGCTGCCCCGCTTTCTGCCATCGCCGCAGCGCAGGGGAAAGTCCTGCTCAACGCCACGCACTGATGCCGCCACAAACGTATCCAAAGGAAAATTACAATTTTGAAACGCAATGAAAAACACGATCGTCATCTTGGATAACTTCGATTCGTTCACCTACAACCTCGTGGACGAATTTCGCGGCAAGGGCTTTGTCGTGAAAATTTTCCGCAACAGTATTCCGGCGGAGACCGTTTTTGCTGAAATCAAGAAAATGCAAAACCCGATTTTGGTGATTTCGCCCGGGCCTGGGACGCCGAGCGAAGCCGGTTGCCTGATGAAACTCATCGAGCTCTGCCACAGGAAAGTTCCGATGCTCGGCATCTGCCTCGGCCATCAGGCGATTTGCCAATTCTACGGCGCGACAATCGTCGAAGCCGACGAAATCGTGCACGGGAAATGCTCGCAGATCGACCACCGCGGCGTCGCGCCGTTTGAGGGAATTCCCACGCCGGCGCCGTTCGCGCGCTATCACTCGCTGATTGCGACGAAGGTGCCGCCCGCGCTCGAAGTCATCGCGAGCGCAAACAGAATGGTCATGGCGGTGCGAAATCGCGCAGACCGCGTGCTCGGGTTCCAATTTCACCCCGAATCGATAATGTCGCCGCACGGCGCAAAGCTCCTCGAAAACTCGATAAAATTTCTCTCGCAGGAAGACGGAAGCGTCCCCGCGCACGCAGTGTTGGATAAGCTTTACGCGGGCGAAAAACTGAGCGTCGAAGACACGGAATCGTTCTTCGCGCAGGTTGTTCGCGGCAATGTTGAGCAGCCGCTTTTGACCGCAGCGCTCGTCGCGATGAAGCTCCGCGGCGAAACGCCCGAGGAAATTGCCGGTGCGGCGCGCGCCCTCTTGGCAGACGCGACGCCGTTCCCGCGCCCCGACTACGAATTTTGCGACATCGTCGGCACGGGCGGCGACGGCGCGGGCTCGATAAACATTTCCACGACTGCGGCGATCGTCGCGGCTTGCGGCGGAGTGAAAGTCGCGAAGCACGGAAACCGGAGCGTGTCGTCGAAATCCGGCGCGTCCGACATGCTTTCCACTCTCGGTGTCAAGCTCGATATTTCGCCGGACGCCGCGCGCGTGTGCATGGACGAAGTCGGCATGGCGTTTCTCTTCGCGCCGCTCTACCACAAGGGCTTCAAATACGCCGTTCCCGTGCGCCAAGCCCTGAAAACGCGCACGATTTTCAATTTGCTCGGGCCGCTCGTGAATCCGGCGCACCCGACCTTCGCCCTGATTGGGGTTTACGACGCGGCTCTCACCGCGCAAATTGCGCAGACTTTGAAAAATCTCGGATACAAACGCGCCTTTGTCGTGAACGGCTCCGGGACCGATGAAATAGCCGTTCACGGCACGACCAAGGTCGCGGAATTGCACGACAGCGGCGAAATTTCCGAATACGAACTTTCGCCGGCGGATTTCGGCTTGCAGACATTCCCGCCGGAATCGATTCGCGGCGGAAATCCGGCAGAAAATTGCGCCACGACAAAGGCGATTCTCAGCGGAAAAGGCGCTCCGGCGCACGTCGCCGTTGTCGCCGCCAACGCCGCCCCGCTTTTTTACATGAACGGCACGGTCAAAAATTTGCGCGACGGCGCGGCTCTCGCCCTCGAAAAAATAAATTCCGGCGAGGCGTGGAAAACGGCGCAGCGGCTCATCGCCTTCACGCAGGCGGCGGGGTAATCGCGCAAATTTCTTAATTAAAAAACTCGTTCTCTCGGCATTGAAGTTTTAAATTTTCTCCACCGTGAATCCCAAATTTATTATCAAGTTGTTTTTGTTCGCCGGCGCGTTTTTCGCGTCAATTGTCCTCGGTGCCGCACCGATAAAAGTTGCGTGCATCGGCGATTCCATAACGTATGGCTATGGCATCGCCACCCGCGACACCGATTCCTATCCCGCGCAGTTGCAAAAAATGCTCGGGAACAAATACGAGGTTCGCAACTTCGGGAACTCCGGCCGCGGCGTCTATCTGCACTCCATGCGCGGCAACGAAAAGCGCGGATATCGCTTCATGAAAGAGCACGCCGACGCCCTCGCATGGAAGCCCGACATCGTCGTCTGCAACCTCGGAATAAACGATTCCGGCGAGTTTCTCACGCACGAACTCACAAACCCGGGCTCGTTCCGCGACGATTATTTGAAACTGCTCGGCGACTATACGCGCCTCTCCTCGAAGCCGAAAATTTTCATCTGGGGAAAACTCTCGCCGCTCGCGCCCGGGCAAAAATTCTACCGCGCGCCGGATCCGTTTTTGATGCAAAAAAGCCTCGCCGAAGTCGCAGAAAAAATCGGCGCGATAACGATTGACATGCAGGAGCCGCTACGCCCCGTGCTGCTGAGCGTTTTCCCCGACAAACTTCACCCGAATGCCGACGGCGCCAAAATAATCGCCGAGACCGTTCGCGACGCCATTCTCGCCAACGCGGGCCCGAAGAAAAACTCCAAGGTCGAGCTCCCGCCGGAAATCGCGCGGAAGCGCCCCGAAGTATGGTTCTGTGGCGGGCAGTCAAACATGGCGTGGACGCTTGAAAGGAGCGTCGGGGCAAAGGCGGAAATCGCCGCAACTGCCGGCTGCGACATTTGGATTTGGAATTTCGAGACCGGAAACTGGACGAAGGTCACGCCCGCGAACGCCGGAAAACAAAGCTCCATCGCGGTTTCGTTCGCAATTCGCCGCGCCAAAGCGTCAAAAAAGCCCGTTGCCATTCTCTACGTCAGCGCAGGCGGCGCGCCCACGGAAGCCTTTTTGCGCGACGAAACGATGGCGGCAATCGACAGCACCGGAAAGCCATTGTTCCCCAACCTTTTGAAAATCGTGACAAACCGGAAGCAAATCGACACGAACGAGGACTTCCCCGCCGCGTGGTGCGCGCGGGAATATCGCAAACGCATTGATAAAAACAGCGAGAGCAGGTGGTGGGATCTCGGCATCCTTGAACGAGAAGGAACGGCGAAAATCCGCCACATTCCACTGACCGGAATTCTCTGGTATCAGGGCGAATCCAACGCCACCACCAACATCGGCGCAGACGGCGGAAAACCGCTTCCCTCCGACTATATGGAGGAAACCCTGCGCGCAATAATTCTCGAACTGCGCCCCAATGCAAAAACCCCGTTCCTGATGTTCGGCCTCCCGATAATGAACCGAGACTGGGCTCCGTATCGCGAGCTGCAGAAAAAAGTCTGCAAGGATACCGGCGCCATCTATTTGGACACTTTCGGCGCAGGGCTCGGCGACAAAAACGACGTCCACCCGCGCAACAAAATCCCCTTCGCCGAAATGGCATCCGACGCCGCAACCAAGGCCCTGAAAAAGCGCTGAGTTGGTGGTGGCAGGGAAAGGGGTTGGTGGTGGCGGCAAACCCGCCACCACCGAGCCAAGTGCCGCGTGTGGAGTTTGTGGTGGGATTTTTTTTCGGAGTGGTTGGTGGTGAGATTTGGGTTGGTGGCGGAGGTCGGGTTGGTGGCGAGGAGCAAAGTCAGGCGACGCTCAACGAACACACTCCCTCACCGCTGACGCGGTCCCCTCCCGCTAACTTAGCGGGAGAATTACGTGTGGGCTCCTGCATCGCAGGTGGGTAGCCGGGTTGGTGGTAGCGGCAAGTGCTACGGAAGTTTGTGGTGAGGATTTTTTTCGTAGGGTTGGTGGTGGCGGTTGGGTTGGTGGTGAGGAGCGGAGTCAGGCGGCGTTTCACGAACACACTCCCTCACCACTATCGTGGTCCCCTCCCGCTAACTTAGCGGGAGAATTACGTGTGGGCTCCTGCATCGCAGGTGGGTAGCCGGGTTGGTGGTAGCGGCAAGTGCTACGGAAGTTTGTGGTGAGGATTTTTTTCGTAGGGTTGGTGGTGGCGGTTGGGTTGGTGGTGAGGAGCGGAGTCAGGCGGCGTTTCA
>JAJPZB010000122.1 GCA_021204635.1 Opitutia bacterium | reverse complement strand
GTGGGTTGGTGGTGGCGACTTGGCGTTGTGGTGAGCGGCTTAGCGAATGTCGTCGAAGTTTGCCTGCACGAAATCCCAGTTCACATAGTCCCAAAACGCCTGGACGTATTTCGGGCGGCGATTCTGATATTTCAAATAATACGCGTGCTCCCAGAGATCTAAGGTGAGAAGCGGAATGCCCTTTGCCGCGCCCGCAACAGACGCAGGCATGACCGGCGAATCCTGATTCGGCGTAGTCGCGACAACAAGTTTGCCGTTCGGCGCGAAGACGAGCCACGCCCAGCCCGAGCCGAAATGCCCTTCCGCCGCCGCCGTGAACGCAGCCTTGAAGTTGTCGAGCGAGCCAAAGTCTTTGTCGATGACATTCGCGAAAGCGCCTGTGGGTCCCGGCTTCGATGTGCCGGCAGGCGCAAGGCATTTCCAGAAAAACTCGTGGTTGAAATGCCCGCCACCGGAGCTGCGCACCGCAGCGCGAAGTGCCTCGGGAAGATCGTCCATGCCGGCGAGCAATTCTTCGAGAGTTTCAGGCAAATTTTTTTCGGTCGAGCCTCCGATAAAATATGCCATCTCGGGTTTCTTTGCGGCAGTAATCGGGTTTTCCCGCGAAGGTGGCGGGGCGCAAACAGGAATTATGGGTAATGCTTTTGCGAATTTTTTGACGGCGGCGTCAAGTTTTTCCGCGTAGGTTTTGTGGTGCCTCCCGTAGTGGATTTTCATCGTCCGAGCGTCGATAAACGGCGCGAGCGCGGAAAAATCGTAGGGGAGCGGAGATTGTGGATATACCATCGGTGTTTTCTTCATTTTTTTAACCTCGTTTGTTGTGGGTAATTTTACGCGAACAAAGCGTTGCGACAGGGGCATTTTGCCTTGTCGCAGGCGCGGAAGTCGAGGCAAGAAAAACTACTCAGCCTATCGCGTCAAACGCCTGCGAGAGATCGGCGATGAGGTCGTCGATGTGCTCCGTGCCGACGGAGAGCCGCACCGTCCCCGGCGTGATTCCCTGCTCGGCGAGTTCGTCCGCGCTCAGCTGCGAGTGCGTCGTCGTTGCGGGGTGAATCACGAGCGATTTGACGTCTGCCACGTTCGCGAGGAGCGAGAAAATTTTCAGGTGGTCGATGAACGCGTGCGCCTCTTTTTCTCCGCCTGCGATCTCGAATGTGAAAATCGAGGCTCCGCCGTTCGGGAAGTATTTTTTGTAGAGTTCGTGGTCGGGGCGCGTCTCGATCGACGGGTGATTTACCTTTTTCACCTTCGGGTGCGTTTTTAAAAATTCAACGATTTTTAGCGCGTTGGAGACATGGCGCTCGACGCGCAGCGAAAGCGTTTCCAATCCTTGCAAAAGCAGAAATGCGTTGAACGGGCTGATTGTCGCGCCGGTGTCGCGCAGCAAAATTGCACGGGCGCGAATGACGTACGCCGCCGCGCCCGCGACCTGCGAGAAAATCGCGCCGTGGTAGCACGGATCCGGCTCCGTCAGTTGCGGGAATTTGCCCGAGCCCGCCCAGTCGAATTTCCCCGAATCGACGATGACGCCGCCGAGCGAGGTGCCGTGACCGCCGATAAACTTTGTCGCGGAATGCACGACAATGTCGGCGCCGTGCTCGATCGGGCGAATCAGGAAAGGCGTGCCAAACGTGTTATCGACGACGAGCGGGATTTTGTGCGCGTGCGCGATTTTCGCGACTGCGGCAATGTCTGCGACGTCGGAGTTGGGGTTCCCGAGCGTCTCGACAAAAATCGCCTTTGTGTTGTCGCGAATTGCCTTTTCAAAATTTTTCGGGTCGGCGCCATCGACGAAGGTTGTCGTGACGCCGAAGCTCGGAAATGTGTGCGCGAAAAGGTTGTAGCTCCCGCCGTATATCGTCTGCGACGACACGATGTGGTCGCCGGCGCGGGCAAGATTTTGGAACGCGTATGTTATCGCCGCCGCGCCCGACGCCACCGCGAGCGCCGCGACGCCGCCTTCGAGCGCCGCAATGCGCTTTTCCAAGACGTCCTGCGTCGAATTTGTCAGCCGACCGTAGATGTTCCCCGACTCGCGCAATGCGAAGCGCGCCGCTGCCTGCGCGGAATCGCGGAAGACGTATGACGTCGTCTGATAAATCGGGACGGCGCGTGCGTCTGTCGCCGGATCAGGGGTTTCCTGCCCGACGTGGAGTTGAAGAGTTTCGAAGTGCAATTTTTTGTCTGCCATATCGTTTGTCCTTTTTTTTTGTTGTATTTGTAATAAATGTTTGAAACTTCCGAAAAAATCTGTTCATTAAGAGAAAAATTTCAATATCTTTTTTAACTTTGGAAAATAATTCTAATTATTAGAAATTTTTGGGGAAATCTTTCAAAAAACGCTGCGTCAAACACAAAAAACAGGGAAAAAATTCCATGGCATATTTAGACAAAACAGACTTGCAGATTTTGCGCTCGTTGCAGGAGAACTCGCGCGTGACGACGAAGGAGCTCGCCGACGCCGTCGGTCTCTCGCCCACGCCTGTATTTGAGCGGCTGAAACGCTTGGAGCGCGAGGGCGTGATAAAAAAATATGTCGCTGTGCTCGACGCCGAAAAGCTCAACCAGGGCTTCGTCGTTTTTTGCAGCGTGAAGCTCCGCCGCCTCAACAAAAAGATCGCGACGCAGTTCACGAGCGTGATTCAGAAAATTCCCGAGGTCGTGGAGTGCTACAACATCTCCGGCAGCTTCGATTATCTGCTGAAAATCCACGCGCCGAGCATGAAGCACTATCAGGAATTTTTAATCAATGTGCTCGGGACGCTCGAAAGCCTCGGCTCCATCGAAAGTACCTTCGTCATGCACGAAGTAAAACACAGCCACGGAATAAATTTTTAGCGGCGCGTCGGCGAAATGTTTTGTTTTGGAAAACGTAGCGCAAAAGCTATGATTTTTCGCATATGGAAAACTCCGAAACCCCACGAAAAAAGCATCCCAAAGCTTACGAAAATTTGGATTTTCTCAACAGCCCCGTCGCGCGCACAATCCGCGTGGAATGCGAGATGACAGAGCCTTTTTACCGGCTCTATCCGTATGGGATAAAAAAGACGATTGTCATGTTTGGCTCGGCGCGGACGCCGTCGCGCGCAGACGCAGAGGAAAATTTGGCGCGGGAACGCCGCAAAGTCGCGGAGTTGCCGATTCCCGACGCGGAGAAAAAGGCGCGCCTCACCGTCGCGGAAATGGCGCTGAAAAATTCGCGCTACTACGAGGATGCACGCATGCTCGCCCGCGACCTGACGCGCTGGAGCATGGAGCGTTTTCCCAAAAAGGAAGACGGATTTTACATCTGCTCCGGCGGCGGGCCCGGCATAATGGAGGCGGCAAATCGCGGCGCGCACGAAGCGGGCGGAAAGTCGCTCGGGCTCGGCATTCACCTGCCGTTTGAGCAAAAAACAAACCCGTACGTCTCGCCGGAATTCGACTTCGAGTTCAGATATTTCTTCATCAGGAAGTATTGGTTTTTGTATCTCGCGCACGTCTTGATCGCGTTCCCGGGTGGCTTCGGGACGATGGACGAACTTTTTGAAATGCTCACGCTCGTGCAAACCGGCAAATCCGGAAAGCGCGTCCCGATAATTCTCTACGGGAAGGATTTTTGGCAGCGCATAATCAACTTCGATTTGTTCCGCGAACTCGGATACATCAGCGCCGGAGACCTCAATATTTTCAGCTTCTGCGACAGCGTCGGGGAAGCGCGAGAATTGATCATTCGCAAAATCGCCGAGAGCGACATCCTCGTGGACAAAAAGGTCGCCGACGAGGACGGGCTGCAGCCGCACCACCTCGATCCGCGTTGCTCTCGCGGATTTGTAAAGCAAAAAAGTGGCGGCGGGAAAAATCCGGCAAGCTGAGTTGGTGGTGGGAATTTGGGTTGGTGGTGAGAATTTTTCGGAGGGGTTGGTGGTGGGACTTCGGTTGGTGGTGGGATTTGGCTTGGTGGTGGCGGCAGGCTGCCACGATTGTTGGCACACGGATTTGTTCGGGACTAACGTCCCTCACGGCTTTGTGGTGGCGGGTTAGTGGTGGGATATTGGGTTGGTGGTGGGACTTGGGTTGGTGGTGAGGATTAAAGAAAGTCAGGCGCCGCACAACGAACACACTCCCTCACCGCTAACGCGGTCCCCTCCCGCTAACTTAGC
>JAJPZB010000159.1 GCA_021204635.1 Opitutia bacterium | reverse complement strand
CGGGATTTGGGTTGGTGGTGAAGCCAAGGGATTGTGGCGCCGGGATTGTTGTGAGACTTGGGTTTGTGGTTGGTTAGTGGTGAGAATGGTTTGTTGTGGAACTTGGCTTAGAGGCGAGATTGGTTGGTGGTGAATCTTGGGTCTGTGGTGAAGTCGGTTTGTGGCAAAGGGTTGGTGGTTAGACTTGGGTTAGTGGCGGCGGATTTGTCGCGAGCCTTAGATCTGTTGCAACGGGATTTGGGTTGGTGGTGAAGCCAAGGGATTGTGGCGATAGGATTGTTGGGAGGCTTGGGTATGTGGCGGGTTGGTGGTGAGAATGGTTCGTTGTGGAACTTGGCTTAGAGGCGAGATGGGTTGGTGGTGAATCTTGGGTCTGTGGTGAAGTCGGTTTGTGGCGAGGGTTGGTGGTGGCAACAATTCGCGCATGCAATGCGCGATTCTCCCGCTAAGTTAGCGGGAGGGGACCGCGATAGCGGTGAGGGAGTGTGTTCGTAGAACGTCGCCTGACCTTGTGCTCCCACCACCAACCCAAATCTCACCACCAACCCTCCGAAAAAATCTCGCCACTAACTCAATCCCCGCCACCAACCCAAACTCCCACCACTAACCCAAGTTACACCACCAACCCTTTACCTCACATCCGTGAACGCCGTTAGGCGTGAACAAATCCGTGTGACAAACCACCGTGGCACCTTGCCGCCACCACCAACCCAAATCCCGCCGCAAACTCAGAGGCTTCGGATTTCTTCGAGTGTTTTGACTCGGTTGTGCAGGATTGGCTCCCACCTGACCTTTTTGAAAAGCGCGGTGATTGCAATCGGGATATACGTCAGCATGAAGAGCGGGAAGGTGAAGGTGTAGAGAATTTTTTTGTGCGCGGGCGCGTGGATTTTTTCCCACTGCGTTATCGTTGTGAGTGCGCCGATAAACAGGAGCGTGCAATATATTCCGCAGAGGGTGCCGAGCATGCTGAGCGCGATATTGCTCAGATCCCAGCCGAGGATCAGGCCGGTTGCCATGCCCACGATGCAATTTAAAATTGTCAAGACGCTTATCACGAACGCGGGGACGATTGTCATCGTCATGTCGTAGCACGAGGTGAATTTTTTCGAGAAAATGTTTCGCAACAAACTTCCGCCATACTTGCACCAAACCTGCAAATAGCCTCGCGCCCAGCGCAGGCGTTGCCGCCACGATTGCGGGAACGTGGTGGGCTGCTCGTCGAAGAGTTCGGCGTCTCTCGCGTAGCCGATTTTTTTGCCGTCGAGAATGTTGTAAACCGTGAACTCGATGTCTTCCGTGAGCAGGAAAAATTTCCAGCCGCCGGCTTTGCGGATTGTCGCCGCCGAGAACATGAATCCGGTGCCCGACACCGCGCAGCTCGTGTTGAGGAGCATTCGCGAGTGGTTCAAATATTCGCTTTCGCGCAAAAACCAAAGCGCGTAGCCGGCGCTGATCCAATTGTCGCCGAAGTTTTTCGAGTTGCGATAGCTCGTGAGCACCTCGTAGCCGTCGGAAAATGTCTTGTTCATTTCCTCGATGTAGCGGGTGTCCAAGACGTTGTCTGCGTCGAGTATGAGGTAGGCGTCGAAGTGGTTTTCGCCGAAGTTGCTCGCAATTTTTCCGTAGAGAAATTCGAGGGCGTAGCCTTTGCCGACCCGCGAGTTGTCGGTGCGTTCATAGACGACGGCGCCGTTTGCGGCGGCGATGGCGGCGGTCTTGTCCGTGCAATTGTCGGCGACGACGAAGACCGTGAAATTTTCCCGCGCGTAGGTTTGCGCGTTGAGGCTGTCAAGGAGATTTTTTACCACCGCTTCCTCGTTTCTCGCCGAGATTAGGACTGCAATTTTATTCGGTTGCGGCGGTTTGTGAGGTTTGTCTTTGAGAAAAAAGGGGACGGCTATGTAAAAAAATTGGTAAAAATAGCAAATGACGAAGGCAGCGCACAGGAACGCGTTGAGGGCACAAAAAATGCAATCGCCGGTGAAATCGTCTGACTGCGTCAAGATCATGAGGGGTCGTTAGAAAATTTCAAAAGATAACGGTGGCGCAGTGGCAATGCGAGTTTATATTTGCCGACAAGTCTCCAATTTGCGCGGAAAATTCTCGCGGGAATGCCGCGGCAAAGCAATAATGGCACGCAGTTTTTTCGGAGCAAATTCATGGAAGAAATCGCAAACGTTCTCGCTCAACGCTATGCCACAGAGCCAATCAAAAAAATTTGGTCGGCGACGGGGCGAATCATTCTCGAACGCGAATTTTGGATCGCCGTCATGCGCGCGCAACGCGACCTCGGAATCGATATTCCCGCCGAGGCAATCGCCGCCTACGAGAGCGTTAAAAATCGCGTCGATCTTGCTTCGATAAACGCCCGCGAGCGGGTGACGCGCCACGATGTCAAGGCGAGAATTGAGGAATTTTGCGCGCTCGCCGGTTGCGAGCATATTCACAAGGGCATGACCTCGCGCGACTTAACCGAGTCCGTTGAGCAACTTCAAGTTTTTCGCTCGCTCGAATACATTCGCATCAAGACGATAGCTGCGGTCAAGCGCCTCGCCGAGCGCGCGGCGGAGACCCGCGACATTGCCATGACTTCGCGCACGCACAACGTTGCCGCGCAGCTGACAACAGTTGGCAAGCGCCTCGCGATGTTTGGTGAAGACATGCTCGTCGCGCTGCGCGAACTCGACGCGTTGATTGCAAACTATCCCGCGCGCGGCGTGAAGGGCGCGGTGGGGACGCAGTTAGATTTGCTCACGCTTTTCAACCACGACTTTGGCAAGGCGGTGGAATTTGACGCGCGCGTGCGCCGCCACCTCGGGATTCCGCACGCGCTCAACGCGACGGGGCAGGTGTATCCGCGCTCGCTCGATTTCGCGACAATCGCGACGCTTGTTCACGTGGGCGCCGGCGCGGCGAGCTTTGCCAAAACGCTTCGGCTGATGGCGGGGCACGAGTTGGCAAGCGAGGGATTTTTGCCCGGGCAAGTCGGCTCGTCGGCGATGCCGCACAAGATGAACTCGCGCAGTTGCGAGCGCTTGGACGGGCTGCACGTTATTTTGAAGGGCTACCTCTCCATGGCTGCCGCGCTCGCCGGCGACCAATGGAACGAGGGCGACGTGTCGTGCTCTGTCGTGCGCCGCGTCGCATTGCCGGATTCGTTTTTCGCAATTGACGCCATTCTCGAAACCTTCCTCGTGATTCTAAATCAAATGGAGATTTACGTCCCCGTTATCGAGCGGGAAAGGGAGCGCTACCTGCCGTTTTTGCTCACGACAACTATAATGATGGAGGCGGTAAAGCGGGGTGTTGGCCGCGAGACCGCGCACGAGGTCATCAAAAAGCACGCTGTTGCGACCGCGCGCGACATTCGCCAAGGGAAAATTGCCCACAACGATCTGTTTGACAGGCTCGCAGCAGACGGGAGTTTGAAACTTTCCCGCGACGACCTCGCCGAAATTGCGAAGGTGGCAGCAAACGAGACGGGGACTGCGGGCGTGCAAGTGGACAATTTCGTTGCCGCAGCCGAGGCGCTTGTTGCGAAGTTCCCCGAAGCCGCGAAGATAAAGCCCGGGGCAATCTTGTGAAGGCGTGGCAAAGCGGAAAGGGCGACAATTGTGGCGGCGTTTGCTCGTTGACATCGCGCAGACTTTGATACACCCTTGCCGCATCTCTCCTCTGCAAGTCGCAAAAAATGTTGACGCAGTATCAATATAACGAGTGGACGACACTCTATTCCGACGAAGACAAAAATTGCCGGAAACTTTTTGAAGATTTCATCTCAAAAAAGGAGAACGATTGTGCCTGCGCGAAACTCATTGCGGAAACAAAGACGGGAGAAGTTTACAAATTGGAGATTGAGGGGGGGGGTGGATACATCATGAAACATGATTTGCGGAAACGCCACCGATTTGACTATCTCGTCCAATCGTTTTTCCGCGGGAGCAACTCGTTTCGCTTGCTGCGCGGGCTCGCGGCGGCGTTCGAGAAATCTCCACAGGAGCGCGGGGCGGTTCACGTCTATCTCGCCGCAGACAGGCGGAAACTGAGGTGCGTGCTCGAATCATATGTACTAATGGAATTTATTGACGGGAAGTGCATCGACGAAATTGTGGGCGGGATTTCACGATATGCCGGAGAATGCGC
>JAJPZB010000137.1 GCA_021204635.1 Opitutia bacterium | reverse complement strand
CTAACGTGGTCCCCTCCCGCTAACTTAGCGGGAGAATCGCGCATAAATGCGCGAGGAAAGTTTGTGGTAAGATTTTGTCGGAGAGTTGGTGGTGGCGAGCGCCTCAGTGGCAACTATCGTGGTCGTGATTGTGGTGATGCTCATGGTGGCGACAATGCGCGCACGAACAACCCTCGCCATGGATTAGCGCATCCTCATGCGGGAGTAACTCGTTTCCCTGCGGTTTGACAAAGGATTCCGGCGCGTTGGAATCCGTCCCCGCAGTTTTGTGGTAGCGCCCTGTTGCGGGATCTCGCTCGTAGCGAGTAAACCCACGCTTGGCGATTTCCTGCGAATCGCTGACCATGCGGCGAATTTCTCCCTCGGGATAACGCGTGACCAAGCCTGCCGGCGTTATCACGCGGCGCAGCGGTGCGCCCGTCAGCGGGTGCTTCGTCAAAGGCGCATCGCCGAAAGGTTGCTCGATTTCGAGTGTGTCGCCGTCGCTTCCGTCGGCATTCACAACCACATAGACAAAAACAGGCATGGGGCAAATTCCAAGTTCTATGCAGGAATTTTGACGCCACGGTCGCGACGAAACAACCTCGTTCTCACCACCAACCCAACCTGCCACCACCAACCCACCGAAAAAGTCTCACCACAAACTTTCCTCGCGCATTTATGCGCGATTCTCCCGCTAAGTTAGCGGGAGGGGACCACGTTAGTGGTGAGGGAGTGTGTTGGCGGAACGTCGCCTGACTTTGCTCCCCGCCACCAATCCAATTTTCACCACCAACCCTCCGAAAAAATTCCCCACCACCAACCCGCCACCACAATTGCGGGCGTCAGTCGAATTTCCTCATCGTGAATGCGCCGACGCCTGTTTTCACGACGGGCGTTTCTTCCAAGACATTCATTGAGAGCGCCGCCGTTGTCGTGGCACGCTTGTGCCACACCTCGGGCGCGTCGTTCAAAGTCAAGTTAAAAATTTGCCAGAAGAACGCCATCTCGCTCCGCAGTTTTTCTGCCTGCACTTTGAAATGCCGGAAGCCGAGTTCGTAGGCGCGGGCAAACTCGTCGCGCGTCAACGCCGCAGGTCTCGCCTCTGCTGCGGGCGGAGCTTTTTCGACAGTCTCGCTGCCAAGCTTTTGCAAAATTGCATGCCGCTCCTGCATCAACTTTGCGTTGAACGGTTCGCGGCGAATGCGCGCGAGTGCGGCAATGTATTCCTTGCGCACGGAGCAGTTGCGCGAACAAACGTCGTTCAGCGGAATCTCGAATTTTTCCGCCGGCGCGCTCGCGGCGAGTTTTTCCAAAAATGCGACGTCGCACGCGTCCGCAGGGTGGAGCGCAACGCGCGAAAAGCGCTTCGCTGCGTCGCAATAATAATCGACATTCCCGCGACCATCTTCGGCGATGACCTTGTTTTCCTGCGCAAAAATCGCCGCAGCCGGAAACTGTTTTCGCACGTGCTCCGCGAGTTTCTCCGAGGCAACAACGACGTTCAACCTCGGGAGCGTGGCAAACGTTTTCAAAAGCACGCTTCCCACAAAATCGTCGAGCACGGAATCGTCTATGAACGGGTTGTCAAATTCGAGGGCGAAGACGTCGTTGCGCTTCAATTTCTCGATGTAGCGCTTCATGGTCTCGGTGATTTTCGCCGGCCGGACGAGTTGCCGCGTCGCATACCAATCGAGATTCCACGCGCACGGTGGCGCGCCGCTGATCATGCCGACTTGGTATTTCGGCTCGGGCGACGTTGCGCCATTCAAAAGCGAAATGAAATTCGCGATTTGCAACAGCGAGTTATCGTAGAGAAAAAGCCCGCTGAACGAATATTTCGCGTCGGGAAATTTCGGGTTCACGAGAAAGCGGCACGACGCTCGCGAGGGGTTTGTTGCCGCGCTTTGCGAGAGCGACGGCGTGCCGGGCTGCGTGGTGGTCGCCCCGCCGAGAGATTGCAAAAGGTCGTTCGCGAGAACGAAGCTGTTTGTGTTTTGGGGATTTGGCATGGCGGGAAATCAGATCGCGGGAACGAGAGTAGAGAGTGCTTCCAAGAATCGCGTTTTGACGGTGAACATGAAGTTGTCGCCGGGCTCGTCTTCCCGCAACGCGAGCCTTATGACGTCGAACACGCTACCGGCGGCGTTTGTCATGCCGCGCCCCTGCACCTTGAATTTGCGGAATCCCATTTCGTAGAGCCGGCGGATTTCTTCCTGCGACAATGCGGCGACGCCGTGCTCGGGGTGCGTCAAAATGTGGACGAGGTCGGAACAGCCGTTTTTCGACATCATCGCCTCGAACTTGGAAGTGTCTGTGCCAAAATAATCTTTTGAGAGCTTCGAGAGCGATGCGTAGTGGAGCGGGCGGAGTTTGCAACCGCGCACGCAATATTCGTTGACGAGAATCTCGTAGCGCGATTTGTCTTCAAGTTTTTCGAGCAAATCAAAGTTGCAGGAATCATCGGGGTGAACCATCACTTTGTCGAAACGCTCGGCGAGTTTGAGATATGCGTCGAGCTTCCCGCGCCCGTTTTCAACCGAGATTTTCACTATCGAGGAAACGAGTTTCAGCTTCGGAAAATTTTTCTTGACGTGGTCGTAAAGTGCGTCGGAGGAAATGATGACTGCGTTGCGCTTCGTCGGGTTGTTCGTGTCGAAAAATTTCAACATCGTGTTGCCCAAGGTGTTGTCGCAGTCGGCGGCGTCCAACAAGTGATTTGAGAACGTAAGATCGACGGCGATGCCGCGCTTCAAATAGCCCACAGCCGCGTCGCGAATTTGCTCTGCGGTGCACGCGAATTTTGGCAACACGCGCCCGCTGTTCCACAGGCACAGAGGCGCGCCGTGAACCGTGCGGATTATATTAACGCCGAAAACCTGCCGGAAATAATCGTGCAAAATGAGGAGCTCGCGATCGTTGGAAAACGCGCCGGAAACGTCCCATTCCGCCTCCGTCCAATTTGGATTCAATATGGGAAAAACGTCAGCAGGGGCATTCATCGGAGATTTGTAAGTTCGAGAAAATCAGGGGATTGGAGAAAGAGAAAATATGCGTTGTCGCGGCAACACTCAACCGCTTGTTGCTGCGGATTTTTTCGGCTTTGCGAAAATGCTCACGCGGGCTTCTCTGCCGCCGAGAATCTTGTAGGCATGGCGTATTGCCCGAGCCGACGAGAGTGGGAGATTTTCCGGTGTGTCCATGAAAATATTCTCGCGGCCTATCACGGGAACGAGACCTGCCGCCCTGAAAACGCGATAAACTTCGGGACGCACTTCGCAAATTATTATGCTCCTACCGGCAGGGCGCGCAGAGCGGACGAGCTCTTCGAGAAGCATTGCGCTCGTGGCGTCGAGGTGGTGCGCGTTGCGGAATTTCAGAATCAGGACGCGCAAATCGGGGTCGGCGAGCATTCGGCGCAGGTGCTCCTGAAAAATTTCCGCCGAGCCGAAATAGAGATTTCCGTCGATGTGGACGATTGAAACCTCGGGGTCGCGAGAACCGTGCGCACCAACCTTTTCCGCCAACTCGCCGGATTCGTTGTAGGCGTATTCGACGATTTCGGGCGTAGATGTCTTGCGCAGAAACAAAATTATCGAGAGCCCGACGCCGAAGTATATCGCGACATCTAACGGCGCGAGCAAGCCGCACGCGAGCGTCAGCAGGAAAACCGCGCGATCTCCGCGAGTTGCCGCAGTGACGAGGCGAATCGTCTTCATGTTTATCAATCGCGTTCCCGCAAACATCACGAGCGCGGCGAGCGCGGGGCTCGGGATCAGGTGCATCACATTCCCCGTGCCCAAAAGCGCGGCGAGCAAAATCACACCGGAAAAAATTCCGGAAAACGCGGTGCTCGCGCCGCTCGTGAACGTCAGCGCCGAGCGCGTGAGCGAGCCGCTCGCCTGCATTCCGCCCGCAAATCCACACGCCAAATTCGCCATTCCCAAGCCGAAAAGTTCCTGATTGGAATCAAAGCGCGCGCCCGCTCTCGCCGCCACAGACTTACCGATGGAACTGCCCTCGATCATCGCCAATATCGCAATCGCCATCGCCGCAGAAAACGCAGAGTTGAGCGCGCGCAGACTGAGATTGGGAAGCTCGAACGATAGCCCAGACAAACCAAAATCCGTCAGCGTCGCGACCGAAACGGCGTCGCCCAAAACGAGTCCCGCAACCCAATTCACCACACACGCTGCGACGAGCGCGAGAGCCATGTCGGGGAACTTGGGCAAAAAGCGCCGGACGAGCGCGTAGGCGCCGAGCGTCACCGCCGCCAAAACAACGGCGCTCGGGTTGATTTCGCGCCAGCGGGAAACAGTCTCGAAAAGGATTGCGTAAAATGTGCTGTCCGAGCCGTGAAGCGAGACGCCGAGCAGATTTGGCAGTTGGTTCACCATTATCAAAACCGCCGCCGCCGTGATATATCCGGTGACGACGGTTCGCGAAATGTATTGCACGAAATTCGCGACGCGCGTTATCGCCGCCAAAATCAAGAAAATTCCGACAAGAAAGACGATCGTCGGCAACAGAGCGAGGCGCGCCTCGACCGTCGCCGCGCCCGCCGTGGTCAGGGCACTCAAAAGCATTACCGCCGTGGCATTTGACGGGCCAAACGCCAGAAAGCTCGTCCCCGAAAAAAGCGGTCCGATGAGCGCCGCCACTGCGCAACCGACAAGCCCCGTCTGAATCGGCAAACCCGCCATGAGCGCAAATGCCATTCCCATCGGGAACGTGAGCAGAGCCACGTTTATTGAAGCCTTCGCGTCGGCGAGCGCGTCTTTCAGCGTGTACTCGGCGACAACTTTGCGGATCGGGAATAGCGAGAGATGCCCCAACTGCGCCCGCAGGCGCGCGGAAATTCGGAGCTTTTTCATTGCCGTGCATATAACGCCCCACCCCGCCCCGAGGCAAAAGTTTTTTGATTTTGCAAAACAAAATTTCGCCGCAGTTTGCGCAAAAAAAGAACGTTCCCGCAAATTGTTGCGAGAACGTCCGTTTCGCCTTGTCGGCGAGTTTGCCAAATGCGAAATCCGGCAAAGTGGGAATTAGAATCCCCCGGGACCGCCGGGACCTGCGTCGCCGCCAGGACCTCCGTTGCCGCCGGGACCGCCATTGCCACCGGGACCACCGTTTCCGCCGGGGCCTCCCGGGCCACGGTCGCGCATTTCCTGCATCATGGACTGGAACTCCTGCTGCTGGTCGGGCGTCAAGATTTCCATCAGCGCCGCCTGCTCGGCTTCGAAGTTCTGGCGACCTGCCTCACGCATTTCCTGCGCTTTCATCTGCAGAGCCGTCGTATCCGCGCCGGCTTCCTGCGCCGCCCGAAGTTCGTCCATAACCGAACGCATTTGCTCGAACTGCGCGCGCATTTTTTCGCGATTTTCTTCCATGCGAGCCATAATCTGGTTTTGTTGCTCTTCCGTGAGGTTGAGCCGCTCTGCCATTGCCTGCATCATCCGCTGCGCGCGCTCTTCGCGGCGATCTCGCGTTCCCTGCGGGTTTGCCTGACCTTGCATTTCCGAAGGGTTTTGCCCTTCAGCAAAATCCTGCTGCCTCATCTGCCGAGCCGCATTTCCGCGCGAACGACGTTCCTGCCGCGCTTGGCGGTTGGCGAGTTCGCTCTTCAAACTATCGATCTCAGCGTCTTTTTGTTTGATTATCTCGCTGTCGCTCCCATTGGAAGCGATTGCCCACGCGATCGCTGCGACCGCGAGGTGAGATAAAATAAGTATGATTACCTTTTTCATGGTAATTGTTGAAACCATGACGCAGCGGCAAAAGTTTCAAAAATGTTCGGAAGCCCACGGCTGTTTCGCGCAAATCCACGATTGCTGCCAAGAAATTGCTTGCGCCGAAGGGGAGAAATCGGCAGACTCTGCTGAACATTTCTGTGCGTTAGGCGTGGTAGCCAAGAGGTAAGGCCGTGGTTTGCAAAACCACTATGCGGCGGTTCGAATCCGCCCCACGCCTCCACGAGGTCCCTCTCCTCCCAACACACACACAAAGAGCCGGCAACCTTGCCGGCCACCTGCAACGGGTCTCTCCTCCTTTGCCCGTTGCAGGTTTTTTGTTACTCGCGCCGGCACCTGCCACAGGTTGCGGCGCAAAATGCCGGCAAATCAATTGCGGTCCGCCGCGAAAAGGGGATTATTTTCGCTCATGTACGATGTACTGCGGTCGTTGTTTGGTTTCGATGTAAGTCTTTGCAAGGTATTACCCGAGGACGCCAATGCAGAGCAATTGGACACCACTGACGAATAGAATCAAGCACACCAATGTCGGCCAGCCCCACACCATGGAGTGCCCGAGAAGTTTCAGCAAAATTGTCACCACAATCCCGATGAGAGAACCGGCAGCGAAAATAATTCCGGCAAACGAAGAAATTTGGAGTGGCACAGTCGAGAACGCCACAATTCCGGAAAATGAGTAGAGGAGAAGTTTGCCGAACGACCACTTTGTCTCGCCCGCCGCCCTTTCCACATTCTCAAACTCAAACCACTTCGTCTTGAAACCGACCCACGAAAAAATGCCTTTCGAGAAACGATTCCGCTCACGCAATTTCAAGATCGCGTCAACCATCTCGCGGCGCATAACCCGATAGTCGCGGGCGCCATCTACGATGTGCGCGTCGGATATTTTCGCCATAACGGAATAAAATTTGCGCGAGAAGAAAGAGCGAATCGGCGGCTCGCCCTTCCGCGTCACTCGCCGGGTGGCTGCACAATCGAATCCTTCTTCGGAAACCGCGCGCCAGCAATCGGGGAAAACCGACGGCGGGTCTTGCAAATCCTCGTCCATTGTCGCGACAACATTGCCCCGCGCCGTCTCCATTCCTGCGAGAAGAGCGGCTTCTTTGCCAAAATTCCGCGAAAAACTGACGTAGTGCACGCGCGAATCCTTTGCCGCGAGTTCGCGCATCTTGGCGAGAGTGCCATCGCCGGAACCGTCATCGACAAAGACGATCTCGAAGGAAATTTTCATGGGCTCGACGACGCGCAACAATTCCGCGTAAAAGACGGGAATTGCCTCCTGCTCGTTGAAGCAAGGCACGACAAACGAAGCGTCGGGAGCGGATTTTTCTGCCGGAGAATTTGTGCTCATCGCGTACTCCCTCCCGTTTTTTTGAACACAAAGAAAAGGCTGAAAACATAGTTTAAAACTATGACAACCACGTTAGATATAATCTTCATCGCGAGGTCGTTTACGCCGAGAACATCGACGAAAAGCCACATCATCAGCAACTCGATCCCGCCGCTCGTAAGCCTCGCAGAAACAAACGCCACAAACTCGCGCGCGACCGTTTTCGCCGCCAACGATTTTGAACCGAAAACCCAAAATTTATTCGTCACAAACGCGAACGACACGGCAACGCACCACGCTATGATCGTGGCGGGAATGACATACACGCCGACGAGCCTCGTCGCTATCGCATAAGTGACGATGTTGACGAGCGTCGTTGCGCCACCCCAAAAAACGTAACTCGCGATCTCCCGAAATTTCTCGCTCCGGAGAATTTCGCGGGCAAACTCAGTCAGTCTGAACTCTGCGCGATCGCAGTTAGGAGAGAGAGAAAGAGAGAGAGAGCCTCATCGTTGCGGGCATGGGAAATTTTTCCGGCGGCGAGATTCATTTTAGAACGAAATAAATTCTTTGCCGTACCACTTCCGCAAAGGCTCGGGGACGCGAACCGTGCCGTCGGCTTGCAAGTTGTTTTCCAAAATTGCGGCGAGAACGCGCGGGAGGCCGAGCGCAGAACCGTTTAGCGTGTGGCAAACTTCCGCCTTGCCGCCGTTTGCCGGTCGATAGCGGATTCCCGCCCTGCGCGCCTGAAAATCTGTGAAGCTCGAGCAACTCGAAACTTCGAGCCAGCGCTTTTGCCCGCCCGCAAACACTTCGAGGTCATACTGCTTCGAGTGCGGAAATCCGATGTCGCCGGAGCAAATTCGCAGGACGCGATACGGAAGCCCGAGCCTTTGCAAAATCCGCTCTGAATCTTTCCTCAGTGTTTCGAGTTCTTCGAGCGACTGGCTCGGAAGCGTCCACTTCACGAGTTCGACCTTGTCAAACTGGTGCAAGCGATTCAGCCCACGCACGCCCGCGCCCCAGCTTCCTGCCTCGCGGCGGAAGCACGGCGTGTATGCGCAACGGCGAATCGGGAGGTCTTTCTCCTCCAAAATTTCCTCACGGAAAAAATTCGTCACGGGAACTTCCGCCGTCGGAATCAAGTAAAAATCATCGACGTCGGCGTGATACATCTGCCCTTCCTTGTCGGGAAGTTGCCCCGTCGCCGTCGCCGACGCAGGATTCACGACAATCGGCGGCATGACCTCTTCGTAGCCTGCCTCGTGTGCCACTTCGAGGCAGAAATTTATCAACCCGCGAAGCAACCGCGCCATGTCGCCGACGTAAAACGGGAAGCCGGCGCCCGTCACCTTCACGCCCCGCTTGAAATCGACAGCCTTGTCGAACCACGGAATATCCCAGTGCGGAACGGCGTGCGCTGAAACGAGCTCGGCGGGGTCGCCCCAGGTATAAACAACCTGATTGTCCGCCTCGGTTTTCCCGATCGGAACGCTGTCGTCGGGGACGTTTGGCACAGTCAGATAAAGCCGACGCCACTCTTCTTCTATCTCGCCGACCTTTTTCTCGAGCTCCTTTGTCGCCGCAGAAATCGCCTTCATCTCGGCGACTTTTGCCATAAATTCCGGCGTGCCCTTTTTCATCGCCGCCATCTCTTTGTTGGCGGCATTTTGCGCAGAGCGCGACGCCTCAAACTCGGCGACGATGGCGCGCCGCTTGGCGTCGCACGCAATTATCGCGTCGAAATCGACGTCGAACTTTTTTGTCGCGAGCTTGCGGCGAATCTCGTCGATGTTTTCGCGGAAATATTTGATGTCTAACATGTCAAGTTTTTATCGGGGAATTTTTCAGAAAACTTCTTCCGGCTTAAAGAAACGCGAGATCTCGGCGGTAGCACTCTCCGGAGAATCTGACGCGTGGCAAATGTTAAAAGTGACAATCTCCTTGTCGCCAAAGTCGCCGCGAATGGTTCCCGCTGGCGCGTCAGCAGACTTCGTCGGACCGAGAATTTTGCGCGTTGTCGCGATCGCGTTTTCGCCCTCCAAAACGAGGACGATGACGGGGTTGCGCTTCATATAATTTGAGAGAAAGCCGAAAAACGGCTTGTCGATCAAATGAGCATAGTGCTCGCGCAAAACGGGATCCGTCATGCGAATCATTTTGCATGCCTTGACCTCGAGGTCGGCTGCTTCGAAACGGGCGAGAACCGTTCCCGCGAGTTTCTTCTCCATGCAGTCGGGTTTTAGAATTACCAGAGTTTTTTCTGTCATGGTGTGATGAAAAGATTAGATTTGGTAGAGAGAACTCCGTTTTTGCGCGTCTCGCAATTTATTTTTGGCTTCACAGCGCCGCCATCACCCCCGCCGCACCGCAAAAATCAAAGCGAGCGCAGTGCTTTGAGCGTGCTCAAATCGAGTTCTCCGAGCTTCGAAAACACGATGCCGGCGCCCGCGCGTCCGAATAGCGCGTGCATCTCAGGCGCCGCAACGGCAATCGTCTTAAACCCGAGTTTGACGGCGGTCTCGACGTTTTTCACGGAGTTTTCCACGACAATAATTTCGCTCGGCGCGCAATCCAACGCGTCTGCCGTGTGCATAAAATCATCTTCCGAAAGCGCCGACGCCGAATCGTCTTGCGGCGAAATTATCGCGGTAAAAAGCGAATCGATGGTGAGCACCCGTGCCACAAAATCGATGTTCTCCCGTTCGTCGCGACAAATCACCGCGCACGGAATCTTTGCCTCGCGCAACGCGAGCAACATCGCGCGAACGCCCGCCGGCGCATCAATCCCTTGCTCCTCGACGAGCCGGCGAAACATGCAGTTCCGCTCCTCCGAGATTTCCGCGACGCGGGCTGCATCGTCCGTCCAGCCGAAAATGTGCGTTATCGTGTACGCATTTCCATAGGAAAAGCTTCTTTTAAGCGGGTTTCTCGGGAACGCAAAATGATTTGCCTCTGCCGTCGCTTCCCAACTCTTGCCGGCAATTTCGGCAAATGCGGGAACGAGGCAATCCCACGAAAAAATGACGGCGGTTTTCAACATAAGCTACCGGGATTTTTGGGTTTCTTGGGGTAAGTAGAGATCTGAACCATAGCAGTTTCGGCAGAAAAGTAAAAGACGCTAACGAAGGCGCGCCATCCCTAAAATTTTCTTGACAATGGGGAGAGGGGGTCTCGTCTTTGGCTTGATGAAGACGATTCGCCTCCTCTACGTCGGTGTTGCCGACAGAGCGCATGCCGCCGTTTTGCGCCACGTCGCGAGCAAGGGGCATCGCGTATTTTGCGCAGTCGATGAAAAGCCTCCCCATCCGCTGCCCGGCGTAAAATACATCAAAACGCCCCATCTTTGGGCAAAATTGGATCTCCGCTACGCATTTGTCCTGCGAAAAATAATAAAGCGTCTGAAAGTAAACGTCGTATTTGCGGTCACGAGCAAAGGTTTGTCGGCAACCAATTTTGCATGCCGCAACACGAACGTGAAGATCGTGGGCTACCGAGGCGCCAATTTTAAGCCGACCACCTGGGATATTTCCTTCTACCTGAGCATTCTAAACCCGCGCGTCGATAAAATTGTGCTGGGCGACGAATACCTCGTCGAACTCCTCGCCAAGCGGGTTCCGCGAGAAAAACTCGTAGTCGCGCGAAAACCCTTTGATGTCGCCTGGTGCAAATACGCATTGGTCAATCCGGCAAAGGTCAAAGGCGTTCCCGAAGGCAAAAACTGCCTGCGGGTCGCCTACTCCGCGATGACAAAAGACCGCCCGTGCAAGGGGCTGCGCTTTTTGCTCGAAGCAATGGAAATTCTCGCCGGGAAAAACGTTCACCTGATTTTTGTCGGCGATTACGAAGAGAAAGATCGTAAATTCGCGGAAACCTGCGCCGCGGGCTCGCAAATCCACTTGGTCGGCGTCGGCGACGGAATGAGGTATGTGGCGGGTTGCGACGTGTTTGTGCTACCATCGACGCGCGACGCGTCGCCGCGCTGCGTCCGCGAGGCAATGGCGTGCGGATTGCCCTGCATCGTTTCCGACATCGACGGTGCGCGCGACTTGATCGTCAACCACGAAACCGGCTTGCTCGTCGCGCCCGGAAATCCGCAACAAATCGCAGATGCAATAACATTTTTTCTCGAAAACGAAGACGCCCGCCTCCGCTTCGGCAAAGCAAGCAGAGAGCGGATTGTATCCAAATTTTCGCTACAAGAATATCTCGACATTTTCATGCGGCTCTTTTCGGAACTCGTCGAGCAAGATTGAGCGCACCCCGCAAAATTTTTGCGTTATCGCGAGAAAGCGCGTTCTTGCGGCAAGGGCGGGAATGCTGTTTCATGGCGCAAAATGTTTGAAAGTCTGACAGATCGCATGGGGCAGGCTCTGCGCAATTTGCGCGGATTGGGGAAAATTTCGGAGTCGAACATCTCGGAGGCTCTCGCGGAAGTTCGCACGGCGCTACTTTCCGCCGACGTGCATTTCCGCGTTGCGCGCGAATTTTGCGAGCGCGTCAAGGCGCAGTGCCTCGGGCAAAACGTCATCGCGAGCGTTTCTCCCGGGCAGATGGCGATAAAAATAATCCACGACGAGTTGGAAAAATTGCTCGGCGAAAACAGCACGCAATTTTCGCCAAAGCGCCCGCTGAAAGTCATGCTCGTGGGCTTGCACGGCTCGGGCAAAACGACGTCGGCTGCGAAGCTCGCGCGCCTTTTGAAAAATCGCGGCAACTACAAGCCCGCGCTCGTCGCGTGCGACGTCTATCGCCCCGCCGCAATTGACCAACTCGAAACTCTCGCAACGACGACGGGGGCAAAATTTTACTGCGACCGCGCGGAAAAAAACGTTCCCGCAATCGGCGAACGCGGGCTGCAATTCGCGACCGAAAATTTCTGCGACCTCATAATTTTCGACACCGCAGGCCGCCTGCAAATTGACGAAAATCTCATCGAAGAAATAAAGCGCCTGCGACAGCGCGTGAGCCCCGACGAAGTCCTGCTCGTCGCCGACGCCGCTCTCGGGCAAGAAGCCGTAAGCGTCGCAAAACATTTCCACGAGGCCGTCAATCTCACCGGAATTATCTTGACAAAGTTAGATGGCGACGCGCGCGGCGGTGCGGCGCTCTCGATGAAGGCGATAACCGGCGTGCCGATAAAATTCATGGGCACGGGCGAAAAGGTCGAAGACTTCGACATTTTCCACGCAGACCGCATGGCGCAGCGGATTCTCGGCATGGGCGACGTCGTTTCTCTCGTCGAAAAAGCGCAGGAAACGATCGACCAAAAAGAGGCGGAGCGCATCGCCGAGAAGATGAAAAAAGCGGACTTCGATTTCGAAGATTTCCTGACGCAGATTCATCAGATGAAAAAAATGGGCCCGCTCGGCAGCGTGATGAAAATGATGCCAGGCATGAGCGGAATCACAGTCGGCGAAAAAGAGGAAAACAAGCTCAAACGCACGGAGGCGATCATCCAATCGATGACGAAAAAAGAGCGCGCGCGGCCGGAAATTTTGAACGGCTCCCGCCGCGCACGCATTGCCAAGGGCTCTGGCACGAAAGTCTCCGACGTCAACGCGCTTTTGAAACAATTTTCGCAAATGCGGCAGATGATGAAGATGCTCAAAGGCGGAAAAATGAAAAACATGATGCGCGCTCTCGGCGGGAGAATGCCCGGATTCGGCGGCAACGGCGGCGGAAGATTCGGATTTTGAACGCCGGCGAAATCGGATAAATTTTTGAACGAAATAAAAAACACCCCACCCAATGAAACTGAGAATTAAATCGATTTTGGCGTTTGCGATCCTCTTGCCCGCCCTGCTCGCAAGCAGCGGCTGCACATATTTCATGCTCTGGCGGACTGCCAAATACGAGCACGACGAGACAAAAGCCGATCGCTACATGGACGAAATCGAATCCGAGCGAACCACGAGAATGCAGGGAAATCAGAACTACCGAGACGTGGAAATCAACGCTCTGAACAACGCAATCGGCACCCGCGCCGACACCTCGCACGCGCTCACGCTCGAAGAACTGCGCGAACAACAGGAACGCGAGCGCGAAGAACGAGCCGCGCGAGAATAATCCCCGCCACGACAAACGCAAAATCCGCCGCGCGCAACGGGCGCAAATTTCCGCGAAATGTTCCGCTTCATCGTCAGGCGCATTTTGGAGGCAATCCCCGTGCTCTTTGTTGTCGCGACGGTGACTTTCTTCCTCGCGAGATTTGCGCCGGGCGGGCCCTTTGACGAAGATCGCGCGCTCCCGCCCGCCGTCGAGGCGCAAATAAATTCGCACTACGGCTTGGACAAACCGCTCGCCGTGCAATACGCCAAGTTCATCGGCAACATGGCGCGCGGCGACTTCGGACCCTCATACAAATACCACGGTTGGAGCGTGAACGAACTCATCGCGGACCGCATCCCAGTGTCGCTCGCGCTCGGCGCCGGCGCGCTCGCCCTCGCGCTCATAATCGGCATCCCCGTCGGCTGCGTCGCGGCGATGAAGCCAAACTCGTGGCTCGACCGCGTCCCCACAGGCTTTGCGACAATCGGCATCTGCCTGCCGACATTCGTGACGGGCCCCATCCTCGTGCTGATTTTCTCGGTGCACCTCGGCTGGTTCAACGCGTCCGGTTGGAGCGAGCCCGCAGACTTCGTGCTACCGTCGCTCTCGCTCGGTTTGTCGTACGCCGCGCCTGTGGCGAGAATGATGCGCGACGCGATGTTGGAAGTGCGGACAGCCGACTACATGAAAACGGCGAAGGCAAAGGGTTTGTCGCCGCTGCGAATCTACTTTGTCCACGGTCTGCGAAACGCGCTGAACTCCGTCGTTTCCTACGTTGCGCCAACGGCGGCGGCGCTCGTGAGCGGGTCCTTTGTGGTGGAATCGATGTTTAACATTCCGGGGCTCGGGCAATTCTTCGTGAACGCCGCATTCAACCGAGATTTCACGATGATCTCGGGCACGGTGATGTTCTACGCCACCGTTCTCGTGTCGCTCAATTTGTGCGGGGAAATCGTTCTCGCGAAACTCAATCCGCGCATGAAATTGCGCTCGTGAAAATGGATCCCGCAACAATGGCAAATCCCTGCGACCACAAACCCCGCGACGGTGGCGCTCACCACCAACCCGCTTCCCACCACCAACCCGACGCCGCTCCCCACCACAATCCCGTGGAATCGGCAGTCTCGCCGTGGCGGCGTTCCCGCGAGCGCTTTTTCGCAAACCGTGGCGGCGTGGCGGCAGGGCTTTTCGTGCTCGCGATATTCGTGCTGTGCGCAGCGGCGCCACTGATCGCGCCGTTCCCCTTTGAGGCGCAAGACCTTTCGCTCGGCCCCGCAGCTCCGTCGTGGGAACACTGGCTCGGCACCGACGTCCTCGGCCGCGACGTGCTTTCCCGCCTGCTCTACGGTGGTCAAATTTCGCTCAAAATCGGGATTGTTGCGACGGCGGTTTCGTGCGTCATCGGCGTTTTCTACGGGTTGGTGGCGGGATATTTCGGTGGCGTCGCCGATTCTGCGATGATGCGCATTGTCGATATTCTCTACGCGCTTCCGTTCACGCTTTTCGTGATTTTGCTCACCGTCGTTTTCGGGCAGGATTTGTGGCTGATCTACGTCGCAATCGGCGCAATTTCGTGGTTGACAATGGCGAGAATTGTCCGCAGCAGAGCCCAGGAACTCCGGACGCAGCCCTTCATCGAAGCGGCAATTTGCATGGGGCAAACGGCGCCGAAAATCTTGCTCCGCCACCTTTTCCCAAACGTGCTCGGAACGGTGATAGTTTATGCAACGCTGACCGTCCCGGGCATCATGCTCCTCGAAGCCTTCATCAGCTTTTTGGGTCTTGGCGTGAAGCCGCCGATGACATCGTGGGGGCTGATGATAAAAGAGGGCACCGACGCGATGGCAGATTACCCATGGCTGCTGATCGCGCCAGGCGCAGCATTCGCCGGAACGCTCTTCGCGCTCAACGTTTTCGGCGACGCACTCCGCGACGCATTCGACCCGAAAAAAAGTTGACAACGCCGGAAATTTTCTCCCCCGCAACCATCTTTTCCCCGCTTGCATTGGTGCGGTTTAAAATTTACTCTGAGCGAACTTCTTAACTGTTTTCACAATCAAAATTATGTCCACAATCATCGAAATCAAAGGTCGCGAAGTCATCGACTCTCGCGGAAATCCCACGGTTGAAGTTGACGTCGAACTTTCCTGCGGCGCAGTAGGGCGCGCGGCGGTTCCCTCGGGAGCTTCCACCGGCGTGAACGAAGCTCTCGAGCTCCGCGACGGCGGCGTCCCCGCCAAGCAGTTCGAGAAAGGCGTCGACCCGAAAAAGCGCTTCGGCGGCAAGGGTGTCCTCAAGGCTGTCGCCAACGTGAACGACGTCATCGCCCCCGAACTCTGCGGCTTCGACGCTCTCGACCAACCGGCTGTTGACGCGGCAATGCTCGCTCTCGACGGCACGAAGACGAAGTCAAAGCTCGGTGCAAACGCGATTCTCGGCGTTTCCCTCGCTGTCGCGAAAGCTGCGGCAGAGGCGACCGGACTTCCGCTCTACAAATACCTCGGCGGCCCCAACGCGAAAGTTCTCCCCGTCCCGATGATGAACATCATCAACGGCGGCGCGCACTCCGACGCCCCGATCGATTTCCAGGAATTCATGATCATGCCGGTCGGCGCAAAGTCGATTCATCAGGCTGTTCAAATGGGCGCTGAAACATTCCACGCCCTCAAGAGCGTTCTCAAAAAACGCGGTCTCGACACCGCAGTCGGCGACGAAGGCGGATTCGCCCCGCGCCTGAACTCCGTGGAAGACGCGCTCGACACAATCTCCGCCGCTGTCAAGGCTGCCGGCTACAAGTTCGGCAAAGATATTTGCGTCGCTCTCGACGTCGCTTCCTCCGAATTCTACGACGAGAAAACAAAGCAATACATCTTCAAGAAATCCGACGGCCGCAAGCTCTCCGGCGACAAAATGGTCGATTTCCTCTCCGACCTCGTTTCGAGCTATCCAATCATCTCGATTGAAGACGGTTGCGCGGAAGGCGATTGGGAAACGTGGAAAAAGCTCACGGACAAACTCGGAAGCAAAATCCAGCTCGTTGGCGACGACCTCTTCGTCACGAACACCTCGTTCCTCAAAAAGGGAATCCAGCTCGGCGTCGCGAACTCAATCCTCGTCAAGGTCAACCAAATCGGCTCCCTCACGGAAACGCTCGACGCTGTCGAAATGGCGCAGTTCAACCGCTACACCGCCGTCATTTCTCACCGCTCCGGCGAGACGGAGGATTCGACGATCGCCGACATTGCTGTCGCGACAAACGCGGGGCAGATCAAAACCGGTTCGATGAGCCGCTCCGACCGCATCGCGAAGTACAACCAGCTTCTCCGCATTGAAGAACAGCTCGGCGACACCGCTGTCTTCGGTGGCAAGATGATTGGCGACATCAACAAATAATATTTGGTCTAAAAAATATTATAGATCATATAGATCTCGGGCGCTCTCGCAGGATTCTGCGGGAGCGCCTTTTTCGAGCCCGCAATTGTGGTGGCGACAATGGGTTGGTGGTGAGGGCTTGGGTTAGTGGTGGCACGGGTTGGTGGAGACACGGGTCTGCGGTGGGATCTTGGGTTGGTGGTGGGAGCAAAGTGCCACGATTGTTGTCACACGGATTTGTTCACGCCTAACGGCGTTCACGATTGTGGTGGCACGGGTTGGTGGTGGGAACTTGGGTTGGTGGTGGGAATTACTCTCGCGCATTTATGCGCGATTCTCCCGCTAAGTTAGCGGGAGGGGACCACGATA
>JAJPZB010000044.1 GCA_021204635.1 Opitutia bacterium | reverse complement strand
TCTCCTGACTCTGCTTCCCACCACCCACCCAACCGCCACCACCAACCCCTCCGATAATACTCACACACCAACCTCCCGCAGCACTTGCCGCCACCACCAACCCAATCTCACCACCACCCCCTCCGAAAAAACCTCACCACTAACCCTATCCCACCACCATCGCAAGGCGCTACTTTGCCTGCTCCGGCGCTTTGTTGCCACCACCGTTGCCGGCGGGGGGCGCCGGTTTTTTCAGAAGGTAGAATGTGGAAGACGAATCTTCGTTGGGGAGGATTGGGGCGGCGGGGCGTCCTGCCGAGAACATGGAGAGGAACGGCTTCCCTGTATTTTGCACGACCTGAATCACGCGGTCGTCCCAGAGCTCGACCATGTCGAAATCCTTTTTGTTTGTGATTTCGAGTTCCGGCAGCCCGTTGTCTGCGAGCCATTTTTTTATCGGCGGAATGCCGTTTGCCTCGTCGCTTGCGCGGGCTGTGAAAATCTTCACGGTGATTCCGCGTTCGAGCCAAAATTTCACACGCGCGAGCATCAGCGGGATTGGTTTTCCGATATTGTCAAGCCCTTTCCAACCGGTCCACTCAGCGAGTGTTCCGTCGAGATCCACGCCAATCCAGGGCTTGCTTTTTTCCTCCGGAGCTGTGGCGGAATCGACCTCCGTCACGGCGTCCGGCAGCCCTTCGTTTTCGACGATTTTGCCTATGTCGGGCGCGGCGTTTTTTTTGTCATTTTGTTTTTTTCTGAAAAACGGGATCACGGTTTTTTATCCTCTTTTTGCTTTTTGGGGAAAGCCCGCGACAGCATCGCGGACATAATCAGGACGACGAGCAGGAACAGCAGCGAAAATTTTGTGCTTGCGTGCCACCAACCTGTTTCTTCGCAGAAAAATTTTACTGCGACAAAGACGAGAATCACGCCGAGCCCGAAGCGCACGAATCTCATCGAATTCATAAATTCGGAGATGACGAAGAAGAACGAGCGCAAGCCGAGAATGGCGAAAATATTTGAGGTTATCGCGATGAACATTGCGACCTCGGAGGACGCGTTTTTCGGGATAACGCCGATGACGGCGGGGACGCTGTCGAAGGCGAAAACGACGTCGGACGCCTCGATTATGCAGACGACGAGGAGGAGCGGCGTGAAGCAGAGTCGGTGATTTTCTATGGCGAAGAACGAGTGGCCGCGATAGCCGTGCGTGAGGCGATTTGTCTTTCCCGCGAGCTTCATCATTTTGCTTTTGGAAAAGTCAATTTTTTCTTTCTCGCGGAAGAACATTTTTATTCCCGAATAAAGAAGCAGCGCGCTGAAAATGTATATGAGCCACGAGAATTTTTGTATGAGTTCGACGCCGCAAACTATGAAGAGCACCCTGAAAAGCACAGCCCCGATGATTCCCCAAAAAAGCGCGCGATGCCTGTATTCTTCGGGCACGGCGAAGTGGGAAAAAATCATCAGGAAGACGAAGAGATTATCCACGCTGAGCGAGAGTTCGAGCAGGTAGCCCGTCGCGAAAAGCTCTGCGACGGCGCGCCCGTGCCAAATGCCGGTCAGCATGCAGGCGACGGCGGCGAGGGCGACCCATATCGCGCTCCACATCGCGGCGTCGCGCAGCGGAATTGCTTTATCGCGGCGGTGCACGACGCCGAGGTCGAGCGCAAGCATTGCCACGACAAAGCCCGCAAACGCCACCCACGCCCACAACGGAACCGAGAACGCGAGCCCCGCGCCTGCCGCCTCTTGAATGTCGTGCGAAATCTCCATTATCGGGGGTTTGGAGCTTTCGTCGCGCGCGTCAGCTTTTTGGGAACTCGACGGAAATTCCGAGCGTCTTCATTCCGCGCGCGAAGTCTTTTTCGAGCTCCTGCCAACTCCTGCCGTCGAGGAGTTTTTGATACGAGGTCTCAAGCGGTTCCATCGCCTTGCGCGAGCGGATAAATTCCTTTGCCCGCGCCGCGTCTTTCGCGCCGTCCAAGTGGAAAAAGTAGTAAACGAGGAGCGTGGAAAAGCCGTATGAAAACTGGGGATCGCCGCTGAGGAACTTCTCGTATGGAAGTTCCATGAAAGTTTTCAGCGGATATGGCGACACGATTTTTTTCCCGAGGTGGCGACCGCCCTCCTGGCCTTTGTCCTTCGTGTTTCCGTATGCCGTGACGTAGGCGACGAGCGTCTTTTTGTTCGAGGAAAAATCGAAGCGCCCGCTCTGATATTTCGTGGCGCCGACATATTCCGCGATTCCCTCGGAATACCAGCTCGGGTATTCGACGCCAGGGTTCACCATGAAGTGCGTCAGCTCGTGCGCGAGCGTCTTTGCCTTTATGCGGCTGTTCGCCTTTTTGTATTTTGCGCCGCTTTTTTCCAAGCCGAGCGATTCAAAGGGGACGTGGATTGACGTGGTCTCCATCTTGTCCGTCGTGTGGCAAACGCCGGCGGATTGCGACAATAACGGGCTGTCGAGCGCCTTCAAATATTGCTCGCGCGTCTCATACAAATACGCCTGCAACTTGCCCTTTTCCGCGACCTGATAGTAGTTGCACGGCGAACTTATCGGGAGCGAGAGATTTGCAACGCGGGTGCCCTCGAAGACGCGCGCAATATCGCGAATTGCGGAAAGCATGATCGGCGCGGTTGCCGTGAAGCGGAAATGCTCTGTCTCGTAGATGTATTTGCCATCGCCCTCTTCCACAATTTTCGCGGGAAGCATGTCGGAAAGCTTCGTCGTTTTAGGCCACGGCGCATTCCAATTTTCCCCGGGAAGCTCTTCAATCCCGACCGAAAAATCGTCGGATTCGTCTGCGTTTTTCGCCGCCGCTGCGACCGCAGAAACCACGCCCACGCACGGCAGATCAAACGGGCCCGCGACAAAAAATCCGGCAATGATCAGGGCAAAAAAAGCGGAGAAAAATTTCATAGTCGGTGGATTGTCTCAAAAACAACAAGACTTTGCAACATCCGCCCCGCCACAATGCCGGGTCGGTGGTGAGTTTTTTTTTCGGAGGGGTTGGTGGTGGGATTTGGGTTGGTGGCGGGGAGCAAGGTCAGGCGACGCACAACCAACACACTCCCTCACCGCTATCGCGGTCCCCTCCCGCTAACTTAGCGGGAGAATTACGTTGGTTTTCCTGCATCGCAGGTGGGCAGCTTGCCGCCGCAACGGAGTCAAATTCTCACCACCAACCCAAATTCTCACCACCAACCCGGCTTCCACCGCGCCACCACCGACCCAAAATTGCATGCGGGTTGGTGGCGGGATTTTTGTTCGCACAATCGCGCGAGCGTGGTAAAATGGCGCGTGATGAAAAAGCCTCTCTTCTTTTCCATCTTTTGTGTTGCGTGTGCAGTAGCGCTCACAGGATGTACTTCTCACATAACTGACCTGACGATGATAACAACTCGCGACATCGGGCAGGAAAAAATCAGCGTCGCCCGATCTAAAAAGCAGAGGATGGTGGTCGGCGAATCCGCGCGATACGTGTTTCTCATTTTCCCAATCGGCATTCCAAAACTGAACGAAGCTGTTGATGACGCATTGGAGCAGGGCGGCGGCGATTTGATCGTCGATGTCGGAATTTATCGCACGAGCTGGACTGCAATTATCGTCAGCCGAATCGCGGTTGAGGTTCGCGGGACGGTTGTCAACACTAAAGAGGCGGCGGAATGAAAAAGGCATTTTTATCGCTCGCATTTTCGTCGCTCGCACTCGCAAGTGCGTGCACAACCGACCACGGCACTTTCCCCGTGTTGTCAAACAAAATCGTTGACATCGAGGAATTTGAGCTTGGCACTGCGCAACAAATCAAACACGTCGGCGGCAAGCACGAGGCATTTATCGTTTATAAACTCACGATTGGCGATGTGAACTTGGATCTCGGAGAGGCACTGAACGAGTGTTTCAGCGACAACGATGCCGATGTCTTGGTCAACGCTCAAATTACCGAGACCTGGTTCTGGATTCCGTATATTTGCGGATATTATGGAGTTGATGTCGAAGGCGACGCTGTGAAGACGCGCCGCGATTGAAGCGGGTTGGTGGTGGGAAGCCGGGTTGGTGGCGGCGGCAAGTCACGCGAGGTGAGTTTGCGGGGAGAGTTTTTTTTCGGAGGGGTTGGTGGTGGCGGTTGAGTTGGTGGTGGGAAGCGGAGTCAGGCGACGTTCAACGAACACACTCCCTCACCGCTATCGCGGTCCCC
>JAJPZB010000138.1 GCA_021204635.1 Opitutia bacterium | reverse complement strand
CCGTGAGGGACGTTAGTCCCGAACAAATCCGTGTGACAACAATTGCGGCACGTTTATCGTAGCGGCAGTTTGTGGCCACCACCAACCCAACTCCCACCACCAACCACAAACTCACCACAGACCCACACCGCATTTTTACCCCACCCTTGGAATAAAAAATAATCTCCGCAAAATCTCCGCAAATTTTGCGGAGATTATATTTGCACTAAGCGGGCATCCCGTACAATCTGCCGACATGTTCTACATCTACGCGAACGAGGAATGGCCAAATTTTACCTGGGATTACGCAGGGCTTTCTTCGTTGTTTCAGCGCGCGGCATTCTCGCAGGGGCAACTTGCGGGAAAAATTTCTCGGCTCGGATTGTCGCAACAACGCGCCGAGGCTGTCGCGCTCGCGACGCGCGAGATATGCAAATCGTCGGAAATCGAGGGCGTCTTCTTGGACATGTCGCAAGTCCGTTCATCGGTTGCCAAGCGCTTGTCGCTACATGTGCCGGCGCCCAAAAAACAAGATCTCGCGGCTGCAGGCGCGGCAGAAGTTGCCCTCGACGCCACGCAAAATTACTCGCTCGCCGTCACCAAAAAGCGGCTTTGCGCATGGCATTCATTGCTGTTCCCAACAGGATTCAGCGGCGTTGAAGAAATCAAGGTCGGTGCATACCGCGACGACAAACGCGGCAAAATGCGAGTTATCTCCATGCACCACAATCGCGAATGCGTGCACTACGAGGCGCCCGCCGCCGAAATTTTGCCGAAGGAAATGTCGCGCTTTCTCGCGTGGCTGAACAATCGCCACGACAACGATCTCGCGGCGGCGGCAATCGCGCATTTGTGGTTTCTCACGCTGCACCCGTTTGAGGACGGGAACGGGCGCATTGCCCGCGCGCTCACCGAACTCATGCTCTCACGCGCCGAGCAGTCGCCGCTGCGATTTTACGGAATGTCTGCCGCAATCCTGCGCGACAAACGCCGATATTACGAAATTCTCGAAAAGACGCAGAGCGGCGGGCTCGATGTGTCGCCGTGGATGGAATGGTTTTTGAGCACTTTAATTGCCGCTGTCGCCACCTCCGAAAGCGCAATTTGCGCGGCTCTCGACAAAGCCGCGTTTTGGCAAAATCTGCGCGCGACAGATCTCGACGCCGCGCAACGCAAGATCATCAACCGCATGCTCGACGGTTTCGCGGGCAAACTCACCTCGTCAAAGTGGGCAAAAATTTGCAAGTGCTCGCAAGACACCGCCGCGCGGGCAATTCGCGATTTGATTGACAAAAAAATTCTGCGGCAGGAAGGCGCGGGCCGCAGCACGCACTACGTCCTGCACCGGCGGCTCAGCCGCGCGAACGAGCTTTGAGATTTTTGGCGCCGGACAAAAACGTTGCCACGGAATAAATGAGTTTCACGCCTAGCAACTTCCTGAAAAAGGCAAAGCGCACAGGTCCGGTCAGCGCACGATAGAGCAATTTGTATTTTGCGCCGGAGGCTCGGTTTTCAGCGGAAAACGGGAACATGTCGGCACGGCGCAAATTTTCCAAAATCTCCGACACAAATTCTTGCGGAATGTCGGGGTCGAGAAGCCTGAAAATCAGGAACAACAAATAATAATTTCTGCACTTCAAAGTCTGCAGATAATACTTCTCTCTCTCTCTCTCTCTCTCTCTCTCGGATCTTCGCTCAACCTCTTAAGGGCAGAATTGAAGAACTCTGCAGCAAAGAGAAACCCGCGCGCTGTTTTCATTTTCCTAATGGGATCACGCGCCCGCAAAATAGAGTCTTCCGAATATCGATAACAATAACCACCTTCTGAAACAATCCCCACGCGCTTTGCCGCCGATACCATCTCGTAGGAAAAAACAGCCTCCTCGCAAATCTTTCCGACGTAAAACCGTATTCCACTTTTTTTCAAAAATTTTGCTTTTACCAAAAAACTCCACGCTGCGGGATTAAAGTCGTGCTCAGCAAAAAAAGTCTTTCCGTCGCAAACCTCCTGCGTGGATGCCAAATCTCGCCGGTAGCCGTGGTAATACGCCACGTCCAAGTCGTCGCGCTTCGCAGCCACAAACGCCGGCGCAAGAACATTATCGTTCAGCGAATCGTCGGAATCGACGAAGCACAGATATTCTGCCGAAGCGACCTCGATTCCCCTGTTCCGCGTTGCAGACAGTCCGGAATTTTTCTGCCGCAGAAGGACAATATTTTGCTTCGCCGTGCACCACTTTTTGTAAACGTCTTCCGGCGGGGAGGAAGAACCGTCGTCGATCAAAATAATTTCAAATTCGTCGTCTGCGAGCCCTTGACGAAAACACGATTCAAGGCATTCATCTACATACGACGGATTTGTGTTAAAAACGGGGATGATTATGGATACTTTTTTCATAGCAAATCTAATAAAGATTCAATTTTTCTCTTTGGAAGCGCGGCGGCGGGCGCCACATTAAAGGCTTGTGGGTGGACATTTTCGCCATTGTCCAAAAGGCAAACGCTTTCCCACCCCAATTTGTTTGGCGCAATAAAATCCTTTTCCGGATTGTCGCCCACGTAGCAAAAATTTGAGTACGGAAATTTTTTCTCAAAAAATTCATAATTCCTGCACGCCGGTTTCTCGGAGCCAAATTCCTCCGACACGACGATGCTTTCGGCGTCGAAAAACTCGTCGAGACCGAGCGCGCGAATCTTGTTCCGCTGAGTGCGGGAACGGCCGTCAGTAATCAGCCCGAGATAAACGCCGCGAGAACGCAAAGTCTTCAATGTAAAACGTACTTCCGGAGTAAGCCGCAGGGTCGGGACATGATTCCGGTAGCAGGTGAGCAAATCTGCCACCGAAACGCCAAAACGGGTGGCAATATTTTTGAAAACATTTTCCCCGCGAGAGCGCATGGCAAGCATTTCATCATATAGAGCTTTAGCTCCGACCGCCCCTGCCAAATATTCCGCAATTTCGTGAAATGCCGAGCGCAAGAATTCCAATTCTTTGAAGAGAGTGTCATCTAAATCAAAAACTGCTACCCCCCCCCTATTTCTCGATTTTGGAACAAATATTTCTGCGTCGTAGCGCAACATTAGCAGATCCCGCACCCAATCGTCGGAATATGAAAGCGATTCTCCCAAGAAATATTCTTTCACGATGTTTCGCGGGAAATTTGCGCCCGCACCAAAGCTCAGCGGGTACCCACCGCCGAAGCGCGGATTTATCTCTATGCCGACAACGTCTTGCGATTTTTCGTCGTAAAAGAGTTGAACGCAAATGCAGCCCACGCAACCCTTTATTTCCGAAAATCGCTCTCGCAAAAAATCCAAGAGAAAGCCACCGCGAGTAAAGCCTTTATTTATCTCCCCTGCCCGAATTTCCACACGCTCGCGAGGCACAACACATTTGAGCTTCCCGTCCCTGCCAAAATACATGTCCGCCGTAAACTCTTTGTATATCCTTTTATCGATGAGTTCCATGAACATAAGTTTGGGATGATTCATTATCTCGGGCGTCAGTTCCTCGCGGGAATGGACGATGAAAACATCTTTGCTGAGCGAACCGTCGTAGGGTTTGGCAAAGAGCGGGAAAGCGGGCGACGACTTGTCGATTGTTGCCGGCACGCGAATCCCGAGACTGCGGAAAAATGCCCCCGTATTGCGTTTGTCGCGACAAAGCGCAACAAACTCTTCGTCTGGCACGAGAATGAAAACGCCGGCGTCTGCTGCGCGCTTTTTCAGACGGGCGAGAACTGCGAGCTCGGTATCGATTGTCGGGACAACGACGCGAATCCCATTTTCTACGCAAATCCGCAAAAGTGTTTCCGGATATTCGGGGCTCAGAACGCGAGGAACAGTGAAACAACCGTCTGCGACCTGAGTGGCAGGCGCCATCGTCGGATTCATCTCCGAGACAAAGACCTTGCCACCACAAACCCATTTTTTCAGCTCAGCCTGAAATTCGCGAACAAGCGAAACCCGCCGCCCCGCCGAGGTCACGAGAATGTTCTTCCCACCCGCAATAGTGGAGCTCATGCCGCAACACTCCTTTCGTCTGTGGTGGCAACAAACGCCTTAGTGGTGGGGAACGCGTAACAGTCTGTTGTCGCGCCATTGTTGTGGCAACAGACTCCTGCCACCACAAACTCGATTTGGGTTGGTGGTGAGAAAATTTCCCGAGCCTGGGAAGCCCCGATTATTGCATTAAATGGGAGGGAGGG